>DASYWT010000286.1:0-11758 GCA_035935775.1 Terriglobales bacterium
GCGGCCACGGGCAGAAACGACAGGCAGGAAGCGTTGGTGAGAGCCAGCGCGCCCCACAGCAGACCGTACAGCGCCCAGGTGCGCGCCCGAGGCTGGCGGGCCAGGCGAAGCGTAAGCCAGAACAATAAGGCAAACAGAAAAGTGGAAACCGTGGTCTCCCAGATCCAGAAACTCCAGTTGATGCAGTAAGGCAGGAGAGCCCAGGCCCAGGCGGCGAGGACAGCCACGGCGGGGGCGAACAGTTCCATGCCGATGAGGTAGATGGCCAGGCAGGTGAGCGCGGAAAACACGGCGTTGATCACCATTACCGCCAGCGCTGAGGCCGAGGTGTAAATACCGAAAATCTTGAACACGCCGGCCACCATGAGCGGATACACCGGGCCCAGCCAGGCGGTGGGGCCGGAGGGGCTGGGGAAAGGCGAACTGAAGCCGTGTCCGGAGGCGAGAGCGCTGGCGATTCTGCCCACTTCGAAGCCGAAGAAAAGGTGCCCGTATGCAGCGGGGATGTCGTAACGATGGTGAAAGATGATGCTCACCACGCGGGCCAGAAATGCCACCGCGACAATGAGCAAGGGAGAATAAAGCAGGCGCCGGCGCAGGCTGGGGAGGTGGCGCTCGGCGGCGAAGGCAGGAGTCATTACGGCATCACCGGCAGATGCTGGCACAGCGAATGGGTGATGGAGCCAGCGGGCGCAGCCGCACCAGGAGCTTGCCAGCGGATCTTCGCATCTTCCACAGCGCAGAAGTCATGGTCGCCCGTTTTGTGAATTTTTTCGGCAGCTGCGGCCACCACGTAAGTCGAGTTTGGAGCGGAGGCGGAGGGGCCGTCAGCGCTGAGCCCGTAGAAATAGCCGTTCTGCGAGCGCACCGTTGCCCCTGGGAGATTGCAGTCAATCAGGCAGGCATGCTCAGCCGTCGGCTGACAAGTGCGCTGGTTGCAGACGGCGGCCAAGCGGGAGAGGGAATCGGCGTAGCCAATCGCGGGATAGGCAGTCTTGTAGGACTGTTGCGCGGAAGTGATAATATCCACGTTGACCACCGCGTTGGCTTCATTGGCGGCAATACGGGAATTCAGGAGCCGAGGCACGAGCGCGGCGGCAAGCAACATTGCCAGTCCCGTAATGATCAGGACCTCTACCAGGGAAAAGCCATGGGCACGTGAGGACATCAATCTGCCTTCGCGGAGCAGCTCGGTTGGAATCTCATCCCGCTCCTGGAGGTTTTGCCGCAAGACCCACATTCTAACGGAATGCGGGCCGTGGAGACAGGCAAGCCCACTCAGTTTCGCTTCTGCGGAGAATCAATTGTGCTAATCGCCTCGCTTGTGCTGGCCATCGTGCCTCTGCTGGGAATTGCCTACATCATGGCGCAGGGCTCGTTCGACACCGTGGACAACCTGTTCTACACGCTGATTCTGCTGGCCATGTCGGGAGTAATGGCGGCCAATGCCATGGCGGAATGGCGGCGCCGGCAACGGGTGGGGAGAGCCGGGCGCGTGCCCGCAAGAAGAGCCCAGTTCGCAGCCAGCGCGGCCGGCACCTATACCGAGCGCGGCCTGGTGGAGGACGTTCTGTTTTTTGAGAGCCCTGTCGGGCAGCCGGACAAGTCCATCGTGACCTTGCGGCCTAATCGTGGAGCGGCGCGCCTGTTGTTTTTTGAAGGCGACCTGCGCAACCAGCTGCCCGCAGGCCACGAGGTGGAAGTCACCTACGAGACACAGAACGGCGCTAACCGGGTGCTGGCCCTGAACTACAAGTAGGGTTCGCGGCCCCAGCATTCATTATCCAGACGCGATTCAATCACCTCCGGATTGGCGGCCACGATGTCAGATACCGCAGCCGGTTACTTGCTGGTGGCGGCGGTGTAAGCGGGCCAGTTCATGACGAAGCGAACTTCCGTGGGATTGGGCTGGTCGGAACGAGTCACCAGAAAACGCTGCCCGTCGGGACTGACGTCGTAGCCGGAGACGGCGCCGCCGCGGTCGAAGTCCACGTTGAACACCTCAGCAGGCGGGGAAGCGGCAAAAGTCTGGCGCGTGTCCACGGAAACGCTATAGATGCGACTGCCATTCCGATAGAACAGCTCCTTGCCGTTATGGCACCAGCGCGGCTGCTCGCCGCCGGCGGTGGAAACCTGCCACCGCCCAGTGCCTCCGCCAACCCGTTCCACGAAGATCTCGCTGCGTCCGGATTCGCTGGAGGCGTAAGCCACGTAATTACCGTCAGGAGAGAAACTGCCTTCCCGCTCCACCGCCGGCGTGCGCCGGAAAGGCGTCAGATCGTGTCCGCCGGCGAGGGGGAGCGTGTACAGGTCCACCATGGTCGCGGGATCATTCATCTGCACAATGGCGACTCCCTTGGGGGAGGCTGAAGTGACGTGGCCGTTGCTGGTCAGGGCATGCAGGAGCTCGGGTGAGTTGCTGCCGTCGGCGGCGATGGAGTAGATCCCGAATTTCGTGTCTGTGCCGCTGCTGTCGTACAGCACCGACTTGCTGTCGGCAGTCCAGGCCGGCGCGGCGTTCCGCGTTCCGAAGCGGCTGAGGCGCAGAAGCACACCACGGTCAATGTCATACACCGCGAGTTGCTGCTCGATGGTGCGCCGCACACAAATGGCGAAGCGCTTGCCATCGGGAGAGATCGCCGGATCCACGTAATCTTCCGAAGGCAGCGCGACCCGGGTGGCGTTGCCGTGGCGATCCAGCCAGTACAGGCTGCGGGTGAAGTTCCCCGGCTCTCCGGGAACGAAGGCGAGCAGTCCATTGCGCGAAGCGTCAAACTGGGGGACCAGGTCGTGCTGATCCACGCCATTGGCCAACAAGCGCACCGGGCCGGTGAGCACGGCTTTTTGCCTGTCGAACGGCGCCTCCCACACGCGTCCGCCGGAGTAGTAGAGCAGGGCGCCGTTGCCGTACGCGGCTGACGAGGCGTCGCGCTGCACCACATGGGTCGCGCCCGTATCGGTCTGCACCGCCACCAGTCGCGGACCTTCGTCTACCCATTCCGTCGCGATAACCCAGGAAGTTTCGGGAATCAGGGCCGGCCAGACAAAGGTGTGGTGCTGGCCGTCGGCGAATTTCACCGCTTGCGGCGTGCCTCCGTTAGCCGAGACGGAGCCGATGCCAATGACTGGAGCGGCCACCACGATGGTGTCGTTGCTGCGCCAAACGCCCCCGAAGAAGGAGGGCAGGTCGCAGATCACCATCGGCTCACCGCCGGCGATGGGAGCTTTCTGCAGCTTGCCGTGACTGTAAAAGGCAACCCACTGGCCGTCGGCGGAAAAAAAAGGGAACACCGCGTCGCTGGAGTCGGGAATGGCGACAAAATCGAATCCGTTGGTGGGGCGCACCACCAGATGGGGGAGGCCGTTGTCGGAGACGACGAACGCGGTATGGGTGCCGTCCGCCGAGACGGCGACCGCGCGGCCCGTATCCACAGCCACCTCCTGCCGCTGCCCCATATCCACCGCAAAAGCGACGGCCGGCGATTCTGCCGGGGCGCGGGCAGCGCGCCACCAGGCCACCAGCGCGCCGGCGGCCAGCAGGGCCAGAATCGCCATGGAGGCGTACAGCCAGCGAGGGCTCGCCGCCGGCCTGCCGGGGGAGGGCACATCCCGCAAGTTTTCCCCCATCCAGGTGAGCTGCAGCTTGACGTCCTGCGCCGACTGGAAGCGATCGTCGGGATTCTTGGCCAGGCACCCGCGCAGAACCTGGCTCCAGGCGCGGGGAAATTTGGCGAGTGTTTCCGGGGGCGTTTCCGGATCGCGTTCCAAGATCGCGGTGGCGACGCTGAGCTGCGATTTGCCGTCGAAAGCCCGTTTGCCGGTGGCCATTTCGTAGAGCATGGCGCCGAAGGCGAAAATGTCGCTGCGGGCATCGGCTTCCTTGCCCTCGATCTGCTCCGGCGACATATATTGAATGGTCCCCACCAGCACGCCGGCCGAGGTTAACGGCGAGGCGTGTGGCGTGGGCGAAGTCATCGTGAGGGCGGCGCTAAGCAGAGGCGCGCTGTGCCCGGCGGCAGTTCCCATCATCGCTGGTTTCGCCAGGCCGAAGTCCAGCAGCTTGGCGCCGGTCTTGGTCAGCATTACGTTGCCCGGTTTGAGGTCGCGATGCACGATGCCGGCCCGGTGCGCCTTTTCCAGGGCGTCGGCAATCTGGATGGCGATTTTCAGCACGTCGTCGGTCGCCAGCGGCCCACGCTTGACCCGCTCGGCCAGCGTCTCGCCTTCCAGGCACTCCATAACCAGAAAGTCCGTGCCGTCCTGGTGGCCCACGTCATACAAGGTGCAGATGTTTGGGTGATTGAGCTGCGAGACCGTGCGCGCTTCGCGTTCGAAGCGCACTTTCAGGTCGGGATTTGCCACCAGCGCCGAATTCAGTACTTTGATGGCGACCGTACGCTCCAGCCGAGTATCGCGGGCGCGATACACTTCGCCCATCCCGCCCGCGCCCAGGGCGGATTCAATTTCGTACGGTCCCAGCCGAGTGCCGGCGCAGAAGCCCATTCCTCCCCCTAAAACGCCGCGTATTCTATCGCGAACTGCGTACCTGAGCGAATGATGGGCAAACCTGGAGTTTGCTTATGATCCCCGGCGATCTATTTTTCCGCCAGGCGGTCAATCTTGGCCGCCAGGATGAAGTCGCTTTCGGTCAGCCCGTCAATTTTGTGGGTATAGGTGGTGATGCCCACTTCACCCCACTTAAGGACAATATCGGGATGATGGCCCTGCTCCTCGGCCAGTTCGCCAACCCGGTTGACGAATTCCAGGGCCTGGCGGAAGTCAGGGAACTTGAAGGCTCGAGTGACGTGATGTTCGTTGACCACGGTCCAGCCGGGCAGCTGCTTCTTGAATGACTGCAATTGCGCGCCCTTCAGCGGCGGCACGCCCCCGCGGCAGGGAACACAAGTTTTGCTGGCAAGATCGGAAACCGCTGCATTCGCCATTGTCGTAAACCCCCAGCCAACTAATTTACTGCAATCAGAAGGCGAGCGGGGAAGCGGTGTACAATCTGCCGACTTCTATGGAAAGTAAAGCAGCGCAGGCGAAGTATTCGGGGGTAGAGCGGCAACTGGAAATCTACCAGGCGGGGCTCAAAGGGGCGAAGCCGGTTGTGCCGCTTTCACCGGACGCACTGGAGCAAAGAGCGAAAGAGGTGCTGGAGCCGCGCGCCTACGATTACGTGGCGGGAGCGGCGGGAGGGGAGCAGACGGCGCGCGCCAACCGAGAGGCCTTCTACCGCTGGCGCATCGTGCCGCGCATGCTGCGCGATGTATCGCAACGCGACCTGAGTGTTGAGCTGCTGGGCGCCAAGCTTCCGGCGCCGGTCCTGCTGGGGCCGGTGGGCGTGCAAGGCATTATTCACAGCGAAGCGGAGCTGGCCACAGGGCGGGCAGCGGCTTTCCTGGGCCTGCCCAGCGTGCTCAGCACGCTTTCTTCACGTCCGCTGGAACAGGTGGCACAGGCTTGTGGAGATGGGCCACGCTGGTTCCAACTCTATTGGCCCACGCATCCGGAGGTGACGGCCAGCCTGCTGCGGCGGGCAGAGGAGGCAGGCTACACAGCGCTGGTGGTTACGCTCGATACCGCCATTCTGGGCTGGCGCGAACGCGACCTGCAGCACCCCTATTTACCTTTCCTGTTGGGAGAAGGATTGGCCAACTTTCTTACCGACCCGGTTTTTCGCTCGCTGCTGAGGCGACCGCCGCAGGAAGACCCCGAGGCCGCAGTGCGGCTATGGGGCGGGATCTGCTCCAATATGTCGTTGACCTGGGAAGACCTGGGCTCTCTGCGGAAGCAGACGCGCCTGCCCATCCTGCTGAAAGGGATTCTGTGCGCCGAAGACGCGGAGCGGGCGCTGGCAAACGGCGTAGACGGCCTTATCGTGTCCAATCATGGAGGGCGCCAGGTGGACGGCGCCATTGCTGCCCTGGACGCCCTGCCCATCGTGGTGAGCGCGGTGAAGGACCGCGTTCCGGTGCTGTTCGACAGCGGCATTCGGCGCGGGGCTGATGCCATCAAGGCGCTGGCCCTGGGGGCGCGAGCGGTGCTGCTGGGCCGGCTCTACATCTGGGGGCTGGCGGTGGGCGGAGAACAAGGCGTGCGCGAGGTGCTGCTCAACTTCCTGGCTGACCTGGACATTACTCTGGCGCTAAGCGGCTACAAGTCCTGCCGGGAACTGGATCAAGGAGCGCTTTCATTGGCGGTAGGCGCGCCTGTTGTGGAGTGACACGGCGCAGCACTTTTCAGAACAGACCGGAGAAAAAATAAAAAAGGGAGCGCGGAACACTGTCCGCTGCTCCCCAGGCTCGTACCCTCCCCCAGGTACTTCGCCGAAACCAATACTACCCAGAGCCGCTGTGGTACGGAATGGCACGAAAGTGGCGGCGGGCTGGCACACCGGTAATTACCCCAGCGAAAGGCAACACCCGCCGGAATATGGCGGGTGTGGAGAGAATCGCCGCAACCTCGGAATCAAGAAGCCAAGGAAGAAAAAGGGGGAGTTTAGCTGCGAGTGATGCAGACCGGCGGGACTTAGGATCCAATAGCGCTGGCTGTCTGCGAGAAGACGTTATTCGCCTGCGTGCCGATCAGCCGGATCGTTCCCACCACGATGACCAGAATCACCGCCAACATAACTGCGTACTCGGCGATGTCCTGTCCTTCATCGTTGGACCAAAGGTTCATCAAGAGTTCTTTCACGTTCGTTTCTCCAACTACCCAAATTTCGCCACCTACGGCGATGGTGATGCCATGCTACGGGGCTGGCAGACGGGGGAGAATGGCACATCAGTGCCATACCGGCTTCCGTCCGTAATTCACTTGATGTTACCTATACCAACTAACTGAAACAAAGCAACTTAGTACTTACAAGCGGCGCGACAGGGGCTCCTATGGCCGGCTAAAGCAGCGGGGGAGTGCCGTTGTTTCACCCCACGCGGTTCTGGTCCTCCGCATCCGCGGGACGGGGAAACGAGGGGGAGCACCGGTAATCGGTTCGAAACGGTTGGGCTAGCACAAAGGGAACCGGTGGAAGATCTGGAGCGCGGGGAGAAAATGTTTTCATTCCGGGCTACGAATTTCTTGCAGAGGAGCCGCGCCGGCGCATGATTTTTTGATCGCTGCCGCGGGCTTCCATCATATAATTAACCTGCTCCCCCAGGGCGCGCCGACTCCCAGGAACACTCGGTTCCGCAGCAGGCCTCAGGATGACGGCGGTTTCAAAAATCGAACATGGAGTAGTAGAACTTCGCACGGATGTGGGCCGTTTATACGTGTGCCCGACGTTGTGGCAACGCCTGTATCTGCGCTGGACCTTTCGCAACTTTCACAGCTTGCCGCAACAGATTCTGAACCGCCGGCAGAAACGGTTGATTGAGGGTCTGAGCCGCAACGCGATTTTGACGCCGGCCGACCGGGTGCCGGCAAGCGCCATTATCGGCATCGTCGAAAACATGAGGGTGCTGGCGCTGCCTTCCACGGCGGAGATGGCTGAGGCAACCGCCACCGCGCAGCCGGCGGTTAGCGACGAGAAATTCGTGCTGCTGGGCAAAGCGGAGGAGACGGTGCTGGAATCCAGCGCTGCCGCGCCCGCGGAGACGGCGCCGGTGAAACGCGCGGTTGCGCCGGAAGTGGCGTCCCGCATGCCGGGGGATTCACCCGCCAGCGAGATACCTGAAGCCGTCACGCCCGCGACGAGTGGCGAAGACCATGGCAACGAGCGCCGCGGGAAACGGAACCCTTGGACCGTTGCCCTGCTCGGTGCCAGCGTTGCCGTGGTGCTGGTGCTCGTCTTCTGGACGGCTCCGCTGTGGAGGTTGCCGCAGCTCGGGATTGCGCAAGCGCCTGTGCCGGCGACACCGCCGAGCATCGCCGGTCAACAAAAGCCACAAGCCGCTCCGGTTGCCAATGCGCAGAGGCAGCATGAAGGTGAGGTTGCAACGGCAGTCGCCAAGCCGATAATCATGGCTGAAAGCAGGCCGGCAGCGAAACCGTTGCCTCCGGCTGCAAGCGCGACGTCTGCCAGTCCGAGTGGGCTCAAGCAGGCCGCGCCCGCGCCCGCGCCGCCGAACCCTGTTCCTGATTCAGCAGCGTTGCCGCAAATTGAGGAGGCGCCGCGCTCCGGATTCATCTATCCGGTAGCTCCCAACCCGAACCTCGTCGGCAAAGTCGTGCTGAAGGCGGTTGTGGGGAGCGATGGCTCGGTAAAGCAAGTTGAGGTACTGAGCGGCGACCGCGCCCTGGCGGCTGCTGCTGTCCGGGCGGTAAGGCAGTGGCGCTACGCTCCGGCGCGGGTGGATGGGCGCACGGGGGACGCGCAGACGCACGTCACGATCAGTTTCCTCGGCGACGATGCGGTTTCCGTCATTTTGCCCTCCATGCGCTGAGGCGCAACCCGACCATCCTGGCTCCGTGAATCCAGGCGGCGAGCGACAAGTCAGCTCTCCTATATCCGACTTCTCGATGTCGCCGACCTTTGCGGACCTTGGCCGGTGCCTTACCGCAAACATTTTCAGTGCGAGTCACGGCCGACTTTGGCGCCGCTGTGGCCAACCAGAAAGTCTAGATCGGCCCCCTCATTCGCCTGCAGCACATGTTGCACGTAGAGCCTTTCCCATCCACGCTGAGGCAGCGGGGGAGGACTCCACCGGGCGCGACGGGCGGCGAGGGTTGCCTCGTCCACCTCCAGCTGCAAAAGGCGTTTCGGCGCATCGAGAGTGATCATGTCGCCGGACTGGACCAGGGCGAGTGGGCCGCCGGCGGCGGCTTCGGGGCAGGCGTGCAGCACCACGGTCCCGTAGGCGGTTCCGCTCATGCGGGCGTCGGAAATCCGCACCATGTCGTTCACGCCTTGGCGCAGCAACTTGGGCGGCAGCGGCATGTTGCCGACCTCCGCCATGCCGGGATAGCCGCGGGGCCCGCAATTCTTGAGCACTAGGACCGAGTCTTCGTCCACGTCGAGCGACTCGTCATTGATGCGCGCGTAGAAATCTTCGATGGAATCAAACGCCACGGCAGGCCCGCGGTGACGCAACAAGTGCGGGCTGGCAGCGGAAATTTTGATCACGGCGCCATCTGGAGCCAGGCTGCCGCGCAGGACCGCGATGCCGGCATTTTCCTTGAATGGTTTCTGAAAGCTGTGGATCACGTCGCGATTCCAGCAAGGCGCATCTTTCACATTCGCCCACATGGGTTCGCCATTGGCGGTCAAAGCATCCCGGTGCAGGGCTCCGCCTTCCCCTAACTCGCGCAGAACGGCAGGCAAGCCGCCGGCATAGAAAAAGTCTTCCATCAAATACGCGCCGGAGGGCTGGATATTAAGCAGGCAGGGCATTTCGTTTCCGAGATGGTCGAAGTCATCGAGGGCCAGGGGCACGCCGACGCGGCCAGTGAGAGCGAGCAAGTGAATGACCGCGTTGGTGGAGCCGCCGATGGCAGCATTGGCGCGAATGGCGTTTTCGAACGCCTGGCGGGTCAAGATGCGCGACATGCGCAGTTCCTCGTTCACCATTTGCACGATGCGCCGGCCGGTCATCTGGGCAAGAGTGTTACGGCGCGCGTCCACGGCGGGAATGGCGGCGTTTCCCGGCAAACTCATGCCCAGAGCCTCCACCATGCTGGCCATGGTGGAAGCGGTTCCCATGGTCATGCAGTGTCCCTTGGAGCGATGCATGCAGCTCTCGGCGGCGAAGAACTCCTCGTGGCTCATCTTGCCGGAGCGCACCTGTTCCGACATCTGCCAGATGCTGGTTCCGGAACCCAGATCGCAGCCGTGGAATTTGCCCGAGAGCATGGGGCCGCCGGAGAGGCCGATGGTGGGCAGATCGCAGGAAGCGGCGCCCATGAGCAGCGAAGGGGTGGTCTTGTCGCAGCCCATGAGCAGAACGACGCCGTCAATGGGATTGCCGCGAATGGACTCTTCCACGTCCATGCTGGCCAGGTTGCGAAACAGCATGGCGGTGGGGCGAAGCTGGGTCTCGCCCAGCGACATGACGGGAAACTCCAGGGGAAAGCCGCCGGCCTGCCACACGCCGCGCTTGACGAACTCGGCGAGTTCGCGGAAGTGACCGTTGCAGGGCGTCAGCTCCGACCAGGTGTTGCAGATGCCGATGACCGGCCGGCCCTCGAACAGGTCGTGGGGCCAGCCCTGATTTTTCATCCAGCTGCGGTAAATGAAACCTTCCCGGTCCTGGCGTCCGAACCATTCCTGGCTGCGAAGTTTTTTATTCGTGGGCGTGCGTTGCGGATTTGCGGACACGAGTTAAGACCTCCCTGGAAGCTCGTCGTTCACGAGGGGTGGCGCAGACCTTCAGGTCTGCAGAAAAACGCAGCAGCGATGCGGGCTTTTGGCCCCTGAGGTGCTCTCGAGCGTTTCCCGCATCTTTTCTGCAACAAGTACCTCAGGGGCTGAAGCCGATGACTTGCTCGCTTTGACGCAGGGCCGAAGGCTGCTCCACCTTCTTGAGTAGTCCTCCTGAGCGGCGCAAGCGGATAGAAATCATAGCGCAAAGAGAGCAGGCAGACTTTCCTCCAGCCTGCTCGAGACTTGACGCACAATGGGGACTGCGCCGATGATGGCGCGGTTCGATTGCAAACTGGACAGCGGAGCCTCTCCCCATGCGTGGCTTGTTCTCCCGGCTAAAAACAAAAGCCGTTCGCGCTTCTGCCGCATTCAGACTCTTCGGCGTACTCGCCGCCTGTTCAGGCGCACTGGTCTTCTGCACGCTGCCTGCGGCCTGGGGAGCGCCCACGTCCGCGGGTCAAGCTTTACAGATTTATTTTGTGGATGTGGAAGGCGGGCAGGCGACGTTGTTTGTCACCCCGGCGAAACAGTCGCTGCTGATTGATGCGGGCTGGCCGGGACACAATGACCGCGACGCGGACCGCATTGTCGCGGCGGTGAAAAAGGCGGGCATCAGCAGGATTGATTATGTGCTGATCACGCACTTTCACACCGACCATGCAGGCGGGCTCCCGCAACTGGCCGCGCAAATTCCCATTGGCACCTTCCTGGATCACGGCGACAACCGCGAGAACAACGACGCGCCCACGGTAGAGGGCTGGAAGGCTTACCAGCGCCTGCTGGCGACAGGAAAATACAAGCGCATCACGGAGAGGCCCGGGGAAACGCTTCCCATCCAGGGAATGCGTGCCACCGTGATCAGTTCCGACGGGGCATTGATTGCGCATCCGCTTCCCGGAGCGGGTGAAAATAATCCTTACTGCAAAGGCGCCGAGAAAGAGGCTTCCGACCAGACGGAAAATGGGCGCTCGCTGGGTACGCTTATCACCTTCGGCAAGCTGCGCATCCTGGATTTGGGCGATCTGACCAAGGACAAGGAAGCCCAACTGATGTGCCCCACCAACAAACTGGGCAAGGTGGACATCTTCATTGTTTCCCACCACGGATGGTCGCAGAGCAGCAGTTCTGAACTGGTGGACGCGATTGCGGCGCGCGTTTCGGTGATGGATAACGGGGCGAAAAAAGGGGGGACGCCTTCCACCTGGGACATTGTGAGCAAATCGCCCGGGCTGGAAGACCTGTGGCAATTGCACTTTTCCGACGAGGGTGGGACGGCGCACAATGAACCCGCGCCATACATCGCCAACCTTGATGGCCCTGACGCCGGGCATTATCTGGAACTGACAGCGTGGCCTGACGGACGCATTGCCGTGTACAACTCCCGCACCGGGAAAAGCAAACAATACCAGGCGAAGGGGCAGTGATTTCCAAGCGGATCTAAGGAGAACCTCGCCGCTC
>DASYWT010000287.1:0-5906 GCA_035935775.1 Terriglobales bacterium
GATGGGGCTGGCGATTGTGGCCGGGACCCTGTTCGGCACCGCCTTGGGCCCTGAAGCGCGCGAGCTGGCCGCGGCTATCAACACCATAATGGGCATGTACAACTACATGATCGTGATGCCGGCCGCGGAAACGCTGGTTCATCTGCCACTGCCCAAGGTCGGCACTTTCAAGCGCGCACGCGCCCGGCTGGACGCCACCGTTTACCGCATGATCGAAGACCATCGCCGCACTCCGCCAGGCGACGACCTGCTCTCCATGCTCGTGGAGGCGTTTCCCGTTCTCCAGGACCGGGCCTACCTGCGCGATCAGGTGATCACGATTTTCCTGGCCGGCTACGAAACCATTGCTAATGCGCTGAGCTGGACCTGGTACCTGCTGTCGCAAAATCCTTTGAAAGAAGAAAAGTTTCACGCCGAAGTGGACGAGGTGCTGGGCGGCCGCCTGCCCACAGTGGATGACCTGCCGCGCCTGCGCTACACGGAAATGGTGCTGGCCGAATCCATGCGCCTCTATCCTCCGGCGTGGGCCATGGGACGGCGCGCCCTGCGCGACTTCGCCCTCGGGCCCTACTGGCTGCCGGCGCGCACCACCGTGCTTATGAGCCAGTACGTAATGCACCGCGATCCGCGCTACTACCCCGATCCACTGCGCTTCGATCCCGAGCGCTTCTCTCCACAGGCCAGGGCGGCGCGGCCAAAGATGACTTACTTCCCCTTTGGCGTGGGACCGCGGCAGTGCATAGGCGAATCCTTTGCCTGGATGGAAGGCGTGCTGGCGCTGGCCACCATCGGCCAGAAATGGAAGCTCCGCCTTGAGCCCGGCCACAGGGTGGAACCTCAGGCGCTAATCACCTTGCGCCCCAAATACGGCCTGCGCATGCGGGTGGAACAAAGAGGGGAAAATTCACGTATTGCTGGTTGACGATTGCCTGTTCCATCGGTCAATAAGCACAGGCCTGTACCGGTGTAACATTCCCGAGGATTTTCCGCAGTTGCTGTTTTGCCGCTCCGACGGCAGCGTAGAAGTGCGAGGGCGCTCATGAACCAACTGGGTTCGCTGCTGCAGGATTTCCGCTACGCCCTCCGTGGCTTTCGCAAAGACCGAACCTTCGCGCTGCTGGGCATTTTTGCCCTCGCGCTCGGCATCGGCGCTACCACCGTCATCTACAGCGTTATTGATTCTGTCCTGCTGCATCCCTTCCCCTACGCTGGCGCGGACCGGCTGGTCAATGTTTATGTGCGCGAGCCGAGCCGTTCTCCTGACGATTATGGCGACACCTCCAACCCGACCCCTGCTTTTCTCGAACTGCGCAAGGAGATGAACCTTTTCGAGGACGTAATGGGAGATGCCGGCACGGACATGTTCTACACCGTGGGCGGCCGCACCAAGCTGGCAAATGGTCATTTCGAGACGCCCAATACTTTCGAGTTTCTTGGCGTCCAACCCATTCTGGGGCGCGCCATCACGCGCGCCGATGCCCAGCCCGGAGCGCCTCCCGTGTTTGCCATGAGCGCTCGGATGTGGCGGAAAGAATTCAATAGCGATCCGAAAATTCTGGGCACTACCTTCACCCTGAACGGCGAGCGCCGGACGCTGGTGGCCATCATGCCGCCGCGTTTCCTGCTGGGCGATGCCGACATGTGGCTGCCCTACAACGTCCAGGGCACCGACGCCACAACCCAGCACATGTGGTGGTGGACCCTGGGACGGATGAAGCCGGGAGTCACCCTGGCGCAGGTTAATGCGCAATGGGAAATTGTGGCGCGGCGGCTGGCAAGATTAGCTCCGCATGACTATCCCAAGGAATTCACCACTTCGGCGCACACACTGCTGGACGAGGTGATACGGCAGTTTCGCAGCGTCATCTACATGCTGGCCGCGGCGGTAGGGATGCTGTTGCTGATCGCGTGCAGTAATGTGGCTAACCTGCTGCTGGCGCGCGCCACCGCCCGGCAAAAGGAGATTGCTGTTCGCGCCTCGGTGGGTGCCAGTCGTGGGCGCATCATCCGGCAGTTGCTGGTAGAGAGCTTTACGCTGGCGCTGGCGGCGTGCGCCATCGGCTGTGTCCTCGCCTATGTCGGCTTAGGGCTCGTCATTAAGGTGATTCCGCCGGACACCATTCCCGCCGAGACGGAAGTAGTCATGAGCGGCGGGGCGCTGGGATTTGCCTTACTGGTCGCTGCTGTCACCACTGTGCTCTGCGGTCTGGCTCCCGCGCTCTACGCTGTTCGCGGAGACCTGCAGAGCCGCCTGAAGGACAGCAGCCGGGGAGCGGGGACTGAGCTGCGCCGCGGCAAGCTGCGCTCCGCCCTGGTGGTAGGGGAGGTGGCGCTTTCCATCATGTTGCTGGTGGGCGCCGGGCTGATGCTGCGCACTCTGTTCGCCCTGGAGCACGTCAACCTCGGAATGAACCCGAGCAACGTGCTGGTGGTACCCACGCCGCTTCCCGAGGCTCGTTATAAAACACCGCAGCAGAGGAGCGTTTTCTTTCAGGAACTCCTGCGGCGGGTGAGCGCCTTGCCGGGAGTTGTATCGGCCACACAGTCTCTCGGCCGGCCGCCGTTTGGAGGACCGCGTACCGACATAACCATTCCCGGTAAGCCGCACTCGGGTCCCTGGATGACCATGGTGGAGCTCTGCAGCCAAGGCTACTTTCGCACCCTGCAGATCCCGCTGCTGCGTGGCAGCCTGCTGTCGGAGGCCGACGTTGCTGGCGGGCGGCGCTTGGCCATAATCAACCAGGCGCTGGCCCGAGACTATTTCGGCACGCAGGACCCACTGGGACACAGCATAGAATTCAAGGTGCTCGATGACATGTCAGACATGCCGCACAACGCCTACTTTGAAATTATCGGCGTGGTGGGCGACGCCAAGAACCGCGGACTGCAGGATTCCACCATGCCGGAGGCTTTTGTCCCTTATACCGCCATCAATTCCCTCAGCGGAGCGCTTCTGGTGCGTACCGCGGTCGAGCCTCTTTCTGTTCTGCCGAGCGTAGAAAACCAAATCTGGTCCGTAGACCCCAACGTAGCCACCAGCGACAGCCGCCCTCTGGATGGCATCCTGCAGCGCGACGCATATTCCAAGCCCGAGTTCAGCATGATCCTGATCGCGATTTTCGCCGGCATCGGCTTAGCCCTGGTGGCTGTGGGAGTTTTCAGCGTCATGTCTTACTCCGTTTCCTTGCGCACACATGAGATCGGGATTCGCATGGCGCTGGGCGCGCAGCGGGGCGCTATCCTGCGCATGGTTCTGTTCAACGGCCTGGGATTGATCGGACTGGGCATCATTTTGGGCGAAGTGGCCAGCGTCTTCGTGACCCGCTACATGGCCAGCCAGCTCTGGGGCGTTTCCACCAGAGATCCGTTGACCTTCGTCGCGGTCGTGGCGGTATTGGTGGGCGTAGGACTGGCCGCCTGTGCCCTGCCAGCACGGCGTGCGACGGGAGTAGACCCCTTGATCGCGCTGCGCTACGAGTAGCGCCTGCGCCAAAGCATGAGAATGACTGGAAACAAGTAGGTAAAGAGGGCTACTTAGCCCCCAATGGTTGCGGCTTCACTTTGGCGTGCGCCCGCACGCCGCCGCACGATCAGCTGAATAATGGCCAGCACCGTGATCAGGCTGATGGTAATCAGCGATCCCACGCAATACTCGCACCACGTCTGCAGGATGCTGGCTTCGATGTGCGTCAGATAAAGAGAAAACCCCAGCGCGCCTACCGCGGCGACGGCCATCACCCGCCAATACTTCAAAGCTTCCATCACAAACAGGAGGGTGTAGCCGAGTATGCCGATCAGGGCAACAGGCACGCCGTAGAACACCGAGTAAGGGCCGCGGTTGACGGTGCCGCAGTCCCACACATCGTTAATGCTGCAGGGAGTGAGGCCGGTGCTGTAGTGGATTTGCAGAGCGCGCACCGCCAGGTACACACCCACCACCGCCAGGGCCATGATCACGCGTCGCATCTGCCGGCCCTAGCTGCTGGTCACGTGTTGGCCCGCCCCCGGAGCGGGTGCCGCCAGCAATTGTGGCTCTTCGGGCATGACAATCCAGGCAATTACATACGCAACCGCGACCATGCCGCCGGTAAGAAGCGCCGCAATCAGCCAGATAACCCGAACCAGGGTCACATCAATATCGAAAAACTCCGAGAAGCCCAGGCAGACGCCGGCGATCTTACGGCCTATGCGCGGCCGCACCAGCCGCTTACGCGCCACTACTCCACCCACCCGTTTGCCGCAATAAGCGCAAAGGTTGGCGTCGTCCTGGATCACCTTGCCGCAGTAGTTGCAGTACATAGTTATCCCTCTGTCTTAGATACGTCACAAAATCTCAGAAGTTCCATTGTAATCGTCCGGAAAGTCCTTTTCACCGCCGAGATGCCGGGAACGCTGAGATTTTTGAAATCCTTACCTGATCTCGGCGGCCCCGGCGATGAAAGGTTTTGACTTTCGTCCTTCAGTCCGCGTGGTAGGCCTCTTTGATGTGCTTGCGAGCCAATTCCGCCGGCTGGCTGCCGGAATCCTCAGCGATTACCGTTTCATATTTTTTTAACGCCAGGTCGCGTTTCTTCATCGTGTCGTACATCTCACCCGCCGCCAGGTTGGCACGCTGTTGGGCCTCGCCGTCCGGCCCGGGCACCGTGTCTACCAGGTTGTAGGCATCCGCAGCTCCCTGGTACTCCTTCTGAGATCGCAACAACTCGCCCAGGCTGTAAGCCGCCAGCTCATAGTGGCCGTTAAAGCGGCCTTCCCTGCCTTGCTGGAAAATCCTGCGGTAGTCCGCCTCTGCCTCCTGGTTCTTGCCCATGGCACGCAGCAGGTTGGGTTCTTCCAGGGCAAACAATACGTTGCGCGGATAGCCTCGCGTCAAAGCGCGTATTGTGTCCAGAGCCTCGGAATAGCGTCCCTCACGCCGCAGAAACAATGCCAGCACTACCTTGGCATCGGTGCTGGCCTGGCAAGCGGAACAGTTAGCCACGTCGGTGAGATATTCGATCCCCTTCTTCTTGTTGCCTCCGATGCCCACCACCGATACCGCGATCTTCGCCCCCCAGGGCAGGCTGCCCACCACATAGTTGTGTATGCCCACCACCATCTTGGCATCGGTGTACCCGGGGTCCAGTTCCAGCACGTGCTGGTGATCGCGGCGCGCCCCCAGGGCGCTGCGCAGGGCGGCAAACCAGGAGCGCTCCACCAGCGCCGTATATGTGGCGCGCATGCCCCGGGTCACTCCCCGGGCGTAGAGGGCGTTTGCATCCTTGCTGTTGTGCTCCAGCCGGTTGTCTTCCAGCTTCAACGCTGTGTTGATGAGCTGCTTGATCTGCTGCTGTTCTTGGGGATCGGGCTGGCGATGGGGCTGGCTGATGAAGCTGTTATTTGAATAGTAAGCCGTGTCCAGCACACCCATGCGGTAGAGCTCGTGGAAAAGGCGCGCGGTGAGCAGATGGTTCAGGGCAAAGGGGTCGTCAGGGTGGGCCTTGAGATCACTCTCAAAGTCGCGGATAGCCCGCTCGTAGTCCAGATTGTAAAAGTGGTCAAAACCGGCTCGCGCCAGGTTGTCCCCGGGCGGGGGCCCGCCGGCGGTCGTTTGCGGTTGGGGAAGGGCTGCGCTCAGGCAAACGCCAACCAGACACAGCAATCCCACTCCCAGGGGCCGGATGAGGGTGCAGTTCCGAGGCTTCACGGGAAATCCTATGTCAGTTTACCCGAAGCCGAATCGGGTGGGCGCGGAGCCAAGTGTTAGCTAGGTAGAAGACGGCAATCTTAGGCCATTCTTTCCAGTTGCGGGTAATTCTTGCTCCCCGGCCGGGAAACTGCTCCCGGAGCTGTCACTGTAACCCGAACAAACACAGATACTTGCGAGCCTGTAATTTGGTCATTATCGTGCGAACACACAAGTAATT
>DASYWT010000288.1:0-3326 GCA_035935775.1 Terriglobales bacterium
TGCACAATCATCAGCCCGACTTCCTGGTGGTGGCAGCGCCCGAATTTCACGCCGACCCGCTGCGCGACGGCACCAACTCCGGCGCCTTCATCCTGGTGAATTTTACGCGGCGCATGATTCTGATCGGGGGCACGGCGTACGCGGGTGAAATCAAGAAGTGCATATTCGGGGTAATGAATTTCCTGATGCCGCCGCGCGACGTTTTTCCCATGCACTGCTCGGCTAACATCGGCAAGGATGGGATGACAGCGCTGTTCTTCGGGCTCTCGGGCACGGGGAAAACCACGCTTTCCGCCGATCCCAACCGGCGCCTGATCGGCGATGATGAGCACGGCTGGAGCCAGCAGGGCATTTTCAATTTTGAAGGCGGCTGCTACGCCAAGTGCATCCGGCTCTCGCAACAGAAAGAGCCCCAGATCTGGAACGCAATACGGTTTGGTTGTGTGCTGGAAAATGTGGTGCTGCAGCCGGAAACCAACATTCCCAATTACGACGACGAGAGCGTGACCGAGAATACGCGCGCGGCCTACCCGGTGGAGTTCATTGAGAATGCGCAGATACCCGGCATCGGCGGCCACCCCAAGCACGTGGTTTTTCTTACCGCCGATGCTTTCGGCGTGCTGCCGCCAATTTCGCGTTTGAACCCGGAGCAAGCCATGTATCACTTCCTTTCCGGCTACACAGCCAAGGTAGCGGGCACCGAAGCCGGGCTGGGCAAGGAACCGCTGGCGACCTTCTCCACCTGCTTCGCTTCGCCCTTCCTGCCGCTGCGGCCCAAAGTCTACGCCGAAATGCTGGGCCGGCGCTTGCGCGAGCACAAAGCCAGTTGCTGGCTGATCAACACCGGCTGGCAGGGCGGGAAATTTGGCGTCGGACGGCGGATGGATTTGAATTACACCCGCGCCATGGTGCGCGCCGCGGTGGAAGACCGGCTGAATGATGTGGAATTCGAAGTTGAACCCGCCTTCGGCTTGTCTATTCCGAAGTCGGTGCCCGAGGTTCCGCGCGATCTGCTGGCGCCGCGCAACGCCTGGGCGGACAAGAACGACTACGACCGGTCGGCGCAAGAACTCTCCGAGCGCTTTCACCGCAACTTCGAAAAATTCGATGCGCCGGAAGAGGTGCGGGCGGCGGGACCGAAGTCGGTCGCCAGATAGGTTCCACCTTCAACTCCGAGGGCGCAGAGGACGTCCATCCCTACGGGTCAGGCGGTGGCCCGGGGCTAAAGCCCGTTGTGCTTAAGACCAGCTATTTCGCCCAGCTAAAGCTGGGCGCTTCCACAGCGAGCCGGGAGACTGGCGCATGTCCTGCCAGATCTTGCGTGTGACTTCCAGCCCGCCGTCTGCGCTGGCGGTAGCGAAACGCGATTCCGAGAATACGGTCACGTTCATGTTTGCCTGCTCCTGAGATAACTAGGATGATGTTGGGCGCAAAAAGGTCATCGGCAAACAAGGCGCCAATTCTACCCGCGACAACTCCTTAACCTCCGGCGGCTTCGGCGGCGGGCGCTGAGGGGTCTTCTTCGTCGGCACGAATCAGACCGAACTTTTTCAACTTGTAGCGCAGGGCGTCGCGGCTGATGTCGAGCAGGCGGGCAGCGTGGGTCTGATTGCCGCTGGCTTGCTGCATGGCCAGTTCCACCATGGTGCGTTCCATCTCTTCCAGCGACGTGCCACCCTCTGGGATCGTGAGCCGGGGCAGGCTGCGGCCATTGGGAAGAGGATGATTGCCGTTCACCGGCGAAGTGCGTTCAAAGGCGGTCAGCCCGGCCTGCGGTTGCGAGACCGAGAAAGGTAAGTAAACCGGCCGCAGGAACTGTTCTTCTTCCAGAATCATGGCCCGTTCAATGGTGTTTTTCAGTTCGCGCACATTGCCTGGCCAGTTGTGGTGCAGCAGCAGTTTGCGGGTTTCCTCGGTGATGCCGCGCACGGATTTGCGGAACTTACGGTTGTAGCGCTCGATGAAGAAGTCCACCAGGGGCAGAATGTCTTCCTTGCGGTCACGGAGCGGAGGAATGAAGATAGCGATGATGGCCAGCCGGTAGTAAAGGTCCTGGCGAAACTGGCCCTCCTGTACGGCGCGCTCCAGGTCGCGGTTGGAGGCGGCAATCACACGCACGTCCACCTGCATGTCGCGCACGCCGCCGATCCTCCGTACTACCTGGTCTTCGAGCACGCGCAGCAGCTTGGCCTGCAGCAGCGGCGACAATTCGCCGATCTCATCGAGGAATAGGGTGCCGCCATCGGCCATTTCAAAAAGGCCTTTCTTCATGGCCTTGGCATCGGTGAAGGCGCCGCGCTCGTGGCCGAACAGTTCCGCCTCCATCAGGGTTTCCGGGATGGCTGAGCAGTTGACGGCCACAAAGGGCATTTCCTGGCGGTTGCTTTCGTAGTGAATAGCCTTGGCGATCAGGTCTTTGCCGGTGCCGCTTTCGCCCTGAATGAGGATGGTAGTGGCCTCGCTGGCGGCGACCTTGCGCACGAAGCCCATCAGCTCGGTCATCTTGGCGGAGGTGCCGACGACGGAGTGATAGCCGGTGCGGCGGCGCACCTCGCCGCGCAGGGTTTGCACCTCGCTGCGCAGGCGGGTGGCCTCGAGCGCATTCTTCATGGCCACCAGCAGTTCGTCGAAGTCCAGCGGCTTGCCAACGAAATCGTAGGCGCCGAGCTTGAGCGCGGTCTTGATGTCGTCGAGCTGGGGGTCGGCGGTAATCATGATAACGGCGCGCGCGTCCTGGGATTTCTTCAGCTCCTCCAGAACTTGCAGGCCGTTGGTATCGGGCAGGCGGACGTCGAGCAGCACCAGGTCGGGCGAGTCGTGGCGGGCCTGGGCGAGGGCGGAGTCGCCGCTGTCGGCCTCCTGCACCTGGTAACCCCACTCCTCACACTTCTGGCGCAGAGACCAGCGCACCAGTCTCTCGTCATCAACGATCAGGACTTTCTCCCCGGCCATTGCCCCATAGTGTACTGGAGGGTGGCACACGGGGGTGTGACCGCCATCACAAGGTCGTGGTGATCGCTAACCATCTGGAAAAGGGGCATTTCCGGCTTTGCCGGAGCGGGGAGGGAAGAGTGCGGGAAGGATGTGAGGTGGCGCCGTCTGGCGTGGGACGTCAGGCAACAATTTTTTTGTTTCCTCGCCTTAACGTGGTTCATCCAAAAATTTGTCGCAGGCGATTGACGCTACCGCCGCACGACTCTAGAATTGCGAACTGAGTTTATGGCATCGCATTCTCATTCCTGCCAGATGTGCTGTTGCGCTTGTTGTTGTGCGCCAGTGTCTTCTGGCACAGGGGGAATGCTGAACTAGAAAATTTTTAATTTCGG
>DASYWT010000289.1:0-13302 GCA_035935775.1 Terriglobales bacterium
ACCGAGGTCAGGCGGTTGTAAACGTAACAGGCCGTATCTTCCAGGCCCTTTGCCATCACCGGACCGCTGAGCTGTTGGAACTTCAAAACGAAATAAAGCCACTTGCGGTACTGTTCACCGTTGTCGTCGGGGGCGCTGCCCTGAAGCAGGAGAATATTGCGCAGGAAATCGAAGATGGGGGCGGGAATAGCCTCGTTGCGGCGCTTGGCGCGGGCGATGGCGGCATCAATATAAGCGCGGTCCAGTTCGCTGACGTTGCCGCGCTCATCAATGTAGGTGCGATAAACCGGAAAGCAGGCGATGGTTTCACGGATGACCGTGGCCAGCGACTTCACGGTGAAATCGCGCGCGTGCCGGTCGGCGCTTGAGATCTCGTCCAGCAGGTTGGTCAGCACCGCCACCTCGCTGGCCAGGGCAGTATTCATAGCCTGACTCTTAGCCTCATAAACGACGGTGTCGGGATCCACAGCGCCACCCAGGAAACGCTCGTAAATGCGCGTCAGGGAACGCCGGCTGCGGGAATCAATAAAGATTCCATTAACCAGATTGGCGAATCCATAGCCCACGGTACCGTCCACGGGCCATACCGGCAGGTGCTCGCCGGGCTCGAGTATTTTTTCCAGCACGACGTAGAGCGGGGCTTGGCGCAGCATCCACTCATGCTGGCCGAAAATGGTCTGCACCTCTTCCTCGATGCCGTTTTCCGCCACCGGCCCTCGCGGTTCCGGACCAGAGCACTGGCTGGCGGCATATAGCATCTGCAGGCGCACAAAATATTGGGCAGGATTGAGCAGACCATCAGGATGGTCAATGCGCAAGCCGGCAACGCTGCCATCCGCCAGCAGGCGTCGCAGGAGTTGGTGCGTGGCGGCAAACACCCGCGGGTTCTCCATCCGCAGGCCGGCCAGTTCGTTTACATCGAAAAAACGCCGGTAGTTGATTTCCTCGCCCGAAACCAGCCAATGGGCCAGGCGGTAGGGTTGGGCGTCGAGCAGCCGGTGGAGAGAGTCGAAGCTGCGGGGCAGGCCGGGTTCGCCGTTCAGGGCGGCCAGGGCCTCGTCAATCAAGGAGCGGACGGACGGCGAGTTTTCCGCCAGCTTCTGCAAGCGCTGCAACAGCACGGGTGCTTCCGCCCGGCGGCGATTTACCAGTTGTGTGGCGGTGGAATTGCTCGCTGGCAGCTGGCGCAATTCAAAAATGATGTTTTCCAATTCCGGGCGCTCCGCCTCCGGAATTTCAATAGACTGCACACGCAGGTCCCCCAGGGGTTCAAAAATCAAGGGAACAGTTTGCGGGTCCACGGGCATGCGCTTGTCGAAGTACTGGATGAAAAAAGCGCCATCAAATTTCAAGCGGAGATGACCGCGCTCCAGTTCGACTCCGAAGGGTCCGCCCAGCACGGGGAAGAGCACCTTGTCCCGCAGTTCGAGCTTGAGAGGCTCCCAGTCAATATCGAAGAAGTCGGCGTAGGCAGAACTGCGGCCATTCTGCAGCACATCCTGCCACCAGGGGTTGTCCCCGTGCCCCACTCCCATATGATTGGGAACGGTGTCCAGAATCAGGGCCATGTCGTTGCTGTGCAGCTCGGAAACCAGAGCTTGAAATTCCGGCTCGCCCCCGATCTCTGGATTCAGCGTGTTGTGATCGGTGATGTCATAGCCGTGACCGCTTCCGGCGCGAGCCTTCAGCAAGGGGGAGGCGTAACAGTGGGTAATTCCCAGAGCGCGCAAATAAGGCACTAAGGCGCGCGCATCCACAAAACGGAACTCCCGGTTGAACTGCAGCCGGTAAGTGGAGACCGGGCGGTCCGCGTGTTTGCGTGCGGCCAGGCGGTCAAGGCATTCCGCCAAGCCAACGGACTCCGCCATGAGGGATGCGACGTTTGTACGCATGCGGCCTGTTAGATGCGAGCAGGAATACGCCGGGACCCCGCCATGCTAACGGATGCGCGTCCCGCCGCCCAACCGGGGCAGCAGCATTATATGTGGGATCGCGCTGTTTCAGGTGGAGAAGGCACGAATGCGGCTGGCGTACTCGCTGTTCAAGAGCCGCCGCGAAGGCCGGCTTTGGTCCTGGGCCAGCAGAGCGGCCAAGCCGCGGAAGGAGCGAGCTACGTCAGTATTCTTCTGCAGCGCCACCGGAGTTCCTCGGTCTATCGCGCTGCCGACTACAAAATACTGGCTGGGAATCTTCCACAGAATGCGGGCATCGGCGGCCGCTTCAGCATCCGCATCGCTGAATTCCGGTGTCTTGCGGAAGCGATTGAGCACCAGCCGCACCTTGTCGCGCGAGGATGCTTCACCCAGGTAGCTGTGCACACGGGCGGCATTCCACAGCAGCGCAATCATGTCGGTTTCGGCGATCATCAGAATTGTGTCGGACTGGGCGCAAACCATCTGTACCAGCGGGTCGAGGCGAGAGGACAGGTCTATCACTACGTACTTATAGTGGTTCACCACCAACTCGAAGAGACGGGCCACTTCATCCTCAGCCGGCTTGATTGGAGTCGGCACCTGCGGAGCCGCCAGCAGGTGAATGCCGGAGTCGCAGCGGGTGACAAAGCCGTCGAGCAGGGAACTATCCAGGCGATGGCAGTTCTGAAAGGCGTCGAGCACTCCAAAATTTGGTTTGGCGTTGAGATGCAGGGCCGCATGCCCGATGGGAGCCAGGTCTACGAGCAGGGCGTTGCCGTGGGATTCATTCAGGGCCACAGCCAGATTCACGGCGATGGTCGTGGCTCCGCAGCCGCCCTTGGCGTTCAGCACAGTGATGATCCGGCCGCGATTCGGGTCGTCAACCGGTTTCCGGCGCGTCGCCGAGAGCCGGGAAAATGCGTCCAAAAGGCTGTGTGTGCTGGGAGGGCGGTCGAGAAATTCGCAGGCTCCAGCGCGCATGGTTTCCACGATGATCTGCCGCTTCATCATGTCGCCACAGGCGAAAATAGCCACGTGCGGGAACTCGGCATGAAGCCGTTCAATGAGGCCGAGCGTGCCGCTGTGGTTGCCGGGAGGAATATCCACCACCAGCACCTGCGGTTTGAGTTCGCGGACCTTGCGGGTAAAGGACTCAAAATCAGAGTGCGTGTCCTTGAGAACAGTGCGGCCGGCCGCGGTAGCATCTACCACGGTTTGCAGCAGATCTAATTGCTCGTTTTCAGAAGCCAGAATTCCAACGGTTGCGACGGACATAACGGTGGCGGCGGGGGTAGCCCTCATCATGCTAGGTGGGATAGCCAGTGGCTCCAAGTGACGGAAGTACATCCCCCACTGGAGGTCAATGCACCGTGGGAGGAATGTCGAGTTCTTCGATCAGGCGGTGGATGGAAGAACGTGCGATCTTGAGAAAACGCGCGGCTTGTACCTTGTTGTTGCCGCACTCCGCCAAGGTACGCAGGATAAGACGGCGCTTGAAATTACGCACTTCCTCGTCGAACGAAATGCCGGATTCCTCATCCGACCAGGCGGCAAACTGCGCGGGGAGGTGCTCGATGCCCACCTCGGAACCGTCACAAATCACGATGGCGCGCTCAATCACGTTCTGCAGTTCGCGCACATTGCCGGGCCAGTCATACTCCTCCAGCGCGCAGATGGCGGCAGGGGAAATGCGTTGTACGGAGCGGCGATGGCGCTGATTGAAGCCTTGCAAGAAGCTGTGCGCCAGGACGACGATATCGTCGCGCCGCTCCCGCAAGGGAGGCAGGGTGATCTCCACCGTGTTCAAACGGTAGTAAAGGTCGAGGCGGAAGGTACTGTCCTTGGCCAGTTGCTGCAGGTTGCGGTGGGTGGCGCAGATGACGCGGGCCTCCATGGGACGGCTTTGGTTGCTGCCCAGCCGCTCCAGAGTGCGCTCCTGCAGCACCCGCAGCAATTTCACCTGCAAAGCGGGCGCCAGGTCGCCGACCTCGTCGAGAAATATTGTGCCTTGTCCGGCGGCTTCAAAGCGGCCCACGCGGGCTGCATTGGCGCCCGTGAAGGCTCCCTTTTCGTGGCCAAACAACTCCGCCTCCACCAGCGTTTCCGGCAGGGACGAGCAAGCCACCGCAATGAAGGGTTCTGCGGCGCGCGGGCTGGCCAGATGAATGGAGCGCGCCAGCAGTTCCTTGCCGGTACCGCTTTCGCCCATGATCAGGACATTAGCGTCGGTGGGCGCCACTTTGGAGGCGAGGGCAAAAACCGGGCGCATGGTCTCATCCGTGCCGACCAGGGCAGAAAACTCATTTTCTTTGGGATGGCTGGTCTGCAGGCGCTGCAACTCGCGGCGCAACTCCTGGAAGCGCCCGGCACGGCGGAGGATCAGGCGCAATTCCTCCATCGAACCGCTTTCGACAAAGTGGTCGAAGGCTCCGGCGGAAACCGCCTCCCGCATCACTTCGCGCTCATCGCTCGAAAGAAAGACCACGACGGGAATACCGGCCGGATTGCGCACCAGGGTCTGCAGGGTTTTCAGGCTGACGGGAAAAAGCGGGTCATCCACGGCGGGCAAGCTGCAAATGAGCACATCGCTGGCGCCTAGAGAATCGTAGTCGTCTTCCGCGGTTGGGGTGAGCGAGAAGCCGTCGCCCAGCTTGTCCTCCAACACCGCGAAGAAATCCACCCTCTGATCAACAAAGCGGCAGAGCACGCAAGTAACCCTTGGCGATAGCGATGAGCATGCCAAAACAACGGCATGCGGGCAGGACTCACATAAACGCTATCCCAGTGCGACTGTCGGCGGAAGGTTACGAAAGTGATCTTTGGTTGGCGATTGAATCTTAACGCTGGATGGAGGCGCTCGGGCGCTAACGAAAGAATTCCATCATGTCCAGCTGTGCCCGACACGTGTTGCGAAAACGCGCTGGAAGCGCAATAAGTGCTAGGAGCGCCACCTTAGTTCCTCTACGCAAAAAGCTTTAGAGAGTCGATTTGGCTTGACGGAGCAAGAGGATAAGAGGAGTCTCTTTGTATGGCAGTCCCCGGGGCCGTCGTTGTAAAAATCTTTCGGAGGCGCTATCCATGCTAAGGCCATCACCGGAAGAGCAACAGAGTCTCCCGGATCACAACTTTCACATCGTGCAGGAAGAGGCGCAACTGATGGAAACGCGCCTGCGTCGCAAAATGGTAGTTAACCCGAAACGACGTGCCGCGCCCCCGGCGGTGAACAAGCAACCATTACCCATTTCAGCGGCAGTGAAATACTCCTCCCCCTTGAACCTTGTTTTCGCCGTGCTGTCCAGCGCCACTTTTGGCTGGGCGATTCACAACTGGCACGGACGTTAAGCAGCAAAAGGCGCAGCCCAAAACTTTCCCGTGGGCTGCGCCTTTTTATTTTTCTCTTATCACAAACAGCGAACAAAAACTTGCCTGGAACAACTGCACGGAAGGGATAGATGGAAGATCACACCTGGCCGATGCTGCTGGCGACTTCAGAAAACGTGTTGTTGGCTGCGGTACCGATGAGCTTGATGGTGCCCACCACGATCACAAGTATCACCGCCAGCATGACCGCATATTCGGCTACATCCTGGCCCTCATTGTTTTCCCAAGTCCGGTGAAGAAGGTGTAACACGTAGTTCTCCTAGGTGAAGCGGGATCTACCGCGACGAAGCGGCGACAGCCGGAGCATAGTAGCCGGGAATAGCAACCTGCCGAATGGCACGAGTGTCGCAATGCGCTGGCACAAACGTGCTAGACAATTTGAGACAGACGGATGTCAGTTGGAGGCTTGTTCGAGGGGGACGAGCGGCAGGTCCTGGTGAACCGCAAAGAGAGCGAGTTCCAGCCGCGTGGAGACGCCGAGCTTGTCGAAAATATTGCTCAAGTGGTGCTTAACCGTGTCTTCGCTGATCTTATAGTGCGCGGCAATATCCTTATTTGTATAACCTGCCACTACCGCAGAAACAATTTCCAGTTCGCGCGGCGTCAGCCCAAATTTCTTCTGTTTCGGAGTGGGGGGCGGCGCCAGCAACCCGCGCAGGTATTCCACCAGATTGGAAATGGTTTCACGGCCTACCCAATACTGTCCCGCCATGACGGCCCGAATGCTGTTCAGGAGCAGTTGCGTGGCCGATTCCTTTAGGACCACGCCGCGAGCGCCCAGTTGCAGGGCCTCCACGATCTGTTCTTTCTCCACGGCAGCGGTGAGCAGCAGGATTCGTATGGGTGTGTCGCTGCTTCCCAGCTCGCGCACAGCCTCCAACCCGGGGTGGCTGGGCATAGCCAGATCCAGGAGCAGCAGGTCGGGCTTGAGTTTCCGCGCCATGGTCACCGCTTCTGCGCCATCAGAAGCTTCACCCACCACGCGGAAACCGGGATCGGCTTCCAGCAGACGGCGCAAGCCATCGCGGAAAATCGGGTGGTCATCAGCCAGCAGAATGCGCACGGGTTGTGAAGTCTTATGCATAGGCAACACGCTGTTTCTGAGGAATCACCACATCCAGCCGGGAACCATGTCCCGGGACGGATTCTACCGTGAGCTCGCCTTCAATGGAACGTACCCGTTCCCTGATCACTGCCGGTCCTTTGTGCTGGCTTTCCAGTTCCGTCTGGCAGAGGCGGCCCGAAAATTCAAAGCCGGCGCCATCATCCTGGATGACCAGATGATAATTGCCGGCAGCCGCTCTCACTTGCACCACTACGTGCTCAGCACGGCTGTGCTTGCGCACATTCACTAACCCCTCCTGGACGATGCGAGCCACCTCACGGCACACCTTAGGAGGAAGTTCAATGTTCGCTTCCTGACAGGTGAAGCGGGCAGATATACCGGTTTCGCGCTGGAACTTGGCCACGGTGTCTTGCAGGAAGGGAACCAGTGTTTTGGCATCCACCGCCAAAGGCTTCATCTGTTGCATGAGGTCTCGCAACTTAAGCACTTCTTCCCGCAGCAGTTTCTGGATTCTCCCCAACTCAGGCACGACTTCGTTGGGCTGCCCACCCGCCCGCCGGCGCAGCACATCTACCTGCATTTCCACGCTGATCAGTGATTGAACCGCGCCGTCGTGCAACTCCCGGGCCACGCGGGCGCGCTCAATGGCGCCGGCACGCTGCCGCAGGCGGGCAAGTAAATAGACATTCGAGACCGCCGGTCCAACTTGCCTTACCAGGTCCTGCAAAAAGCGCAGGGCCTCTTCGCGATCGCCCGCCAGCGTAGGGTCGAACAGGTAAAGACGGCCAAACCACTCGTCGGTGGTAGTCAGGGAAACGGCAAGCACTGAGCGGAACTGGCGGGCGGCCAGAAGAGGGGAGAGGAAATCGGGCGCAAGCTTGCGCATACGGGAGCCGGCATCATCCAACGCCAGCAGACTCACGGAGCGGGCGGTGCGCGCCGCAAACCAGGTGTGAGCGGCTGCAGGAAACAGATAAGCTTCGCGGCTGACTTCCCCCGGGGAAAGCCAGCGGAATTCGACATCGTCACCGGCCGCTGCTTTCGCTTCACAACCGGAAATACGTGAACTGTGCGACTCCTCAATGACCAGTAGAGCGGCACCGGCGCCAAAGAGCTGAATGAGCTCCGCGAACACCTGCTGCAGGCTTCCGGTAAGCCCAACGTCCACCCGCGCCAGGCCGAGAATGCGACTCAACATCGCTTTCTCTGCCCGCAGCTGCTTTTCGTTTTCCGCCAGGTAACCGATCAGCAGGCCCATGGAGAGCAGATAGGCGGCGCTCAGCAGCAGGCGGTTGAGTTCGGGATGAATCTGAAACGCGGCGGGGAGACTGATCCAGTGAGCAACCGCGTTTTCTCCAGCAAGCAGAGCTATGCTGGCCACCGAAGTGGCCAGCGTTTCCCACAGTCCCCAGCGATAGGCTGCTTCCAGCAGCACAAAGAGGAAGAACAGGAAGAACGGGCTGATAGCCTCCTTGGTATACAGCGAGACCACTGTCGGCCAGACGATATCGGCCCCATGCACGAACAGGCGGAACGCCAGGGTGGGCTGAAGACGAATCCGGGCCAGGACCATGATCACAAAACTGTGGATGAGATAAAGAAATAGAAGCAGGTAGACCAGCGGCGAATAGTGGCCAGGCTCAGTGGGAACTACATAAATGGCGGCCAGGAAAGATGTCGCCAAGAAGAGCCGGGTGGTGGCGAGTACCCGTTCTACGCGCCGCAATTCGCCGGGCGCGGTACTGGTCTTCAGCCGGGAAAGAAAACGGTGCGGGTCAACCGTAAAACGCAAAAGCAATCCCCGTATGGGCGTTCTGAGTTATAGACATACTACGGGTCGCGGTGCTAAAGAGCAATCGGCTTGGGCGGTCGGGCGAGGCCGGGGGCGGGCAGACCATCCAGTTCAGGGCTGTACCTACGCGGTCCGTAGCCGGGTCGCAAATCATGTGGCTCTGCTGGTATTGCCGGCCAAGGATGAGTACCGGCCGGCGCGGAGGCCAGAAGCCGGGCTTAGTGCGCCTGACTGGCCGCTATGTGCAGAGCAGCCCACCCCTGGTCACTGCACACATCTGCTTCCGTGCCGCGGGCCAACAGCAAACGGACAATATTCTCCTGTCCGGTGCTGGCGGCCTCCTCGAGAGGTGTCCTGCCCGCTTCGTCGTGCGCCCGTGCGGAAGGATCGGCTCCTGCCTCGAGCAGACACGCGACGGCGTCCTGCTGGCCGTAAAAACAGGCCAGGTGCAAAGCCGTTACTCCGTCCGAGGACCAGGCACTGGCCAATTCCGGCGTGCAGAGGAGAAGCTCCTCAAGGCGACCCAATTTGCCCAAAGCTGCGGCTTCGAACACGTCTAAGCGCGGGGAGGCTGCCAGCAGAATCTCCAGCATCCGCAGGTTCCACTCGTATAGGCAGTGCAGAATGGCCGAGACACCCGCTTCGTCGCGACTGCAGGCGACCCGAGCATCGCGCAAAACCAATTGCCGTACGATTGACTCATTGTCCAGGCGCATGGCAGCGAAGAGTTCATCCGCAGAAACGCTTTGGTATTGCATACTTTCCCTCAGGGTCCGCGAAACCAAATGGGCAGTCGTCAAGCGATGGCTGCTGACTGGTCCGTGGGCGCATCAACCCGCGATAGCTTAAGTCAGGGCCAACAATGACCGGAATGGCACTCTAGTGCCAGGGATAGCACGGGAGTGCCATATCCGCAGTTGGATCCGCTGGGTCGTGCCTCTGGATGCACACAAAGCCAGGTTGCTGCCCGTTCGCGCCGTTTCGGCCTGGCCACAAGCGCAAGGCATTGGGCAGCGGCACCGGACAGCGCTAGCCGGCCAGAGCCTGCGCCAGGGAGCTCGCCACGTGCGCAATCTGTTCCGGTGACAGTTCCGGATATATGGGCAGGGATAAAACCTCGGCCGAGGCACGTTCCGATTCGGGCATGGAGCCAGGTTTATATTGCAGCGGGGCGTAAGCTGGCTGCAGGTGTAGCGGTATTGGGTAGTAGACGTTGGTGGTCACGCCCCGCTCGGCTAAGGCTTTTTGTACTCGGTCACGCCGCGGCACCCGAATTGTGTACTGATGGAACACGTGCTCTCCCCAGCCGCCCAACCTTGGAGTTACCACTTCATTCAGCGGCGCCAGTAACTGGTTGTACGCGACTGCTTGGCTCCGGCGCTGCCGGTTCCAGGTGTCCAGATGGCGCAGCTTTACCCGCAAGACTGCGGACTGGATCTCGTCTAATCTGCTATTCCAGCCGACCTCCTCACTGCGGTATTTTTGACTCGTGCCGTGATCACGCAAAGAAAGCAGGCGGTGAGCGAGTTCCTCGGAATCGGTCACCACCATGCCGCCATCGCCCCAAGCCCCAAGATTCTTGCTGGGATAGAAACTGATGCATCCCGCATCGGCCAGACCGCCGGTGCGTCGGCCGTGGTAAGTGGCCCCCAATGCTTGTGCGTTGTCTTCAATCACGCGCAGATCGCGGCGCTGCGCCAGTTGCAAGATGGGCTGCATGTTCGCCGCCTGGCCGTACAGGTGGACCGGAATGATGGCGCGGGTGCGGGCGGTGATCTTCTTCGCCACGTCTTGTGCATCGAGGGTGAAGGTGTGGGGCGCAATATCGGCAAACACGGGCGTGGCGCCCAGCAGGCTGACGCACTCGGCGGTAGCAAAAAAGGTAAATGCCGGGACAATGACTTCATCGCCGGGCCCGATTCCGTAGGTGCGGAGAGTCAGCAGCAGGGCATCGGTGCCAGAGCCAACACCAACGGCAAACCGCGTCCCCACATAAGCCGCGATTTCGTCTTCCAAGGCCCGCAACTGCGGCCCCAGAATAAACTGTTGCGATTCGAACACCTCGGCCAGCGCGCTTTGGACTTCATCACGGATGCCCGTGTATTGCGCTTTCAGGTCAAGCAGGGGTACGCGCAGCTTGCGATCTATACCGGTCGCTGTTTTGGCAACATGTTGACCTAAGGATACCGTGTCTTCCGTTGCTCTGTCGTGGCAGACGTAGTGGAAGGGTTAAACGAGGGGCTTGCCTTCCATGGTGTCGTAACCGGGCACATTCAGATACTTCAATATGGTGGGCGCAACATCCAGCATGTCCGTATGGTTGTGGAGCGCCGGGCGGTTCATAAAAAAAATACCAGGCACGGCATCTGGGTCAATGATGTGGTCTCCGCTCCAGCGCCTGGTGTTGTCTTCGAACAGGCAGTGCGAATATCCGCCTAGCGAGGTAGGCCACGAAACCCGGTAACCGGGATGAAAATTTACCAGCATATCGGGAGCATCCGCCGTATAGGGCCCGGAATATATTTGTTCCTTGCGTGAGACGCTGCGGATGGCGGGCTTGCCGGCTTCCTGATCTGCGAAATTTGTCAGCCCCTCCTGAATCGCGCGCCGGGTGCGCTCTGCCTCGGTGCTGCCTTCCTGCACAATGCCGCCGGCCTCCCGTCCTTTCAGGTTCAAGTAAATTCCGCCAAGCCCAACGGCGTAGGCATAAGTCTTTGACCAATCGACGCCGGGGAAGCCCTCTCCCATTTGCTCCTCTGGCTTCTTCCCGTCGGTCAGTGTCAGGAGTCCGTTCTGCCACAGCCAGGTGTTGGTATGGAAGCCACGACGGAAAGAGTTGAATCCATGATCCGAGAGCACCATGAGGAGCGTTTCCTCATCCACGTATTGCAGCACCCGCCCCAAGGTACGGTCGCACCGCTGATACAGCTGTGCAATGTGGGGACCGAGTTCGTGAGCGCGGTCTGGATCAAAGAGCGGATGTTGCTTGTCCACGAAGCGCCAGAACATGTGCTGCAGGCGGTCCGGCGTATCGAAAAGCACGAAGAAAAAGCCCTCGCTGAACCGCGCCAGTTCGTGGGCCATCATCTGTTCGCGCTCCTGGAAGACGAGATCACACTGGTCGGCATAGGCGCGTTCATCAAAGCGGCCGTTATTGTGCCCGGTGTGATCCTCCGCCATGCCCACGGTGGAGAACAGGCCAATCGCCTCCGACAACTCCTTCCCGTAAGTAGCCGGAGAGGAAATGGGGAAGGGCGGCGCTGCCGGATCAAAATTGATGGGTGAAGCGTAGAACTCGACCACGGGCGCCACTTGCCTGCAATAGAAGCGAACGAGGCCACTCATGGCCTGCAGCATGGAAACTTTAAACTTTATGCGCAGCCATGGACTCCATGAACCTGCAGCCACATCCACCGTGGCAGGAGTGCCGCCGGTGATGAGCGTCAGCTTTCCAGCCGCCACGTCAACTTTAACCCGTATTTCGGCCTTCAGATCCGAAGCCGGTGTGCTACGGGTACTGCGGGGCCCGATTAAGTGTGTGAGCAGCTCCGGCCCCGAGTCCAGGTGCACCACATTTTCATGCTCTTTGGGTGGAACATTCCGATCCTGGGTGTAGAAAGTCCCCGTACCCTGGCCGCCGCGCAGGTCGGGCACGCCAATCCCTGAGAGCAACTTGCCGTTCAGGCCCTCTGCAGGAAAAGTGCAAGGGCAACGCAGCACCACACTTGGCACGCCGGCCTCGGTCAGGCGATGCCACACCGCTACACCCCGGCGCTTGTTAACCACCCGGGGGAGGGAAAACATGTTTTTAGGTTTTTCAAAGCGGCTCAGGGCCAGATCAGGCATGTAGGTTTCGGGGTTGCGGCAGATGAAGTCAAAAATGCCATGTCCGCCGGGATTGGTGCCAGTAGCAAATGAGGACCAAGCTACCGGGGTTTGTGCGGGATAGGTTGTCTTTAAGCGAGTATAAACGCCAGCGTCGCGCAGCCGCGCCAGGTTGGGCAACTCGTTGCGCTGGAGCATGCGATCCACAATCGTGGGCTCGAGGCCATCGAGCCCGACTACTATGACCCTTTTCACAGCTCCATTCTCGTAGCAAAGGGGGTGCGCACTCAAGTGTATCTCTTGGCAAGGAAAATCGGACAGACGAGTACGCTGCGGGGGCGTGCTTCCGCGTCATATCTGGCGCCGCCCCTAGGGGACAGATGCTGGCGGAGCGGCTATTTGAATGTAGCCATTTCCATAACCCAAGTGCCGGAGGTGCTCAGGGGTGCGCTGGCACTATACGTGCCGGCGGAAGAAACGATCCTATCCTCGGCGATATCGCCGTTCGGAGATGTAATAATGCGCGCCGTGAAGCCGCCGCCCGCGGCGGTGGTTGACGTATACACCATGTTGGCGCCGAAGATGAGTTCATTTGCGGCGGTCGTGGTGGCTGCGCCACTGTTAGAGGTTGAGCTGGTGCCCGTTGCCCCAGAGCTAACGTCCAGTGTGCCCACTCCGGCATACTCGAGGACGCGAACATCTGGATAGGCGGCCGCCTGGTTGAAGGTGACGGTGACCGTGTTGGCTCCGCCCGCAATGTTGGTCGCGTAGTAAATCGCCTGCGACAACGCCGTTCCTCCACTGCCTGAACCTATCTGATGCACGGTTCCTGCCAGGTGGTAGGTGTTTCCGGCGCTGTCGGATACCGGTTGAAGAGTTGACGTGGTGTCGTTCCAGCCGACAACAACAATATTCAGATCACCGGCGTTCTGAGCCGCGCTAAATGCCAGCGCAACCGAGCTTGCCGACGGGTGGGGGGTAGCGGCGTTCACTTGTACAAACTTGATGGCAGTAGAAGAGGTATAGGTAAAGCCGCTGGTCAAGGTGCCGCTTTGGGAATCGGAGTTCGTAACCACAACGTTGACCGTTCCAGCAGCATGCGCCGGTGTGGTTGCGGTGATCGAGGTACCGCTGACCACGGTGACGTTGGTCGCCGGCGTCCCGCCGAATGTGACAACGGCTCCAGCGGCGAAATTGGTTCCGCTGATGGTGACCGCGGTGCCGCCGGTAGAGGGCCCGGAGTTAGGCGAAACTGAGGATACAGTTGGCGCGGTGGAAGAGCTGGTGGACTTGAAGGTGGCCATCTGCATGACCCAGTTGCCGCT
>DASYWT010000290.1:0-7731 GCA_035935775.1 Terriglobales bacterium
TACAGCAAAGGCAAGATGCGCTGGCCGCTATACTACTCGCCCAAGCAGGCGGGGGATTTCGAGCGTATCGCCTACGAAATTCCTGCTGGATTTGTATACCCGATTCTAGGGGCGATGCGGTTTCTGGTTGAGACCGGCAGCAGCGGCAAGTACCAGTGGAAAACCGATCCGCTGAAGCTGTATGACACGGAAGTAGGGAAGAAGCTGGTCGAGTTGACGCTGGAGGCCAGCGGCGAACTGGGTCGCAATCCCATGGCGGTAGGCAAGAGCAGCCGCCACTGGGAGGGACTCTACAACTACGTAGCTGCGACGTATCTGACCAATGTCGCTTAACACGGCTTGGAGGCAGGATGGGGCTGAATACCCCATCCTGCCAGTTCTTTCACCGACGCACGGGATTCTCGATCTCCTGACCCGACCGTCATACGAAGCAAGCGCCAGGATGCCGGCAGGAGCGGCCTTTTCACGCCCACTTTTGAGCAGGGGTTAGCCATTCCCGCCCACCTGCGAGTGGCCTGCGCCACCCCCAAGACGTTATATGTCAGCGCAGCACCCCGCCCCAAGGGGGCATTACTCTCGTGACTTGGGCAAGTGCCGGTCAGCTCTTACTATGGAGTTGAAGTGTGGACGGCCAAGTGTGCCCGTAAAGGCACAAGCGTACCTATGTCCTATCTGGCCACGTTGCGAACGAGATTCCAGGGAAAGGCCGCAAGCAGGACCCTGGTTTACGTTTTTGCCGCGCTGTTCGTGCTTGGCTTGGCCTGGTGGCTGCTGGCAATGCGAGGTCGCGATGAAGGGAAGCAGGCTCGGGGCCAGTCCTCTTCCCTGCAGAACATGGCGCGACGGGTTGCAAGTCCGCCCCCCACTCCCAAGCTGCAGATCAGCGATGTCCGGCAAACCGGACAGGTGGTGGAAATCAAGGGGGCAGCCGAGTGCGATGCTGCCGTGATGATTAATGGCGAGCACGTGCCGCTGATCTTCGACCACTGCAGCTTCAAGCACTTCGTGCTTCTGCCCGACGGTCCTTCCACCATTGCCGTCACTGCCCAAGGCCCGGCCGGCGGGGTCAACACTCAATTCATCAAAGTGAATGTCGAGTAAGTTGACAGATTTTTCACCGCCGAGCCCGCCGGGATCGCCGAGAAAACTTCTGAAAAGTCTGAGCGAATCGTGGGAGGGTGACGCCTGCACTTGCTCACGGTTCGCCCAATCCTATAGAGTGCTGCGCATTTAATTGGAGCACGAAGTACCGTTATTCGGCTGATCGAGCCGGGGAGAACGCATGGCCGGGCAACAGCAGGCATTGTGCGATTTGCGGCGGTTGGCGGCTCAAATCCGGCTAAGCGCGACGCGCATGGTTGCCATCCAGGGGTTTGGGTATCTGGGGCAGGCCTTGTCCTCGGCCGAAATTTTTGCGGTGCTCTTCGGGGCCGGTTTTGTCCGTCCCGGCCGCGATCGCTTCGTGTTGTCGCCCGGCCACTACGTGATTGGCCTCTACGCGGTGGGCGCCGCGCTCGGTCTGCTCGACGCTAAGGAGCTTGAGTCCTACGGCAAGGATGGCGCGCTGCTGGAGGCCATTGGCAGCGAGCGCACGCCCCTGGTTGATCTGGTGTGCGGCTCGCTAGGCCAGGGGCTGTCGGGAGCCATCGGTTTCACCCTGGCGGCGCATTTGGCGGGCGAGGAGCGCGACACCTATGCCTTCCTGAGCGACGGCGAAATGCAGGAAGGCCAGATCTGGGAAGCCGCAATGTTCGCTTCGCACAACCGGCGGCGCATGGGACGGCTGGTGGCGGTGGTGGATGCCAATAACTCTCAGGTGGATGGTCCGGTTACGTCGGTTGTGGCGCTGGAACCACTGGCGGAAAAGTGGCGCTCCTTCGGCTGGCGAGTTCTGGAAGTGGATGGCCACGATGTGGAGGCGCTTTCCCCTGCTTTGGCCACCCGCTGCGCCGACGAGCCTTTGGTGGTGATCGCGCGTACCGAAATCTTCGGCCGCATGCGCTCCATCCCGGCCAGCGCCGACGGCCATTTCATCAAGCTGGACGCGGCGGTGGAGCGCGCACTCATCGCCGAATTGGAGGCCGCGCTTGCGTAACCCTCCTTACGCAATCGTGCTCAAGCCCTACGGCCAGGCGCTGCTGGAACTGGCGCGGCAAAGGCCGGAAATTGTGTGCCTGGGAGCCGACCTCACCAGGCAGACCGAAACTGACATCTTTCGGGACGCGCTGCCCGAGCGCTTTATCAACGCGGGCATGGCCGAGGCCAACATGATCGGCATCGCCGGAGGCCTGGCGCGCGCGGGCCACGTGGTCTTCGTCAACACCTTCGGCGTTTTCTGCACCCGCCGCTGCTACGACCAGGTGGCCATGTCCATCGCCTATCCCAACCTGAACGTCAAAATCGTTGGTTTCATGCCCGGACTCTCGAGTCCCGGAGGCCCCAGCCACCAGGCGATTGATGATGTGGCGCTGATGCGGGCGCTGCCCAACATGACGGTGGTGGAGCCCGCGGACGCGGTCGAGGTCCGGCAAGCCGTCACAGCCATCGCCGATCGCCCCGGGCTGGCGTACATGCGCCTCAAGCGCGGCGAGACACCCGTCATCTTCGACGACGATCACCGGCTGGACCTGGATAAAGCGCAGATTCTAACCGGCGGCGAGCGGGCAGACGTTTGCCTGATCGCGGCCGGAATGATGATTCCGGCGGCTCTGGCGGCGGCGTGCGTACTGGAAAATAACGGCGTCAGCCTAACGGTGGTCAATGTCCCAGTGATCAAGCCGCTCGATGCGGCGACGATTCTGGCAGCGGCGCGGCAAACTCGTCTTGTTGTGACTGCCGAGAACCACACCATCATCGGCGGACTGGGCTCAGCGGTCGCCGAGGCTTTAGCCGGAGCCAGCGTGGCTGCGCCTTTGCGGCGAATCGGCATCGCCGACGTCTTTGCCGAATCCGGCAGCCGCGAATTTCTTTTTAACGGCTATGGCCTGAGCACGCAGAACATTCTCGAGGTGGCCTGGCGCGGTCTGGGAAGAGAAGGGCCGGCGCCGGTTGCGCCCGTGGTCGAAAGCACTCCGGGAGCTTATGCCCCGGTCTAATCACACCACCTTTGGAATGCGCAGCGCCCGCCGGTTTCACACGAAAATGAAACTATCCAGCGGCAAGGAAGGAACCACATGTCTTTTATTCGCACTCCCGAATTTGAAGAGTACAAAGAGCGCTTCAAGGAGCATTACAAGCTGGAGCGCCGCGACGACGGCGTCATCCTGGTGCAGGCCCATACGCGCGGCGGGCCCATCCAGTTGAGCGTTGAAAACCACCGCTCGCTGGGGCAGTTACTGAAAACCATCGGCGCGGATCCCAAAAACGAAATCATGATTCTTACCGGGTCAGGCGAGGAGTTCATGATGGACTCCGACCGCGACGGCTTCAAGCTGGAGGAAGAAGACCTTCCTTATTGGGCCTATGAGCATGCCTACAAAGACGGCCGCATTAATGTCAGCGCCCTGATCAACGACCTGGAAATTCCCACTATCGGCGTGCTCAACGGCCCGGGGTTTCACAGCGAAATCTGCCTGATGTGCGACCTCACCATCTGCAGCGAAGATGCCATCATTTACGATCTCCATTACGACATCGGCTCGGTGCCTGGCGATGGCATTCATTGCTGCTTCCAGGAACTGTTGGGCGTGAAGCGGGCAGCCTATGCGCTGCTGACCGGCGAAGCCATTGACGCCAAGAAGGCGCTGGAGTACGGCATGGTGAACGAAGTGGTGCCGCGCGCAAAGCTGCTGGAGCGCGCCTACCAGCTTGCCGACCACATCATGACCCAGCCCCGCACCACGCGGCGGCTGACCACGCAGATTGTCCGGCGGCCGTGGCGGCAGCGCATTACCAACGATCTGGACGGCGGTTTCGGCATCCAGATGTTCGCCCACCTGGCCAAGAAGAAAGCCGTGCACAGCCGGAATCATATTGGCGCGACGGTGGCCTACGTGCGCAAAGGGAAGAAGAACAACTTCGATTGATTTTTACCGCCGAGACGCCGAGTGCGCAGCGATAGTCACGTCGGTAGAGACGTTGCTTGCAACGTCTCACTCAGTCGCGGCGTTAGAATCGCGGGCGAGGGCGCCCGCGCCACAAACGTGGGGTGGAGCGAGACGTAACAAGTTACGTCTCTACCAAAGTTTTCTCATCGCGGTGAAAATTAATTTCCGCCGGACTTGTTTTTCTCGGCGACGCTGCCGCCCAGATCCCCGAACGGCCACATCCCGAACATTTTCAGGACCGTGTCTTCGTGCTTCTTGGTGAGCATGGCTGCGGTCTGCTGCGGCGACCAGGGACTGGCCAGGCGCTCAGGCCGGTCTGCAATCCAGAACGCGGTCAGCGCCATCAGCGTGCTATCGCGGGTGAGCAGATCAGGCTTCACTTTGTCGAAGGTATCCACTGCCGAGTGGTGCATGTACTTGTACTCCGGCGAATCCTGCCCCATGTTGATGCCCGGCAGCCCCTGCAGGATGAATGGCCCGGCATCGGTGCCGAACACGGTGCGGTCATCCACTTTGACCTCGCCAAACGCCTTCACCGAGTCGGTGAACTTCTTGACCGCGGCGACCAGGTCGTCGCGGCCACCCAGGTTCAGGCTCACCACGGGTCCCTGCCCGTTATCCAGGATGACCGCGCCGACGTGGTTTTTCATCTCGTCCTTGTGTGTCTTGGTGTAAGCCAGCGAACCCAGCAGCCCCTGCTCTTCGCCGGTAAAGAGCACAAAGCGCATGGTGCGGCGTGGCCGCTGCCCCGACTTGATGATGGCCTCGGCGGCCCCCAGGGTGGTAGCCACGCCCACGCCGTCATCCGTGGAACCTTCAGCCAGATCCCAGGAATCCAGATGCCCGCCAATTACCACCACCTGCTCCGGGTGTTCCGTTCCCGGAATCTCGCCCACTACGTTGGCGCTCTCCACGGGCCCGCTCACGCGGTTCTGCACATCCAACTTCACGCGCACGGTCTTTCCGTGATCCAGAAAGCGCTCCAGTTGCTGCTGGTCCTCGGCGATCATGCTGACGACGGGCAGGTCGTAATAGGTGTCGAAGCCAAGTGCGCCGGTGTGCGTCAGGTGCATGCCCTGGGCCATTGAGCCGCCTTGCCCGCCAATTATCCCCACGGCATGTGCGGCATAAGCGGCCTTGAGGAATGGTCCGAATTTGCCGAACATCTTCATCATCTCTTCGCGGCTGGGCTTGTCGCCCTTCTGCACCATGAGCAGCACCTTGCCGCCCCACTTGCTGCTGTTGTCCTTCATCTCCTGGTCGAGTTGATACATGTTGACCGCCACCACCTCGCCCTCCACCCCGCCTTTGGGCGTGGAGCCCACCCAGCCCATGGAATCCACGCTCAGGGGGCGCTGAATGGGAGCCGTGAGTTGGGCGCTGGCGGAGATGCGGGTCCAGCCGTGTGAAAGCTGCCACTTTTCCGCATGCACGTTGCTCAGTCCGATGGCCCGCATCCGCTCCTGCCCCCACTCGATGGCCTTGGCGGCCTGGGGCGAGCCGGTCAGGCGGCCCCCGATGTTGTCGCTCAAATCCTCCAGTTCATCGTAGGCATGGGTGTTCATCATGCCTTCGCCGGCAATTGAAGTCAGGGCCGGCATGGTGCCATCTTCCGCCGGGGAAGGCGGAGCGGCGGGCGTGGGGTTAGCGCTGGGGCCGGAACCACAGAGCGCGATCCCGGGAACCAGGCACACAGCAAGAACTATGGCCAAGGTCAAGTGGGTTTTCATGGCGACTCTCCAAGTTTCAAGGACTGAGTGCTGACGGCTGAGTGCTGAGTGCTTTTCCGCCCGCCTATTGTACTCGCCCGCACTTTTCACGTTACTTGCAGCTGGGCAAGCCGCATCTAACCAGCACAGAATTCCAGGAAGCGAGATAATACTGGCTATGCGGAGATGGTTCTCCATGGCGGCGGCGATCCTGCTGGCCGCGGCCCTTTTCCCGTTCGCCCAGGCGCAGGAACTTGCCAAGCGGCTGATCCTGAAGGACGGCTCCTACCAGGCGGTGACCAAGTGGGAGGTCAAGGGCGCCCGGGTACGCTACTACAGTGCGGAGCGCAATGAGTGGGAAGAAATGCCCAACTCTCTGGTGGATTGGGACGCCACCAAAAAGTACAACCAAGCCCGCGAAGCAGGCGCGCTACCGCCGGAAATCCAGCAGCAGGTGGACGAGGAACTCAAGGCCGACACCGCCACCGAGGCGCCCACCCCGCAGGCCGCCCCGGGGCTGAACTTGCCCGATTTCGAGGGCGTGTTTGTACTCGATACATTTCAGAACCAGCCGCAGCTGCTCGAATTGCAGCAGGATGCCGGCGACCTGAACAAGAACATCAAGCGCAATGTCCTGACTGCGGCCATCAATCCCCTGGCGTCGGCTAAGCAATCCATCGAGCTGCCGGGAGAGCACGCTCCGGTGCAGGTGCACCAGAGCCGTCCGGCGTTTTTCATAAACATGTCGCCTGACCAGCCCGATGCCACCGTGCAGCAGAAGACACAGGAAGCGGAGAAGATAACTCAGGCTAAGAACACAAAGGCTGAGACTGGGGAGAAAGATAAGGCTGGGAGCGCGGAGGCGGCGCAGCCCTATCGCCTGGTGCGCCTGGAGCCAAAGAAAGACAAGCGCGTGCTGGGCAATCTCAAAATTGCCGTTTACGGGAAAGTCAGCCAGCAACAGAGATTTGTACCTTCCACCTCCGAACGCCTCACCGGCAATTGGATCAAGGTCACTCCCACCGCCGACCTGCAGCCGGGGGAATACGCCGTGGTGGAAATGCTCAATCCCAAGGAGATGAACTTGTACGTCTGGGATTTCGGCGTGAACCCCAGCGCGCCCGCCAACCCCTTGGCCTGGAAGCCGGCTCCAGCAGCGCAGAAGCCCACGAACGCCCAGCCTCCGGCATTGCAGACCCGACCGAAAAATTAGGCAAATTTAACCCCCATGAGTGAAGCGGAGTGGATTTTTAAATAATTGTTATGGGCGCCACTTTGGCCCCGTTTCCGTGCTAGACTCCTTGAAATTTATCTTCGCGGTTCCGAGAACCTCCGCTCCTTCACACAACGCGAAAACCTCAGCCGGGTGGCTGCCATGCCGCTCAGTATCGGAGGAAAGCATGGATATCAAACTGCTCCTGGAAGCAATTGGCGGGATTGTCGCGCTGATTTGTTTCGCAATAGCGGCGAAGTCCTTCATCCAACTCAAGAAGCTGAATCGTGCTGACAAGGGGAAATTTGAGGTGGAAGAAGTGCCGGGTGCGGAACGCAAGCCCATGCGCCGCGCCAGTTGATTCGCGCCTGCCCGGCGAAAAGCCAACCTACTTGACGAATCCCCGTTGGGCCACGCTGATGTTATCGCGGGTGCTGTTCTTTACCGCGTACATCATTTCGTCGGCCTGGCGGATGATGTCGTGTGCGGTCTGCGCGTCTCCAGGGAAGGTAGCCAGCCCCATGCTGGCGCGGATGTTCAAATTCAATCCTTCTGGGGCGCAGAAAGCACTGGTGCGGAACAGGTCGCGCAGGCGTTTGGCCACGATCAGGGCCTGGTCCTTGCCCGTCTGCGGGAGCAGCACAACAAATTCGTCACCCCCATAGCGGAACGCGGAATCAATCAACCGCAGGTTTTCCTTAATTGCGTTACCCACCTCCGCCAGCAACTTGCTTCCCACCAGGTGGCCGTGGGTATCGTTCAC
>DASYWT010000291.1:0-15339 GCA_035935775.1 Terriglobales bacterium
ACGGTCAGGAACCATCCCTTTGACCCGGCGGTGCGGTCCCACATTCTACGAAAGTCATGGCTCGGGCGGAGCTGTGCGTGCGTCGCTTCCAATCGTTGAACAAATCAGCGTAGTTCTTTGTAATGTACTGCTTAGGGTCCACGCCCAAACGCTCGGCGGTGGCATCAATCCAATCCGGAGGGCCCTCGATTTCGGCCAGGTTGCCGATAGGCGTCTGGTCCACCAGGACGTGGCCTTCGGCGTCCTCCCATTCGGCCCGAAACTTCTCATAGCGGAATGAAGGTAAGTACCCCAGCGAAAGCAGGATAGCGTTCATGTTCTCGCCATTGGTGACCTGGGTTTCGGTTTCGCTCCGGGTCTTGTGTTTGCCGGGCCGACCGCGAGCCTTGTGCGTAAGCGTCCATATTTCGCCGTACTTGCGCAGACGAAGTAGTTGTCCGCTCTTGCGCAATCCGCCCCTGCTGGTGTCATAGAGGGTATTTATTTCGTGCGTGGGCGGGGTTTGCCGGTCGAAGCCCAGGGCGCGCAGCCGATCTTCCAGCGTGGCGACGTCGTCAACCAGGAATTTGATTTCGACCTCGTCGGGCATTTGCTTCCCAAGAATGTAATTACACCACAAAGACCGAGAGGCACGGAAAAGCGCAAACTCTTGGCATTAGGATCTCTAATCTTCTGGTGACACCCTAAAATGAGGATTCCGCGGCGGCAAAGACAAAATTGCCAGCTTCTGCAACAGCATCTACAATCCGGCCGATTCCTTAAGCGCAGGAGACGAAGCTATGAAAAACGCTGTGGTCGCGCTGCTGCTTTCGATGTTCACGCTGCCATTGCTGGCTCAAGGCGCGCCGCCGCAGGGCGGAGCCAACCAGCCCTACACCATGGAGTACTACTACAAGGTGCAGTGGGGACATCAGCAGGAGTTCCTGAACCTTTTCTTGAAGAATCACTACCCGCTGCTGAAGAAGGAAGTGGAGAGCGGACGCATGCTGGGGGTGAAAATTGAAACTCCAGCCAACCACATGACCGAAGATGCGCGCTGGGACTACCGGGTGACGATCCGGTTCAAGAACTCGACGGTGGCCACCACTGCCGATCCTCACGAAGAAGGGCTTATTAAGCAGTTGTGGCCCGACCAGGAGACTTACAAGCGCGAGGAACAGAGGCGCTTTGAAATTCTGCTGGCGCACTGGGATTTGCCGGTGACAGACATCACGCCAAGTGGCAGGTAATGGACAAACGGGAGGACCCTTGAACAAACACCTATTGGGAGTACTGGCAGCGGCTGCGGTTTCGTGCGCAGCGTTGGGGCAGACAGCGCCGACAGGGCGAAGTTGTGAGCAACTGGCGAAGCTGGCTTTGCCGAAGATCCAGATCACATCGGCGCAAACAATACAGCAGGGCGGTTTTACGCCGCCGAAGAACGAGACTCCCTGGCTGCGCGGGGACCCCGCTTTCTACAAGACGCTGGCGTCCTTCTGCAGGGTCACGGCGGTGGCGAGGCCGAGCGCTGATTCCGACATCAAGATTGAGGTCTGGCTGCCGGCCAGCGGCTGGAATGGAAAATTTCAAGGCCAGGGCAACGGCGGGTTTGCGGGCGAAATTAATTACCGTCTTATGGCGATTGCCGTGGGCGACGGTTATGCTACGGCCGGCACGGACACCGGGCATGCGGCGTCGGGAACGGACGCGAAGTGGGCGCTGGGACACCGGGAGAAGATTATTGATTTCGGCTACCGCGCCATTCACGAGATGACGCAGGTGGGCCAGGCGGTAACGCAGGCATTTTATGGCGAGCGCCCGCAACACTCGTATTTTGCCAGTTGCTCGAACGGCGGACGACAGGCGCTGATGGAAGCGCAGCGCTTCCCTGCCGACTACGACGGCGTCATGGCGGGAGCGCCCGCGAATTTCTGGTCGCACCTGCTGGCCAGCGCATTGTTTGGCGTCCAGGCGACCACGCTGGATCCGGCCAGCTATATCCCTGCCAACAAATTGCCAGCCATTGCCGCCGCCGTGAATTCCGCCTGTGACGCAAAGGATGGTGTGGCCGACGGAATCCTGAACGACCCGCGGCAATGCCACTTCGACCCGGCGAGCCTGGTTTGCCAGAACGGCGATTCCGACAAATGCCTGACTGGGGCACAAGCGGAGAGCCTGAAGAAGCTTTACCAGGGAGCCCATGACTCGCAGGGGCGCGAGATTTATCCCGGCCTTTTACCCGGAGCCGAACTGGGAGATGGCGGGTGGAAGGCATGGATTACCGGCGAAGAGCCCGGCAAAAGCCTGATGTTCGCTTTTGGCAGCGGATATTTTTCCAACATGGTTTATGGCAATCCGCGCTGGGACTATAAGAAGGCTAATTTCGACCAAGCCGTGAAGGCGGCTGACAGAAAGACCGCAAGCATCCTGAATGCCACTGACGCCAATCTGAAAAGGTTCCAGGCGCGAGGCGGCAAGCTCATTCTGTATCACGGCTGGAACGATCCCGCGATTTCACCGCTCAACAGCATTAATTACTACCAGCAGGTGGTGCACACGATGGGACAGCAGCCGGCGGATTCATTTCTCCGCCTGTACATGGTGCCGGGCATGCAGCACTGTTTTCAAGGGCCAGGGACAGATTCGTTCGGTGAGCCGGGCACCACAGTGCCGAAGGACCCTGAGCACAACATGCAGCTTGCACTGGAACAGTGGGTGGAGAAGGGCGTCGCACCGGGCATGATCGTCGCCACCCGGTATGTAGACGATTATGCCGGCAAGGGCGTGCAGAAGACGCGGCCGTTGTGTCCTTATCCGCAGGCCGCGAAGTATAAAGGCAGCGGCGACACCAATGAGGCGGGCAGTTTTGAATGCGTGCGACCTATCGAGTGAACAATCGCACGCTTCACATCAAGTCCCCATAGGTGAGGCGCCCACTCGATGTACGGACGTGGGGCAAAGGAGTAAGCTGAGGCGAACCACTTGCCCCCAATGGACGAAATCTGATGGCCATTGCTAACACTAAGACCTCCGCAGTAACAACCGGTGTGCCTGCGACCAGCTACCGGGGAGCGCTCTCGGTAGTAACGACCCTGTTCTTCATGTGGGGGTCGCTGACGGCGCTGAACGACGTGCTGATCCCGCACTTCCAGCATGTGTTCAACATCAAGCTGGCGGTCAGCATGCTGGTGCAGACGGCCTTCTTCTCCGCCTACTTTGTGTTCTCGATTCCAGGTGCCAAAGTGATTGACTGGGTGGGATACAAGAAGGCGATGGTGCTGGGGCTGCTGACCATGGGGGTGGGCGCTTTTCTGTTTGTCCCTGCCGCCAAGGTGCCGTCCTTCGGGCTGTTTCTTACAGCGCTAATCGTGCTGGCGGCGGGAATCACCGTCTTGCAGGTGGCAGCCAATCCCTACGTGACGGTGCTGGGCAAGCCGGAAACTGCGTCCAGCAGGCTGAACCTGACGCAGGCATTCAATTCTCTGGGAACGGTGGTGGCACCCTGGGTGGGCGCCCATCTGATCCTTACCGGCGTGGCCACTAGCGGGAGCGCGGTGGAACAGGCTGCCTCGGTGATCAAACCCTACGTCGGACTGGGGGTCGCGCTGGTGGTGCTGGCGCTGCTGATTGGGCTGGCCAAACTGCCCGAGATTCAGTCGGCCGAACGCCACATCGGCGAAAAGGTGAACGACTCGGTTTGGAAGCATCCCAACCTTATTTTCGGGGCGATTGCCATCTTTGTTTATGTGGGGGCGGAAGTGGCCATCGGCAGTTCGATTGCCAACTACCTGGCCCTGGACAACATCGGGCATTTCGTAAGCGCCGCCAGCGTGTCCGATGCGGCCGGCCGCTATCAACACGCCCTGGTGATTGCGGCCAAGTACATTTCGCTCTACTGGCTGGGGGCCATGGTGGGACGCTTCATCGGGTCGGCGCTGCTACAGAAGATCAAGACAGGAAGCTTGCTGGCATTCTGCGCCATCATGGCGGGGCTGCTGGTCACGGCGTCGGTGCTCAGCAGTGGCCAGGTAGCGATGTGGACGATCCTGCTGGTGGGCCTCTTCAATTCCATCATGTTCCCCAGCATTTTCACGCTGGGCGTGGCGGAACTGGGGCCGCTGACGGGCGATGGCTCGGGGATCATGATCATGGCCATCGTGGGCGGCGCTGCCATTCCGTGGTTTGTGGGCAAGATAGGGGACCTGATCAACGCCCGATCCTATGGCGGAGCCTTGTGGGGGCAGGGGCTGCACTATGCGCTGATTATTCCGGCGGTGTGCTATCTGTACATTCTGTTCTTCGCGCTGAGCGGGTCAAGAGCGAACAGCGAGCGGTACGCGAAGAGTTAGCGTTCTTTGTTGCGGCGCTCCCTTGCTGCGCTCGTGGTCGCGCCGCAGATTTTTTCCCCTCGCCTTTTCCCAGAGGCTAAAAGCCCGGTCCAGGGAGCCGGGCTGCTATTGCAGGCCTGAAGGCCTGCTCCACCCGAGTCCTGAATTCAGATCAGCCGTAAGCGCGGGAAACCAGGAAAATGGCCAGGCCGTAGAAGACGAACATGAAAGTCAGGTAAAACTTGGCGCGGGCGCCGGAGTTGGCAAACTCCTTCCAGGCGAAGATTCCCCAGAGCGCGGCGACCATGGGAGCGGACTGGCCGATGGCGTAGGAGATGGCCACCCCGGTGAGGTTGGCCGCCGACAGATTAAAGACGGTGCCAACGCCCCAGATGACGCCGCCCAGCAGTCCGAAAAAGTGGCCGGAGGCAGGCGCGTGGAAGAAACCGCTGAAGTCCACGGGCTCGCCCACCAGGGGGCGCCTCATGAAGTAGATATTCCAGATAAAGCAGGAGAGCAGCGCGCCCAGGGTGAGGAACACGCACACGCTATAGGGACCAAGGGTGTTGCCGCGAGTCATGGAGTGGGTAACAAAAGGAGCCCATAGGCCCATCAGGATGCCGGAAATAACGCTGACCACGATGCTCTTTCTGGAAACCGAACGTCCGGCAGCAACCAAGCTGCTATAGGCCTTGCCATCCAGGATTACAGCCAGGAGAGCACAGGCGACGCCAACAGCCAGAAAGGCGGCGCTTCCCTTGGGCTGCAGGGCGTAACTCAGCACGACCCCCACGACCAGGGCGATGCCGATGGAGACCGGGAAGGCGACGGCCAGTCCGGCCATATCAATGGCGGCAACCAGAAGAAGGTTCGCCAGATTGAAGACCGCTCCGGCGAGCAGAGCGTAACCGATGTTGCCCGGGTCGGCGGCCTGGACATTGTTGAGGAAGCTGGCGGAATTGTGCCCGCTGCTGCCCATGGTGAAGGCGAGAATCAGAGAGATAACGAAAATGCCGACGGCATAATCCCAATAGAACAGCTCAAAACGGTAGTTTTTCACACCTTTGAAGGTGTTGGCCCAGGAACCCCAGCAGACCGCGCTGGTTATCATCATCAGGAGCGCAATGCTCAGAGTGTGGGGTGTGTACATCGTTTCTCCTCAAGCGCTTGCTTTATTCCGCGGGCCATAAGTGCGGGAAACGCGCGAAGCGCAAGCTTCACAGCCTGACAGAAGTTGGCCTCCGAAAAAGGGTTGGCGAGGTAGGCTAGCGTTGCGGCGGAAACACTGTCAAGGCCAAAGCGGGGGAGCATAACTCATTTTCCGATGACTGACGTACAATGCTGAGCGATGGCGGAGAAGAACATCGCGACTTATGCCGGAGCAGAGACGCCACTGGCCACGCTGGCGGGCAAGCCCCTGCTTTCCAACCGAGGTATCCCGCTGAACCTGGAGTGGGTAAAGCAGGTGCAGGTGAACACCAGCGCGGTGGAACGGCGGGCCCAGACCCACAGCGCGCGGCGGACGGTGAAGAAGGAGTGGCAGGCGGCGTGGCTGTTGCGGGCCATCACCTGCATGGACCTGACCACGCTTTCCGGCGACGACACCGAAGAGCGCGTGCGCCGGCTGTGCGCCAAAGCAAAACAACCGATTCAGCCGGAACTGGCGAAGCGGCTAGGAGTGGAGGAACTCGAAATCAAAGTGGCGGCGGTGTGCGTCTACCACCGTTTCGCAGAAACCGCGCTGCGGGCGCTGGAAGGCAGCGGGGTGAGAGTAGCGGCGGTATCCACGGGCTTCCCGGCGGGGCTTTCGCCGCTGGAAGAGCGGATCGCGGAAGTGCGGCGCTCAGCGGAAGCGGGAGTGCAGGAGATAGACACGGTCATTACGCGGGCGCATGTGTTCGGCGGCCGGTGGCAGGCGCTGTACGACGAGATTGTCGAGTTCAAGCGCGCCTGCGGCAACGCGCACATGAAAGTGATTCTGGGCAGCGGCGACCTGCTCACGCTGCGCAACGTGGGGCGGGCCAGCATGGTGGCGATGATGGCGGGAGCGGACTTCATCAAGACTTCCACCGGCAAAGAGCCTACCAACGCCACTCTTCCGGTCGGCTTCGTCATGACGCGGGCGATTCGGGAGTACGCGCAGGAGACGGGCATGGCCGTGGGATTCAAGCCGGCGGGGGGAATTCGCAGCGCCAAGCAAGCCACGGAATGGTTGGCGCTGATGAAAGAGGAACTGGGAACGCCGTGGATGAAAGCGGAGCTTTTCCGGTTTGGAGTCAGCGGGCTGCTGAACGACATTGAACGGCAACTGGAGCACCAGGCGACCGGCCGGTACTCCGCCGATTACCGGCATCCGATCGCATAGCTAGAACTTTGTGAGCCGAATGGAATGAGCATTGCGGAAAAATTCCTGAGCATGGAGTACGGGCTGGCGCCCGAGGACCCGAAGGAGGCGCTGGCCTGGCTGGAGAGCCACGGGCGGCGCTTCGGCCATTTCATTGGAGGAGAGTGGCGGCAACCCGCTGAGGGCGGGTTCTTCGACAGCAACGATCCGGCCAGCGGCGAAAAACTGGCCAGCGTGGCACAGGGCTCGGCGGCGGACATTGATGCCGCGGTGCAGGCGGGGAAAAAAGCGCTGCCCAAATGGCAGGCGCTGAAACCGCACCAGCGTGCGCGATATCTCTACGCCCTGGCGCGAGCGGTACAGCGGCATTCGCGGCGGCTGGCGGTGCTGGAAACCATGGACAACGGCAAGCCCATCCGGGAGAGCCGCGACATTGACATCCCGCTGGTGGCCCGGCATTTCTACCATCACGCAGGCTGGGCCCAGCTTCTGGAAAAAGAATTCCCGGGTTACACCGCCTGCGGCGTGGTGGGGCAGATCATTCCGTGGAATTTTCCCCTGCTCATGCTGGCCTGGAAGATTGCGCCGGCCCTGGCTACGGGGAATACCGTGGTGCTGAAGCCGGCGGAGTTCACGCCTTTGACGGCGCTGGCGTTTGCGGAAATCTGCCAGGAGATCGGCTTGCCGGCCGGGGTGGTGAACATCGTGACCGGCGATGGATCCACCGGCGAAGCGCTGGTCAAGCATCCCGAAGTGGACAAGATCGCGTTCACCGGTTCCACCGAGGTAGCGCGCGCCATCCGCAGAGCCACCGCCAGCACGCATAAGCGGCTTTCGCTGGAGCTGGGCGGCAAATCTCCCTTCGTGGTCTTCGAGGACGCCGACCTTGATAGCGCGGTGGAGGGATTGGTGGACGCCATCTGGTTCAACCAGGGCGAGGTGTGCTGCGCCGGTTCACGGCTGCTGATGCAGGAGAGCATCGCCGAGGTGCTGATCGGCAAAATCCGCGACCGCATGAGCACACTGCGCATGGGACCACCGCTGGACAAGGGGATTGACATCGGAGCCATTGTGGCGCCGGTGCAACTGGAGCGCATTCGCCGCCTGGTTGAGCAGGGAGTTGCCGAGGGCGCCACCTGCTGGCAGCCGCAGACCGAGGTGCCGTCGCGGGGACTTTATTTTCCGCCTACTTTGCTGAGCAACGTGCACCCGACTTCCACGGTGGCGCAGCAGGAAATATTCGGCCCGGTGCTGGCGGCGATGACCTTCCGCACGCCGGCGGAAGCAGTGGAACTGGCGAACAACACGGTGTACGGGCTGGCAGCCTGCGTGTGGAGCGAAAGCATCAACGTGGCCCTGCACGTGGCGGCGCAGCTCAAGGCGGGCGTGGTGTGGGTGAACTGCACCAACTTGTTTGACGCCGCCTGCGGTTTTGGCGGCTATCGCGAAAGCGGCTATGGGCGCGAGGGCGGCCGGGAAGGGCTGCGGGAGTATCTGGAGCCCGCCTGGTTCAAGGACGCTGCGCAACTGCCGGCTGCGGCTGCGGACGCACCGGCAACACGCGCACAAGCGGCCGACGCGATGATTGATCGCACGGTGAAGCTGTACATCGGCGGGAAGCAGGCGCGTCCCGATTCCGGCTACAGCATGGAGGTACGCAACGCGAAAGGCGAGTTGCTGGGCGAAGCGCCATTGGGGAACCGAAAAGACATCCGCAACGCGGTGGAAGCGGCTCGCAAGGCGGCGAACTGGGGCAAAGCGACGGCGCACACGCGGGCGCAGGTTCTGTACTACATGGCGGAAAATCTTTCCCTGCGCCAGGACGAGATCGCGCGCCGCCTGGGAGCGGCGGTGGGGGAGAAGCAGGCGAAGAAGGAAGTCGCCGCCGGCATCGAACGTATTTTTTCTTATGCCGCGTGGGCCGACAAGTTTGAAGGGGTGGTGCACAATCCTCCCTTCAGGATGATTGCCATCGCCATGAACGAGCCGGTAGGAACGGTGGGAATCATCGCCCCTGACGAAGCGCCGCTTCTGGGGCTGCTCTCGCTGGCTCTGCCGGCGATGGCAGTGGGGAACACGACGGTCGTCGTTCCGTCGGAGACCTATCCGCTGATCATGGGGGATCTCTACCAGCTTTTCGACACCAGCGATCTGCCGGCGGGAGCGGTGAACCTGGTCAGCGGGCGCAGGGTGGACCTGCTGAAGACCCTGGCCGAACACGATGACGTGGACGCCATCTGGAGCTTTGCCGATGGGGAGAGCGCGGCCACTGCCAAATCGCTATCCGTTGGCAATCTGAAACAGGTCTTCACGAACGAAGGCCGCGCCATCAACTGGTTCGACTCCAGACAGGGCGAGGGGCGATGGTTTCTGGAGCACGCCACCCAGGTGAAAAACATCTGGGTGCCGTATGGAGAGTAGAGCGCCTTCGGGAAAAGCTTTTCTGGGGCTAAAGCCCAAAGATTCTTGGCATTCGATACCCCGGACTGGAAGTCCGGGGCTTCCACACTTGAGGGCACGTTCAGTTTCACTTACAGAGTGAGCACCCGAGTCCGGCCCACCTGGCCGGGAAGTCCGGGGCTCCCACACTTGAGGACACGTTCAGTTTTACTTGCAGAGTGAGCACCCGAGTTCGGCCCACCTGGCCGGGAAGTCCGGGGCTTCCACACAGATAGCAACAGCCTCCTCTCGCGAGGGCTACCGCGGGCGGGGGCGCCCGCGCCACAAACGCGGAGAGGCTGTGAGGGCACTTTCAGTTTCACTTCCGGCATGAGCCCAGTCCCCCCTGACCGGGAAAGCCTCTAGTTGACAGCAGAAGGCCGGCTGAATAGACTCGGCGTTCTTTCTACAGCCTTACTATGGCGAAACGACCTCGAATCGCGGTGGTAGGTAGCGCGAACATAGACCTGACCACCTTCACCGATCAGTTTCCGAAGCCGGGAGAAACCATATTCGGGCAGAAGTTTGACCTCGGCTTCGGCGGCAAAGGGGCCAACCAGGCGGTAGCCGCCCGCCTGTGCGGAGGCGAGGTGGTGATGGTGGCGCGGGTAGGAAGCGACTTGTTCGGTCCGGCGACCATCGAAAATTTTAAAAAGCAGGGCATAGACACAACCCATGTGAGGCAGGTGGAGGGCTGGTCCAGCGGGGTGGCGCCTATCTTTGTGGAGACCAATGGGCAAAACCGGATCTTTGTGGTGAAGGGGGCCAATGAGGCGCTGAAGCCGGCGGATGTGGACGCCGCGGCAGAGGCGTTGCGCAGCGCCGATTGCATCGTGCTGCAATTCGAGATTCCGCTGGCCACGGTTTATTACACGATTGCATTTGCGCGCAAACAGGGCATTCGCTGCATCCTGAATCCGGCGCCAGGTCAGCCGGTGGATATGGCCGCGCTAGCGGGGCTGGATTACTTTGTTCCCAACGAAACCGAGGCGGAAAGCATAACCGGGATGCCGGTGAGCAACGTCGCCGAGGCAGAAAGGTGCGCGGAGAAGCTACTGGCGGCTGGAATTCGGCGGGTAATCATCACCCTGGGCGCAAACGGGTGTCTGCTGGCCGGCCATGACGGTCGCGAGCATGTGCCCGCATTTCCTGTGCGCAGTATTGACAGCACGGGGGCGGGTGACGCATTTATCGGTAGCTTTGCGGTATTTCTCGCGGAAGGGCTGCCGGAACGGGAGGCATTGCGGCGGGCCAATCTGTACGCGGGACTTTCCACCACGGCCGTGGGAACGCAGAAGTCGTTTTATGATCGAGCCCGCTTCGATGGAGAATGGACGGCCCGGGCACACAGTTACGCCTCCACCTCGCTTTAGAGAACTGCTGAAAAGTCATTGCGAAGCGCAATCCTTCAGCTTTGAGAGGCAGGGCGTGGCCGGGCCGCGCGCGCCAGGGCCAATGAAAATGAGGGTGAAGTAGGATATTTTTTTTGCTTGACAAGCCGCGCCGCACGAGGAGAATTGCCCAAACTGCGACGTTTGATTCGTCTCAAAAGCGGGCTTCAAAAGGCCAGCGCGGTGGAAGGGCGCTGACTCGACTTCAGCGTGGTGAGAAGCAAGAAATCTTGTTTCGGCACGACAGCCGACCGGGGGTAACAATGTCAGCAAACCGTACCCTGTGGGTGTTGCTGTGTGTAGTTGCGCTTGCTGTCTGTCCCGTGGCGTATGGGCAGGCAACCGGTAGTTTCTTCGGCACGGTCACGGACACGACCGGGTCGGTAATCGCGGGCGCGAAGCTAACCGTCACGGCGCAGGAGACGGGCATCTCCCGCGATGCTACCACCGACCAGACCGGCCATTACCTGATCCCGCTGCTTGCGGTGGGAAACTACACGGTCAGGGTATCCATGCAAAATTTCCAGACGGTTTCGCAGACCAACCTGCGTTTACAGGTGGACGAACACCGCGAACTGGATTTCACGCTGCCGCCGGGGACGGTTGCGCAGACCGTGGAAGTAAGCGCCACGCCGGTCGCCGTGCAGACGTCCGATCCAACTCTCGGCCAAGTCATTACTTCGCAGCAGGTGGCACAACTGCCGCTGAACGGCCGCGATTTTGTGCAGTTGGCTACCCTTACCCCCGGCACGACACAGGAAACCAACCCGCAAAGCTTCTTCAACGGCGGTCCCAGCAGCGAGGTTTCGGCGCGCGGGACCTATTCCCTTTCGGTGGGCGGCTCGCGCGCCCAGAGTACCGACTGGCTGCTGGATGGCAATGACAACAACGAACTGACGGCCGGCGGCATTGCCATTCTGCCTTCCATTGACGCCATTCAGGAATTCAAGGTTCTCACGTTTAACTACTCGGCCGAGTATGGGACGCGCGCGGGTCCGACGGTGCTGGTGACTACCAAGTCAGGCACCAACAACTTCCACGGCTCGGTATTCGAGTTTTTCCGCAATACCAAGCTGGACGCGCGCAGCTTTTTTGCCGCGGAAAAGGAAAAATTCAACCTCAACCAATTCGGCGGAGCCCTGGGCGGCCCCATTCAGAAGGATAAGACGTTCTTCTTCGTGGACTACCAGGGAAAGAGGCAGCGCCACGGAATTCCCTTTGTCGGCACGATTCCGACGCCGGCCATGAAGAACGGGGACTTCCGCAATGATCCTTTCATCGCAGGCGGTCTGCTGAAAAATCCTTACGCCACAGGGAGCGACCCTGCGAATTTTCAATGCGTTCCCGGGACCGAGAACCTGGCTGTTCCCGTCAGCGAGCCCATCAATTCGCATGGCGGCCAGTCGGTGGGAACGGCGTGCAACGTAATTCCTGCGGCGCTGTTCGATCCCGTCGGCAAGAAAATGATGGATTTGTACCCGAACGCCAGTAACACATTCTCACCCCTGGGCACCAACTTCTCCAACGTTCCCGTCCGCTCGCTGGGCGAGAATGAATTCGATGTCCGGGTGGATCACAGCTTCTCCCCAAAAGATTCGATATTTGCGCGCTTCAGCTACGACCAGGCGACCTCCTTTGTTCCTGGAGGTTCGCCCGGATTTGCCGAACAGGGCGCCTTTGCCAGCACGCAGAACATCACCAATCACGGTCGCAACGTGGCAGTATCGGAGACGCACGTTCTCTCCGATCGCACCGTCAACCAGTTCAGCGCCGGATTCAACCGCATCTTCAACCACATTCTTTCGTTTGGCGACAAAACCTGCGAGAGCGCGAACCTTGGCATCCAAGGAGCGAACCTGGACAGCACCTGCCCGGGCGCACCCCCGGGACTTTCCCAGTCGGCCAAGGACTGCATGAGCTGCGGGCTGACTTCAACACTGGTGGGCACTTACTGGTCATTGGGCGATCGCGGGTTTGCTCCCTTTCAGGGCGGCACGAACGTGTTCGACATCTCCGACTCATTCGACATGATTCGCGGGAAGCACGACATCAAAGTAGGTGGACAAATCCGGGCGCAGCAGATGAACGTCGAGACCAATGCTTTTCAGGATGGTTTCTTCATCGATGCCGGTACCTTCACGGGAGATGGCGCCGCCGACCTGTTGCTGGGCCAAGTGCTCGGCACGGTCCACGACCAGACCTTCCTGGGAGCGGTAACCGGCCGGCGCTGGAAGATGTTCCGGCCGTATGTAGAGGATGACTGGCGGGCAACGAAAGACTTGACCGTGAACCTCGGCGTGGCTTGGGCTCTAGTGACACCCATCACCGAATCTCGTGGCCGGCAGGCGAACTTTGATTTTGCCACGGGAAAGCTGCTGGTTGCCGGTCCACTCTCTGGGCTGAGCTGCAGCCTCTGTGTTCAAAGCGATGGCTCGGTCGGTATCCAGTTTGATAAGACGGCGTTCGAGCCCAGGATCGGCCTGGCCTGGAAGCCTAGGGGCAGCCAGAACACCGCAATCCGCGCCGGTTATGCCATCTTCCACGACTCGTCCTGGAACCAAGGGGCGCAGGGATTGTGGGAGAACCCGCCATATCTCGCCGAATCGGACAATTTTATTAGCTTCGCCATAGGGGCGTGTCCGTTCGGCAACACCACCGTTGACTGCGGCCTCAGCCGCAGCTTCCTGCCGGTCATCACCTCGCCTCCGAACCCAGACACGTTTCCCGGCACCCTGCAGTCGCAAAACTTGAACTTCAGGCAAGGCATGGTGCAGCAGTTCAATGCCAACTTTGAGCGTCAGTTACCCGGCAACGCAGTGGTGACCGTGGGCTACGCCGGCTCGCGGAGCACGCATATCCTGGTGGACGGGCTGAACCTGAACGTGCACTCGCCCACCGCCTGTGGCAGCGTACCCGGTTACACCTTGGGCTGCGGGCTCAGTACCACCACCTCTCCTTACCCCGGCTTTGGAACCATCTCCAATAACAACGACGTGGGGCGGGCTAAGTACGATTCCCTGCAGTTAAAACTGGAGACCAAGAGTTCACGCCACGGACTCTATGCCCTGTTGGGGTACACCTATTCCCGCACTTACGATTCAGGAATGCCGGATGGATTGGGCACACCCCCGGGAGCTACCTACTGGCCGCTGCCGGGGTCACAGAAGCTGGACTGGGGCCTCTCGCAAATCAACCTCAACCACCAGTTCACCGCCAGCGTTCTCTACAATTTGCCTTTCGGGAAGGGCAAGCATTTCGGAGGCAACTGGAACGGAGCCACCAACGCGGTCCTGGGCGGCTGGGAAGTAGATGTGATTGAAAAGGCTACTTCCGGCTTTCCCCTGTTCATCGCTGACAGCAACAATTCCTTTCCCGGCTCGGGTGTAAATTTCCAATGGAACGGCGACAGCCTCATCCGTCCCGATCTGGTGGGCGATCCCAACAAGCCGGGCCCGATGGGGGGGAATACCAATTGTCCCAGTCAAGTACACACTCTCACAGCGTGGTTTAACCCTTGTGCCTTCGCACTACCGGCTCCCGGCGAACTGGGGAACGCACCCCGCTCGTTCGATACCGGCCCGCGTTTTGTGAACACCGACCTGTCGCTTATCAAACACTTTGCCTTGCGGGAAAACATGCAGCTCGACTTCCGGAGCGAGTTCTTCAACCTGTTCAATCACCCTCAGTTCTTCCTGACGGGCGGCGGCGGCGCCGGTGGAATGCAGGACATCGCCGAAACCTCCACTTTTGCCGTGGTTAACCAGACGGTGAACAACCCGCGGGTGATCCAGTTCGCCCTCAAGTTGCAGTTCTAGGCCGGGGAGAGCCTTTGCAACTGCGGCCCAGGCGAGTGGGGGGAGGGGGTCTGCTGCAGCTAGCGTGGATGTGGGTGCTGGTTGCAAGCCTCTCCCTGCCTGCCTTTTCACAGAAGATCAAGGTCATCGTAGATCAGGATGCGCGGGGGCCGGGAACCAGCGACCAGCAGGCCATCCTGGTGTTCCTCCAGTCGGACAAGTTCGATGTGCTGGGCGTCACCACGGTGAGCGGTGATCAATGGGTGAAGGAAGAAACCCAGCACGCCCTGCGCACCGTTGAAATTGCCGGTCGCATCGATGTTCCGGTAGTCGAGGGCGCGGAATTTCCCCTGCTTAACTCCAAAGAGGAAACGGAGCGCTGGGAGTCGCTCTACGGCAAACTGGCCTACAAGGGCTGTTGGACCGATTTCTTTCCCGCGCGACGCTCCACGATTTACGAAGAGCACTATCACCCGCCTGACGTCGTACCGCCCCTTCCCGAAGGCGCGCCTCATACCAAGCCGCTGCCGGAAACGGCGGCCGAATTCATCGTCCGGATGGTGCACAAGTATCCCGGCGAAGTGGTGCTGTGGGCGGGCGGGCCGCTGACCAACTACGCGCTCGCGCTCAAGCTTGATCCCTCGGTGGCTACGCTGGCCAAGGAATTCGTCATGATGGGCAGCGGTCTGTATGCGGATAAGGGGGCGATTGACACGGGCGCCATTGACGCGCGGCGGGAGTTCAACTGGTGGTTTGATCCGGAAGCGGCGCGCATTGTGCTGCGGGCGCCCTGGAAGAAGGTCACCATCACGCCTATTGATATTTCAGTGAAAACGCGATTTACGCTTGAGATGCAAGCTGAAATCGCGAAAGCGAATACGCCCGTGACCCGCTATCTGGACAAGTATTCCCTGCCCGGCTACATGTGGGATGAAATAGCGGGCGCGGCTCTGATTGATCCCTCCATCATTACCGTACAGAAACAGATGTACATGGACATTGATACGGATCACGGAGCGAGCTACGGCAAAGCCCTGTTCTGGGATGCGAAGGCCCAGGTCCCT
>DASYWT010000292.1:0-11209 GCA_035935775.1 Terriglobales bacterium
GCCCGCGCAGGTGACGTGGAAGCCTTTGGCGAACTGGTGAAACGCTACGATCGCCAGGTCTTTCGCGTGGTACGGCACCTTACGGAAAACCCACAGGATGCCGAAGACATCGTGCAGGAGGCCTTTGTGAAAGCCTTCTGCAACATCCAGACCTTCGAAGGGCGGGCGGCGTTCAGCACCTGGCTGATCCGCATTGCGGTGAACGAGGCGCTGGGCCGGATTCGCCATCGGCAGAAGTTTCCGTTAAGCCCGCTCGAATTCACCGCCGCAGATGAAGAAACTGTAATCGAATTGCAGCTCACCAGCCCGGAGGCGACCCCGGAAGAGCTGTGCAGTGAAAACGAGTTGCGCCGGGCGCTGGCGCGGGCTGTTCACCGGCTGCGTCCCCGCTTGCGGGCCGTTTTCGTTTTACGCGACGTGCAAGGTATGTCGGCACAGCAGACGGCGGAGATCCTGAACATAACAGTGGGAACCGTGAAGGCGCGGCTGTTTCGAGCTCGGCAGAGGGTGCGGCAGATGCTCACGCCTTATGTCACCAGCGTGGACGGGCGCTCCAGGAATTTGGCTGCTCGCGGCACCGCGGCCGGCGTTCAGTAATAACGGTGTTCAACCGCTGTTTCCGGGCGTTTTCCAAAACCTTGTTTGCCGTCAGGGGGGCGACTCGCGATATTGAAATGAGTTGGAGAGGGCGGGACGCCCTCGCGACTGCCGGCGAGACGCCGGCGCTACAACCCATCACAAAATAAAGGGCGCGGCCAAAGCCGCGCCCTAACTGACCACTGACCACTGCTTTTATGGCGCTTCGATCAGCTCCATCTTTCCATCTTTGGTACGGTGCAGCACCATCACCTTGCCGTTGGGATCACGGAACACAAAAACATCGTGGTCGCGGAACTGGGCTTCCTTGACCGCCTCTTCGAGGGTCAGCGGACGCAGGGCCACGCCATTGCTGGAACGCACAATGTGGGGCTCGCTGGCACGGGGCGCGGCAGGATAGTTGTGGGCCACCAGGGGCACGGCGGTTTCCGCGGAAGCGCCCACCGCCACCAGCAGTTCGTCCTGGGCGCCCTGCCCGTTCCACTTATCCTTGGGCTGGCGCTTTTTGGTCCGCCAGCGCGCTTTGTATTTAACTGCCTGCTGCTCAATGCGCTCCATCGCTTCGTTGATGGCGGCCAGCATATCGGGGGCCTCGGCCAGGCCGACCAGAGGGTGATTGCGGGGGCTGATGGTGATCTCCGCCCGATGGCGATGCTTCTCCACGGTCAGAATCACTTTGGTTTTGAAATTGTCTCCGAGAATTTTTACCAGTTTGGCTAAGCCGGTTTCTACTTCTTGTCGGATGCGGGGAGTGATTTCGAACTGCCTGCCGGTGTATTCCACGTTCATCGACTGCCCCTCCTGATCGGAATACCTACAGTTGCCGGGAAACAGCGACTGCAACTAGCTTTTCACTCTGCGCTGGTGGGTACTCGGGATGCGCATGTCCTCCCGATACTTCGCGACCGTGCGGCGAGTGACCTGGATACCCTGCGACTGGAGGATGCGGGTGATCTGCTCGTCGGTCAACGGTCTGGCGGGATCTTCTTCCTCGATGAGCTTCTTGACCCGGCGTTTGAGAATGAGCAGCGAGGTGGCGCCGCCCTCCGGGCCATTTACGCTCTCGCTGAAAAAATAGCGGAGCTCGAAAACGCCTTGCGGTGTGTGAGCGTACTTGTTGGCGACAGCGCGGCTGACGGTGGAAGGATGCACCCCGATTTCCTCCGCCACTTCCTTGATCATCATGGGCTTGAGCTGATCTATGCCTCTTTCCAGGAAGTCGCGCTGGCGCCCGATGATGGCGTAGCAGACTCTGAGAATGGTCTGCTTGCGCTGCTCGATGTTCTTGATGAGCTGAATGGCGGACTTGTAGCGCTCCTTGACGTAGTTGCGCACGTCCTTTTCCGCGGCATCCCGCTGCAGCAGGCGGCGATAGGCGGGATTGAGGCGGAGCTGCGGCACGTCGTCTTCGTTCATCAGGACGATCCACTCGTCTCCCTGCTTCGCGAAAGCCACATCGGGCTCGATCAGCCGCGGCTCAGTCTTGTTGTAGCGCTGCCCGGGGCGGGGGTCGAGTGTCTTGATGAGTTCTACCGCTTGCATTACCGCTTCCAGCGGGCGAGCCAGGGCACGCGCGATTTCCTTGTGCTGTTTGCCCTGCAGCTCGCGCAGATGCTTGTCCACCACCGCGACGGCGTCCGCCACCAGTTGCGAAGCCGCGGCTGATTCGCCGTTCTTGAGCTGCTTGTGGTCCTGCGCCTGGTGTGTAAGCTGAACCAGCAGGCACTCGCGCAAGTCGCGGCTGGCCACGCCAACCGGGTCCAGATGCTGCACCAGTTCGATAGCTTCCTTAAGCGCCGCGGCATCAAACAGCGTCTTGCCCCACTCTTGCTGCATAGCTACCGGCTCGGCCAGCGCCGTGGCCGTACTGCGCTCGGACGGCTGCATTGCGGCGGATTCATCCGCGGCTTGGATCGGAGCCTCCGCCACGCCCGGCTCTTTTTCTGCCGCCGAAGCTGCCAATACTGGAATGCTGCCGTCCTGCCCCGCCGAGGAAACCTTTTCGCCTGTTCCCGCCCCATTGCTCGATGCGGAAGCAGAAGGCCGACCCGGCAAGCGGGCAGCCACCAGCAATTCCTCGTCGGTGGCGATAAGGTAGCCGTCTTCGTTGAGGTTCCCGATTACCAGTTCCGCGGCCACCGACACCTCTGCCCGCACTGGCAACGAGCCCAACTGCCACATCAGGTGGTCGGTAAGGGTCGAAGGCCGGGAAAGGAAGTTCTCAAAGGATGGCTTCTCCACCGACTCCATTTCGCCCTGGCTGCGATATCCGGGGTCCAGATAGTCCTGAAAAAAGGAACCGAAGTCTATTTCGTCGAAGGGGTCCTTCTTTTCCGCCTGGACGATAGGTTCGTCGGCGGCAGCCACCCGCTCGCGGTCTTCTTCTTTGCTGGCTACTTCGTCCAGCAGGGGGACAGTGGAATCCATCTCCTCCAGGACCGGGTTCTCCACGATCTCGGCGTTGATCATGTCCTTGAGCTCAAGCTTGTTGAGCGCAAGCACGCTGACCATCTGCACCAAGCCTGGGGTCAGAATCTGCTTCTGCGTGACCTTCAGGTTGAGTTTTGGCTGGAGTAAGACCATAGCGGCCCAAAATCGGCTAAGTTCAGATTACACCCACTTGAGGTCCCAGCCCAAGAAGTTGGCAAGCAAAATGCATGACCTCCGTAACCCTTGTTTTTCAATATGATAAGAAATACCGAATCAGAGCTTTCCACCTGGAACGGTTCCGGGGTTAACTCAGGTGTAACGTGGACGCGCCAGGAACTGCCGCCACCCCGGCCCTACACGAGCGAAAAACTCTCTCCCAGGTAGACCCGGCGCACTTCCGGATCGCTGCCCAACTGCTCCGGGGTGCCAGTACGGAAGATGCGTCCTTCGTTGATGATGTAAGCGCGATCGGTCACGGAAAGGGTCTCGCGAACGTTGTGGTCGGTTACGAGAATGCCGATGCCGCTGGATTTCAGGTCAAATATGATTTTCTGCAGATCGAGCACGGCGATGGGATCAATGCCGGAAAACGGCTCGTCCAGCAGCATGAAACTGGGCGAAATGCACAGACTGCGGGCGATTTCGACGCGGCGGCGCTCGCCCCCCGAAAGAGCATAACCTTTGTTCTTGCGGATAACGCCCAATCCCAACTGATCAATCAGGCGCTCGGTTTTCTCCCGGCGTTCGTGCCAGGACATCGGTTGCGCTTCCAGAACGGCCAGAATGTTCTCTTCCACCGTAAGTTTGCGGAATACCGAGGCTTCCTGGGGCAGGTAGCTGATGCCGTAATGGCGCGCCCGCAGGTACATGGGCACGCGCGTGATCTCTTCCCCGTCCACCAGGACCTGGCCTTCATCGGGCGGCGTGAGGCCCACGACCATGTAAAAAGTTGTGGTTTTTCCCGCGCCGTTGGGGCCCAGCAGGCCCACCACTTCGCCCTGCTCGATGTTGAGGCTGACGCCGTTAACTACTCGCCGGCCGCGATAAGACTTGCAGACTTCCTGGGTGGAGAGCGTATGCATTACTTCGCCACTCGTGACTGAGCGATGGGAGGAGACGCGCTTTCGACCAGCACCCTATCATCGCGATTATAGAAAGTCAACGAATCGCCCTGTACGGTGCCACGTTCGGCATCAAAAATGCTAGGCGACCCGCCCCGCAAAACGTACCTACCGTCCGCAGCCGTATAGACCAGGTGGTCTCCCTGACCATGTCGCGTAGGTTGAGTCAGGACGACGTGGCCATCCGCCACAATACGATCGAGTTGGCTGGCGTTGGGTTGGTTCGATGCCGGCTTTACACCCGGTTTCTGCTGGCGCGGCAGCAAATAAATTGTCGAGTGGTCAGCGGTCAAGGTGCCGTCCGTCATTCTGGCCACCACTCCCCCCTCAAAGCGCGCCTGCCGTATCTGATCAAGATATGTAAGTTTGTCGGACGTTACATTGACGGGGGTCACTTTCCCGGTGCTGGCATCCGTCTGCACGAATAGCGTGGCCACGCGGCGCTCAGCGTCCGCCTGGGCGTGCACGGTGCGGTCATTGCGATTAAAAGTGATGGTCGGAGCCTGGACGATGTTGCTGTCTTGCCAGAGGCGCGCTGCTCCGGCATAAACTGCAATGCCGGTATTACGGTTGCCGGTCATGCGGGCGGAGGTGACATGGATGGGGTCGGAGCCCGCCAGCATGGCCCCGGAAGGATCGGGCTTCAGGTCGCTGTAGGTGGACTTTACATTCCCGTCCGCAAAAGCATCACCGGTCGCCCGCACCATGCGAATGCGGTCGGCGGTGGTGGTGGTGCCGCCGTCTATCACGCGAGGCGAGCCGGTAAGCAGCAGGTTGCCGTCGCTTGGGTTATAGGCGGCGTTTTCCGACCAGCCCTGGCGCTGGTCTTCGGTGTAGTGCACGTTGCCGGTCTGCACCAGCTTGCTGACCTGCCCGTCGGGTGCAAAAGACGCGTCCAGCACCCGGCTGGTGCTGACCCGGTGCGGCTGGCCCGGAGTGAGGGAAACGATCTTCGCGTCCGGAGCGCCGTGCAGGGTCTGCATGCGGTTCTGCTCCGTAAAGGTGGCGTGAAACGTTCGCGCCGTCACTGTGGTGCGAACCGGTCCCTCGGGTCTTGCGCGGGGCGGGCGCGCGCCGGGCTGCTGCTTAGGCGGATTGTTGGCGGAGAGGATCACGATCTGCGCTTTGCCCGAGGTGTCGGCATGGTCGAGGATGCTGCCCGGCTTCACCGTGAAATCCACCGCGTCGGCATCCACTTCCGTCTGCTGCGGCTGGCCATCGGGAGTTGGAGCCCGATGCTGAACCATGCGGACGGCGCCCACGGCATGGATGTGGTCCAGAACATTCTTGGGGCCGAATCGCAGATAAGCGCGGTGAGCTCGCGCCTCCGCCGGCTGCTTGCCCGTGGCCTGCACGTGGACTTCGCCGGAGAGCACGCCCGATTGCACCTGGTTATGCGCGGCAATCTGGAAATCACCCTGCGCCGCCTGCAGATGGGTAGGAGCGTCGCTGATGGTATCGCCATGCACGTTGCCCACGGCCAGCAAACGATAAGCGGTGTTGTCGCCGCGAAGAAAAATTGTGCCCTGGTCGGCGGACAAGTGTTCGTCGCTGCGCGTGACCTGGGGCTGCGTCATCACAATCTGGCGCGGCAGCTTGGTCATGACCGCATGCGTCGCCACGATGTGCATGGGATCGTCGCCCGTGGTGGTCAGGTCGAATTGCGAGTTCAGGGTTAAGGAATTCTCTTTGGCATTGTAGGTGGCGCCCATGGCGGAGCCAGTGGACTGGGGCATGCTGAAACGCACCAGGGCTGACGTGGCCGCATTTCCTGTTTTCTGGTTGAAGGTCAGGTTGCTGGTATCTATGTGGACGGGATTCTTGACCACTTCCGGCGGAGCCTGATCGGGACGCGACGGACCCTGGGCATTGCTTTGCAGGTCCATGTGGACCTCGCCAATGCCGATCACATCGCCGGAGTTGGGGTTGTATTCGAACTGCTTGCCGTAGATCTGGTCGAAGCGGTTGGCCTGTTTACCGTAGACCACGATAGTGACGTCGTGCAGCAAAGCGCGCCCGGCCGCTTTGAACTGCACCGCCCGCGAGGCACGCACCGTGTACAGTGTTCGGCCGCCCTCCGATTGGGAGAGTGCGAAACCCTGGGTGGTCTGCTGGATGGTAATACCCAGGGGCTTAGGCAGAACGTGCACAATCTGGCCGGATTGCCAGCGCGCATAAAAGTAGAAAACGGCAACCACCGCTGCCAACACGATGGCGGTAGCGGCAAACCAATAACGCAGCCGGACAATGGAGACGGCCATGATTCAGCTAAGTAGCGGGCCCCCTGCCTGGCTGTCTAGCTCCTGGGCTGGTACCGGCAGGCGAGCCTGAGTCAATGCTGAGCTTTGACCTGTTAGATGCCAGTGTAGCAGGGCCAGAAGCCTGCATTCAGCAATCAGCGGTCAGCATTCAGCCCGTAAACAGCGGAGTCACGATTAGCGGGCCCCGCCGCTTCCGTTCCAGGCCCCATTGCGCCCAGAACCGTCGCCTTGAGGTTTACAGTGCCGCCCCGTGTGCGGGAACCGGCTTACCTTAGTGCGCAGGGCGGGCGAAATAGTAAAGCCTTGAGAGCAAGTGTGCCGAGAACTCTCTTCGCCCCGCTGGGGCTCTGGGTTTGTTGCACTTTGTACCCACGGCTCACGCCGTGGGCTATATTCTTTCGCCGCGTCGCGGCGAAAGTGACCATCTTGTTTCCCTCTTAACCTGGGTTTTGAGTCCTCACGCAGACTCGAAAGGCAGTTGGGGGCATGGAACGAAACGCATTCGGAGTTTGCACATACATTCCAGCTGCCGGGTATCGAGCCCGAAGGGCGAAACAGCTTTTAGCCCAGGGCGTCAGCCCTGGGTAAACCGCGCAGAAAACGATAAAGCCCCGTAGGGGCGACACAACTTGACTCCTATAAAAATCAAAGCAGGTCCTTCGCGCGCTCCCTCGCGTTCGCTCAGTCGCCCGGCTCAGGATGACAAATCAGAAGTCAGGCGAAGTGCGGAGTGGCTTAAAGCCACGCCCTCACGAACAACTCCGCTTGGCTATCCGCGACTTTGAATGCTAGTGCCGCAACGGTGCCATCTTTGAGTCTGTGATTTGGCGCACGTTGGCCGTAAAGGTGTTCCCTAGATCTTATGACTGATTTGTGGCTGTTGAATGCTAACGCCCGCCGCTGTTGGCGGTCGCGCTACCCGCGCTTACCGCAGCTGCGCCCACCCGCGCCACGTCGCACAGTCGCAGCTCCAGGCCGCCGAACTCGGGGTGGTCGTTGTGCTCCAGCGTGAAGGCCACGTCGAGCACGTCGCCGGCCAGCACCTGTTGCTGGCGAAAACGCTCCGCCATGCCCCAGCCTATGGCCGGAATGCCAGTGGCAAAGTTGCGGCCGTCTCGTTCCACTGCCAGCTTCATCTTGATGTGCTTGTCCTTAAGCACGCGCGGCGGCAGCAGCACGCGCACCTTGCGCGCCACAAACCTGGGCTCGGGATTCCCCAAACCGAACGGCTCCAGGCGGCACAGCGCGTCGAAAAGCTCGGGCGTGACCTGCGAAAGCGCCACCTCGGCATCCAGTTCCAGAACAGGTTCGAAATCCGCGGGCGTGAGCTGGGTGCGCGCATAGGTGTCCATGGCGCTTCGCAGCTGCGGCACGCGTTCGGCGGGCAAGGCGAAGCCCACCGCGTGGGCGTGGCCGCCGTAGCGGCTGAAGAGCTCCTGGCAGGATTCCAGCGCATTCAGCAGGTGGAACGCCGGAATGGAGCGGCCGGAGCCGTGGGCTTCCTCGCCCAGCCGGGAGATGACCAGGGCGGGCCGGCAGTAGCGTTCGACCACGCGGGTGGCGGCAATGCCGATCACGCCCCGGTGCCAGTTCTCGCCATCCACCACAATGCAGTAGGCTTCACGGCGCTCGGGCGATTCGTCCAGTGTGCGGCAGATTTCTTCCACAATGCGCGCTTCTTCCGCCTGGCGCTCACTATTGAGCTGGTTCAGGCGCTCGGCAATTTCCCGCGCCCGGGCCAGGTCCTTGACCGTAAACAACTCAATGACGTCACGGGCAACATCCATGCGCCCGGCGGCGTTCAGGCGCGGGGCCAGGCGAAAAGCAACATCGGTGCTGTTGATCGGGCGCGAGCTATCCAACTGCGAGACTTCCAGCAAAGCCTTGAGTCCAACGTTCACGGGCGAGCGCAGCCCCGCCAGCCCCAGGCTGGCGAATACGCGATTTTCGTCCACCAGGGGAACGGCGTCGGCAATGGTGGCGATGGCCAGAGGCTTCAGAAACGACTCCAGCAGCGGCTGCAGCTTGCGCCCGTCGGGCAGCGCTTTTTCCATGAGCGCGTGCGCCAGTTTGAAGGCCACACCCGCGCCGCACAGCGTCTTGCAAGGGTACTCGCATCCTGGCTGGTTGGGATTGAGCACCACCAGGGCTTCGGGGATGCCGCCCTCGTGCGGCAGGTGATGGTCGGTGACGATCAGGTCCACGCCGACCCGGCGTGCCGTTTGGGCGGCGTCGAAGGCGCGAATGCCCGTATCCACGCTGACGATGAGGCGCACTCCCTCCGCCGCCGCGCGCTCAATCACGTCATCCTTCATGCCATAGCCTTCGCGAATGCGGTGAGGCACGTGAAAATCGGCATCGCCGCCGCACAAGCGGATGGCGGTGACGAGAATGACGATGGCGGTGGTGCCATCCACGTCGTAGTCGCCGTAAATGAGGATTTTCTCCTTGCGCTCCAGGGCAGCGCGCAGGCGCTCGACCGCCGCCGTCATGCCGCTCATGGCGTAGGGAGAATGCAGGTGGCTGAGGGCAGGAGCAAGAAAACGCTGCGCCGCTTCAGCACCGGCCACGCCGCGCATCAGCAGCAGACGAGACAGGGTGGGTGAAATGCCGGCTTCAGCCGCCAGCCGCTGCACTTCCATTCCATTGGCGGAACGGAGATTCCAGCGCACGGCTCAGTGCTCGTCTTCCTGGTCGGATTCGTCTATGGTGATGCCGCCAAAATCATCCAGCAGTTCGACGATACGCTGGTAACGTTCGTACCATTGCGTGGAAGCCTCGTAGAGGAACAGGGTGCCCTGGTAGGCCCAGCCCAGCTGAATGAAACCGGTTTTGGCCACATAGGCGCGCAGCCAGCGCACCTCTTCGATGTCTTCCTCGTTGGTATAGTGGGCGTTGCGAACGCGCTCCATCAGTTCATCGAGTTCTTCGCGCTCCAGAACCCAGTCGTCCATGGTGAGGAAGGTCGCTCCCGCGGCTTTGGCCAGCTCCACAAAATCCTTCCAGCTCTCCGGGTTGCCAGAGTCTTTCCACATGACCGCCTGCACCTGATCGTAGTCCACGTAGGCGGGCAGGCGGCGCATGCCATGGCCTTCGATGAACGCGGTCATATCGTCCTTCAGAGTGCTCAGGTCGTCAGCCATGATGTGGCTCTTGCGGGGAGTAGGCAAGTAAGCATTTTAGACCGATTAGAGTCGAGGAGCTAGCGTGACTCGGGTCCTGGCTCTTGGCTCTTAGCTCTTAGCTCTTGGCTCTTGGCTCTTGGTTCCTGGTTCTTTAGCTCTTAGCTTCGGCGAGCAACAGAGCACTCCCGACTAAGAGCCAAAAGCCAAGAGCTGATATGCTAAACTCAAAACTTGCGCTAACGCGCTTCTTCCACACATGGTTCTGTCGAAAGAATATGTGAGCTATCTGGCTCGCGAACTCACCAAGAAACTCATCTCGGGTCAATTCATCGAGACGGAAAAGGTTCCGGCTGTCACGGAAAGGGTGCATGCCGCGATGCTGGAGGAGCTTGGTCTGGAGGATCGCATCAACGACGAAGTCCGCATTATCCTCGACACTTACGCCGACGAGATGCAAAAGACGGGGGCTAACTACCAGGAAATGTTCAAGAAAGTAAAGGGCGAGCTGGTGCGCAAATACAAGGCGGTGCTGTGAGGCTGAGCCGCGACAAGGTCAACAAGCTCGCGCACACGATAACCGACGCGCTGGCCACCATGGACGAGGTCGAGTTCGTGGAAGACCGGAACACCATCCGCCTGGAAGCCCGCCGACTCCTGGAAGAATTGCTTGGCCAGGAAGCCAGGATTGACGCCGCCGCCCGCCAGAAGATCGAAAACCAGAAACGCACCATCCTGGAAGGCTCCCAGGAATGGGACATTCTCTATCGCAAGTATTACAACGAAGAAGTGAAGAAGCTGGGAGTGTAGAACACCAGTTCTCGGTTCTCAGCTCTCGGTTCTCAGTTCTCAGCTCTCGGTTCTCAGTTCTCGGTTCTCAGTTCTCGGTTCTGATAGCCGTTCCCGGCTCGCAGCTTTGAGTTTCGGAAGAGCGCGGCTTCAGCTGCGCCGTACTCGCCCTCAATTCTGATTTGTCATCCTGAGCCGCGCGACCAAGCGAAGCGCGGGAGCGTGGCGAATGGACCTGCTTTTCGTTCGCACTTCTCGCCATGCCTGCTATCGTCCCCGCTGGGACTCTCGCCTGCGCTCTGCGATGCCACCCAGGACTTCCGTCCTGGGCTTTACTATCCCGCCCCTGCGGGGCTGATGCATCAGCTCCCCAGCCCAACCGGCGCTCCGTTCGCGAGGGCCAAATGCCCTCGCGACGGCGGGGACGCCGGCGCTACGGGGCTACTCGGTACTGGCCACCGGCATGCGCAACACGTCGTTCTCGCCCACCCCCAGGGCCTGCAGCTGTTTCAGGAATGGCTGCACCTTTTCCAGAATGCCCACGCGAGTCTCAACGGAAGCGCCTTCCTGCTCGCTGTTATCGGGGTTGGATGACATCAGCGACTGCAGCAGGCTCTTCTTGCGGGGGAACACTTCGATCTTGACGTCCTCATCCGGGGAGACACCGATGGACTTTTTCACCAGGCTGATGGCTTCGCCGAAGCCGCCGAGTTCGTCCACCAGACCCAGGTTCTTGGCGTCTGAGCCCGACCAGATGCGGCCTTTGGCGATCGGCAGCAGCTTGTCTTTGGGCATGTGGCGGCCATCGGCGACCTTGGTGGTGAAATCGGAATAAACCCGATCGAGCCAGGTCTGGAAGCGCGCCCACTCCTGGGGGCTGTAATCCATG
>DASYWT010000293.1:0-2235 GCA_035935775.1 Terriglobales bacterium
GCCCGGCTGCCCTTTGTGGCAGGCATTGATCGCTTTCTGCCGCCGGTGTTCGGCAGGCTGCACCCCAGGTGGAAGACGCCTTACGTCGCGCTGATCCTACAGGCAGTTTGCGGCGTGTTGTTTGTATTTCTTGGACAGGCAGGCACCAGCGTCAAGGGCGCCTACGACGTGCTGGTCAGTTTGGGTATCATCACCTATTTTCTTCCCTATTTATTCCTTTTCGCGGCGATGTTCCGCCTGCAGCGGGACGCCGCCGGCCCTGAGGTGATTCGTGTGCCCGGGGGCAAACCTATGGCGTTGCTGCTCGCGAGCGTGGGCTTCACCACCTCCCTGCTGACCATTGCTCTTTCCTTTATTCCCAGTCCCGGGGAAGCTAATCCCGGACTGGCGATTATTAAAATTGCAGGGGGAACGGCGGTGCTGGTGGCCGTGGGCGGGTTGTTATATTGGTTGGGCAAAAGGTGGGCGCGGGCCGGCGCCGCCAACTGTCTCACGCCAGCCGAGTGACCTTTATTCCGTGCGGTGGTACCGATGAGTGTGTGCTGTGGCGGTGGGAAAATGCTACACGTTCCCAATTACTGCAGGTAGTATGTTCGCGGGCCGCCGATCTGGGAAATCGTCAGGGGCCACTCTTCTGATGTCGCGATCCACTCCCTACGACGTAATCGTCATTGGAGCCGGTCACAACGGCCTGACCGCTGCCGCTTACCTCGGCGGCGCTGGCTTATCCACTTTGGTGTTGGAGCGGCGGGACATCGTGGGTGGATGTTGCGTGACCGAAGAAATCGCCCCTGGATGCCGCGCCTCCACCACCTCTTATATCGCCAGCATGCTCCGCCCGGAAGTGATACGCGATCTGGAACTCGCCGCACATGGGTTGCGCATGGTGCCTTGTGACCCGGCATTGCAGGTAGCGTTTCCCGATGGCCAGGTGGTGCCCTGGTGGGCCGATCGCGACCGTACAGTTGTGGAATTGCGGAAGATTTCCTCTGGCGATGCGGAGACCTTCACCCGAGTGGATGACCAGCTTAAGAAGCTGGCCCGTTATCTGCAGCCCTTTTTCCTGGAGCCCCCGCCAGAAGTCGAATTCGATGGGCTGCAGAGCTGGTGGAAGCTGTTGCGCATGGGGCGCCGCTTCCGAGGCATCACCAACGCCGAGGTTGCCCAATTGATCTCGTTTCTGACCGGCAGTCTGGGCGACTTCCTGGATCGTAATTACCAGGCAGATAAAATAAAGACGCTCTTTCTCGCCAATAGCTTGTATGGCAAACATGGCGGTCCTTACGATCCGGGAACAGCGATTGGGTTGCTGTTTCATTTGCTGAGCGGCGGCGAACAGGAGTTGCAGGGCTTTTACGGGCACGTTGTCGGCGGCATGGGAGCCATTACCCAAGCGCTGGCAGCGGCTGCCCGCAAGCGCGGGGTCGAGATTCGCACTTCCGCTCCGGTAGCGCGCATTGATGTGCGCGACGGCCGGGTGCGTGGTGTTACGCTCGAGGATGGAAGCGAAATTCCCGCACGCCTTGTGCTTTCCAATGCCGATCCCAAGCGGACATTTCTTGGGCTGGTAGGCAGCAAGGAGCTACCCGAAGATTTTCGTCGCGCCGTAAAGGGCATCAAGATGAATGGGCCGTCGGCCAAGGTGAATCTGGTTCTGGCTGAGGAGCCCAAGGTAACAGGAATGTCGCGTAGTGCCAGCCCCGCACAGCGCTCCCTGTTCACGCTGGTGCCGTCGCTTGAATTCGCCGAGCGTTGCTACGATACCGCTAAGTTGGGGGGAATCCCGGAAGAACTGTGGGTGGATTGCGTGGTGGCCTCCAACGTTGACGATACTCTTGCTCCTCCGGGGCGCCACATCATGACTTGCTTCGTGCAGTATGTGCCGTACTTCTTGCGGAAAGGCACTTGGCCCGAGAACCGCGAAGTGCTCGGGGACCGGGTTGTCAAGACAATCGCGGAGTACGCGCCCAATGTGCCGAGCGCCATTGTGACGCGGCAGGTGCTGACGCCACTCGACCTGGAGCATGTTTACGGCCTGACCGAGGGCAACATATTCCATGGTGATCTGACGCTGGAACAGCTCTTCTTTATGCGGCCCGTGCCGGGTTGGTCCCGGTACCGCAGCCCCATCGCGGGACTGTACCTGTGCGGCGCGGGAACGCATCCCGGAGGAGGCGTAACCGGCGCGCCGGGTCACAACGCAGCTTTTCAGGTTCTGCGGGACCTTCGCCGGCG
>DASYWT010000294.1:0-12399 GCA_035935775.1 Terriglobales bacterium
AGCGGCGGGTGGACAAGATCATGGCCATCAGATAATTGACGATTTACGATTGAAGATTGATTTAATTGATGAATGAAGAATTAAGAGTGAAGAATGAAGAATGATGATCGCCTTAGCACTGTGCGGCTTCGCCGACACCTATTGTTTTGAGCTTTGCGCTAGAAGCTAGGAGCTAAGGCCAACAGCCAAGAGCCAACAGCCAAGAGCCTGCTATGAACAACTCCATGACCCGCCCCCTCTACGAAGTTGACCCCGAAGTAGCTGCCGCCATTGACAATGAAGTTCGCCGCCAGCATGAAGGGCTGGAACTGATCGCCTCGGAGAACTTCGTCAGCGAAGCCGTGCTCGAAGCCATGGGCTCGGTGTTCACCAATAAGTATGCCGAAGGCTATCCCGGCAAGCGCTACTACGGCGGCTGCGAGTTCGTAGACGTGGTCGAAAACCTGGCCCGGGAGCGCGCCAAGAAGCTTTTTGGCGCCGAGCACGCCAACGTGCAGCCTCACTCCGGCTCTTCCGCCAACATGGAAGCGTACGGCGCGGTGCTGCAGCCGGGGGACACCATTCTGGGACTCAACCTCGCTCACGGCGGCCACCTCACCCACGGGCACCACCTGAATTTCTCCGGCAAGACTTACAAGATCGTTCCTTACGGCGTGACCCGCGAGAGCGAAACCATTGATTACGACGAACTGGAAAAGCTGGCCGAGCGCGAGCATCCCAAGCTGATCATCGGCGGGGGCAGCGCCTATCCGCGCATCATTGATTTCGCCCGCATGCGGCAGATTGCCGACAAGGTTGGCGCGCTTTACCTCGTGGACATGGCGCACTTTGCCGGCCTGGTTGCGGGCGGCGTGCATCCCTCGCCTGTGCCTCACGCCCAGATCGTCACCACTACCACGCACAAGACGCTGCGCGGGCCGCGCGCGGGCATGATCCTGTGCAAGCAGGATTTTGCCGCCGCCATTGACAAAACCGTCTTTCCCGGCGACCAGGGCGGGCCGCTGGTGCACATTGTGGCCGCCAAGGCGGTCTGCTTCCGCGAAGCCCTGCAGCCCGAATTTAAGGACTACGCGCGCCAAATCGTCGCCAACGCCAAGACGCTAGCTGAGGCGCTGCGCAACGAAGGTTTCCGCCTGATCTCCGGCGGCACCGACACCCATCTCATGCTGGTGGACGTGTTCGCCAAGGGCATGCTGGGCAGCGAAGCGGAAAAGGCGCTGGGCGAAGCCGCCATCACGGTGAACAAAAACGCCATTCCCTTCGATACCAACCCGCCGCTCAAGCCCAGCGGCATTCGCATCGGCACTCCGGCGCTAACCACCCGCGGCATGAAGGAAAAGGAAATGCGCCAGGTGGGGCGCTGGATCGCGGAAGCCCTCTACCACCGCAGCGAGCCCGAAGTGCTGAAGCGCATCCGCAAAGAGGTGTACGAACTGGCCGAAGCCTTCCCGCTTTACGCCGAACGCCGCGCCCGCACCCACGCCGAAGCCCGGGTCTAGCCCTGGATTTACACGAATGGTTACGAATTACGACGCTAACACCTGAGGCCGAGACGGCCTCAGGACAGCCGGCGAGACGCCGGCGCTACAAGTGCGAGGTGCTGCACGCGAGACGCTTCGGCCCGGGAAGACCGAGGGGGCAGGTGGGTGGGCAGGGCGGGGCAGGTGGGTGAGCGGGGCGGGTCCGTGAGCGGGGCGGGTGGGTGGAGCAGGGCCTCGGCCCTGCATAATGAGCGTTCCAAAAAGGTCCCGGCTTTAGCCGCTGGGGTAGCTGGGTCGGCAGTGGCCAAGACCCGGAAGTAACTCAGGGGTTAAAGCCCGCGCTGTTCCTGTGCGCCTACTTTTGCAGGCTTGAAGCAACTTTCAAACCTGTGAAACCTTGAAACCTTAGGTCTATACTCTCCCCGTGAAGATCGCGATAGACATCCGGCGCATTGGCGATTTTGGTGTGGGCACCTATATCCGCAACGTGCTGCGTGCCCTCGGGCGCCTGGATCAGGAAACTACCTACATCCTGATCGGCCCACCGGAAAAATTCCGCGATATTGATCCGCTGCCGCCGAACTTTGAAGGCGTGGCCCTCACCGCTCCGGAAGCCTCGCTCGCCGGCTTTCTTGGTTTCCGCAGTATTCTGCGCCACGAACGCTGCCAATTGGTGCATATTCCGCACCTCTCCTGGGCGCCGCAATCGCTCCCCTGTCCCTATGTCATCACGGTGCACGATGTGCTGGAGCACATGTCGCGGCTGCGCGACCATTCCGGGATCCGGCGCGCCGCCCACTTTCACCTGACACGGCGCGTGTTGCAGCGCTCCGCCCGCATCTTCGCCGTATCCAATTTCACCAAGAAAGACGTGGAGGCACTCTTCCGTATCCCGCCGGAAAAAATCGAAGTGATTTACAACGCCATTGACGAGCGCTTCCGCCTGGGTCACGCGACCGACGCTGACCGCCAGTTCATTGCCGAACGCTATCAGGTTAGTTATCCCTTTATTCTCTATGCCGGCCGCATCAGCCCGCACAAGAACGTGGGCCGCATTATCGAGGCCTTTTCCGCGCTCCGCACCGAACTGGATAAGGAAGGCAAATTCCCCGACCTGAAGCTGATCATTATTGGCGACGAACCTTCGCGCCAGCCCGAACTGCGCCGCACCGTGGTGCGCAGCGCAGTGCAGAACGATGTGCGTTTTCTCGGCTTCGTGCCTATCGAAGTGCTGCGCATCTTCTACGACGCGGCCAAGATTTTTGTCTTTCCTTCCCTCTATGAGGGCTTCGGCCTGCCGCCCCTGGAAGCCATGGCGCACGGCACGCCTGTCGTCACCTCCAATACCACGTCGCTGCCCGAGGTAGTGGGCAATGCAGCGGTTCTGGTGAATCCCGAAAACCTCTTTGAAATCATGCGTGCCCTGCACCGCGTGCTTCTCGATCAACCCTTGCGCGACAAGATGAAACAGCGCGGTTATGAGCAGGCCGCACGTTTCTCCTGGGAGGCCAGCGCGCGGCGCGTTCTCCAGGCCTACAGGGAAGTATTGGGTGAAAAATGGGGCGCGCATCCCATCCCGCCGCAAGAGCAAACCGCGGTTGCCACGCGCCAAGAACCGCCAGGCTGAACCGCTGTGTTACGGAGGTACTCAGCCGGGCCTTTTGTCCCCGCCTGCAAGCCGTCCCTAAAAAAGCTCATTTTCAGCTACTTACAAATCCTGCTCCGCTTATTTCCCTTCAGCTATCCGCTGGCCCTCAACTTGCAACCAACCCTATGCGGGAACGAAGAGTCGAATAACAGGTGGGTGATCCGTGCAGCGTGAAGTGGTAATCGCGTTCCTGATGTCGGCATTTGCCGCTATCCCCATATGGGCCCAGATTCAACCGCGGCCCCATCAGCAGGTGCCTTCAACTATCGGCTCCGGAGCTCAACCCACTGATATGCAAGGAATTGTGGCGGGCCTGGAGAAGGCACAAACGGCGAACCGGCAGCATTACCGGGCCTACACCCTGGTGCGCGACTACCGGCTGTTCAGCGGCAGTGACCTTCAGCCAAAGTCCGATGTTGTTGCTGAAATCAGCTTTGTACCTCCTGCCCGGAAAACTTTTACCATCGACAAGGTAATCGGTGCCTCCCGGGGCGAGAGCGTAGTGCGCAAGATTCTCGAGCACGAGGTAAAAACCACCGCCCAGGACCAAGGCGCAAGCGTGTTGAATCGGGAGAACTACGATTTTGTTTACCTGGGAATGTCCCTGGTAGATGGCCGTCCCTGCTATGTGCTGCAACTGCAGCCTAAGCACAAACGGGAGGATCTGGTGTCGGGGCGGGGTTGGATTGATGCGGAAACCCACCTGCCACGGCTGATTGACGGCGACCTGGCCAAGAATCCCTCCTGGTGGCTGAAGCGCGTGCACCTGACGCTCAGATTTGGAGAGGTCGGCGGAATGTGGTTACAGACCGGAACCCGGGCGGAGGCCGATGTGCGCGTCTTCGGAGAGCACACCCTGACTTCCAATCAGATCAACTATCAGAGCCGGTCGGCTGAGGCCCGCAACCAGACTCCTCCCAGCCGACGGCATTCGGCACAGCGCACCGACCTTCTCGGCGCGGGAGTGTTCGCGCACTGAACTCCCAGGACGCCCGTCCTCGGCTTCCCTGTCACCTTCCTCAAGGACCCGTTTTCTAAAGATAAATTTTCGGGGACGAAGCGGGAGCCTAGCGCTTTCCGTCGCTGGGCTGCGGAGGAATTTCCGTGGTGATCGGCGGCTCCATTTCGCTTAGCAGCTGGCGACGCAGCTCCGCCAGCAGTTCGGCGCGCTGCGGGCCTTGCAGTTCGCGCTCCAGTTCCTGCAGGGCCAGGGCAACGATGTGGTAATGGTGCAGCCCGCTGTACTCGGGGTCGGAGGTCACCTGCAGCCAGATGCGGTGCAGCAACTCCAGATCCTGCTGCCGCAGGCGTGGGGTGTGTGGTCCGAGAGGATACACCCGCGCCCGGCCGTCGGGGAAAGCCACTTCCAGTTCCAGTCGGGGACGAGGTTCGGGCAGCCGCTCCCAGGCATCGCCGGTGAGCTTGCCCTGCTCGTCGGCGGTGAGCTTGTTGGAAGCGCCGCAAACGATGCGGGTGGAATCCAGCCGCTGGGCGGTGACCACGATGGCCTCAAACACGTCGCCGGCCGGCACCACCAGCAGCGACACTGGCTTGCCTTCCTTTTCCGCCGCAGCTACCACCGATGTGAACAGCTCCTGCTCGTAGTGGTCGAAGACGTCGTCGGCATCCATCTGCGTGCTGCCGCTGAAGGTGTGCTCGCGGTGGTAGAGGCGTGCGGTCATGACCACTACATCCTGCTTGGTGGTATCAGTGCGGGACAGCGTCTGCCGCAGGTAATACAGATTGCGGGGATCGCGCACCGTCACCAGGATGTTCCCCGGACGAACGCCCAGCGCGCCGCTGCCCAATTCCTGGTTGCCGTAAACGCGGAACTGGTCCAGGTTCTCCGGCTTGCCCCGGCGCTGGCGGGCAACGTGATACTCAGAGGCGGTGAAAATGCCAAAGAAGACCACCGTGAAGATCACGCCCGCGATGGTGGCCTCCTGCTTGGTAAACAGGTTGACGATGGCGGTCATGAACAGGACCACCGTGATGATGATTAAGCCCATGGGCACTTCACGCCCAAAGAGGTGGAAATTGCCCGGCACCTTCCACTGGCGGTTCTCCGGCTCGGTGTAACGCAGAACCAGCACCGCCAGCCCTTTCATGGCAAAACTCCAGATCACGCCGAAGGCATACAAAGCAGCCAGCAGGTAAACGTTGCCGCGGCTGGCCGCGATGGTCGCCAGTTGCATCAGCACGATCAGGTTGATGATGCGGTAGCTGGTGCCATAACGCTTTTGCGGCCTCTGGAACCAGTCGGTCAGCACACCATCTTCTGCCACGCGGTTGAGCACGCCGTTGGCGCCGACGATAGAAGTATTCTCCGCGCCCGCCAGGATCAGCACGCCCACCAAGACCACGAAGCCGTGGAACAGCAGCTTCACCGTGTATGGGCCGGAGAGGTACATGGCGATGCCGCCGATCAGGTTGCCGAAGAAGCTCGGCCGCACGCTGTCGGGGATGATCATCACCGCGAAGAAAGAAACCAGCGAGGTGAACACCAGGCTGTAAATGAAGATCACCAGCCCGGTCTTCTCCAGGTTTTTGAGCTTGGGATGCTCGATCTCGCGGTTCACCTGGGCCAGGGTTTCTTCGCCCGACATGGCCAGCACGGAGTGGCCGAAGCCCACCAGCAGCATGACCAGAGTGATCTTCGAGGCCCAACTCCCGAACAGCCAGCCCAGGGATTCGTGGCTGAAGTGAAACACGCCCGGCTTGAATGGGCTGGGCGGCAGCGGCGCGGGATGCTTGATCAGCGTCACCAGGCACCAGACGATCAGCACCACCACCATGACGGTGGTGATCTTCATGATCTTCATGGCCTTGTCGCTGCTCTCGTGGATGCCCTGGATGTTCTTCCACCAGAAGTACAAGACCACGAAGGCGGCGAACACCGCGGCAAAGTGGTTGGTGCCCGATTCGCTGAAGTTGATGGGATGGCCAACGTAGCGGCTGATGTCGTCCACGAAGCCGGCCAGGTATTGGCCCGCGGACACGGCGCTGATGGGCCCGGTCAGAACATAGTCAAAGAGCAGCGCGGAAACCGATATCTTTGCCAGGGTACCGCCCATGGCCTCCTTGACTACGCGGTAGACGCCGCCACGCACAAACATGGCGCTGGACTCGATGTAAAGAGCCCGCACCGCGTAGCTGAAGAGCATTACCGCCAGGATGAACCAGGGAGCGCTTTTGCCGATGACCTTCTCGGCGTCGCCGCCGGCGTAGTAGGCGGAGGAGGCCAGATCGGAGAGGACGATGGCCGCCGCCCGCCAAAAGGAGATGAAGGTCAACATCACCGTAGTGGCGACGAAGACCTTGGCGGCAGGACGACGGATGCTCGTGCTCGACATTGCGTCTGGGATTTACTTCAACGGCCGGAACACACGTTTGCCCTTCTAAGTGTGGACAAACGATGAAGATAACACATCGGGTAGGCAGCTTTCAGTGTTGCGGCGGGCCGGTCTCGTCGCTGGTTTCCCTATCCCGGCGCTGCAGAAAGGTTTCGGCTCGACGCAGGGTGGCCAAGAACCGTTGCGGGAACATGGCCCCTTGCCGCATGCCGGCTGCGGCCGAACTTCCGGCGTCGAGGTAGGTGCGGGTAATGCGGTCGTGCCAGCAAAGCGTATCTTCGTCCAGCAGACACCAGAGAAAACCCAGGCCCAGGGAGACCGCGGAAAGGGCCATGGCCAGAGCGCGCCAGCGGCGAGTGCCGCGGCCGGGAACGCTGCCGTCAAAGTCGCTCAGTCGCAGGCGGGTCAGGCGCATTCCCGGAGTCGAACCCGTATACACCAGAAAGACGTACTGAAAAACAGCCCACAGAATCGCCGGCAGGGCTACTCCCAGGCCCAGCACCACGCGGGCAGAGGGCAGCAGCAAGGCGACCTTATTCGCAACAGACGCGAACATCAAGGTTGCCGCCAGCACCAGCACGCCGTCCAAGCCGGCCGCCACCACACGCCGGCCGAGTGGAGCCACCGGCAAGGGCAGTTCCAGGTCGCTGACCGCGGCGGCTTCGTCGGGCTGAAGCACAATGCCTCCCAGCGGCACCTGCTTGGGCACGGCTTCCGGTGCGTCCAGAATGCGAGGCAAATCCAGAATGGGCTCGGCCAATTCATCGGGGCGAGGCGGTGGCGGAACCAGCGGACGCGGGAACTCAATGATATTGGTGGCATCCGCCGGCAGGAGATGCAGTTCCTCCACTTCTTCTGCGGCGGCTGCGGTCGCGGTGGCTGCCTCCGACCGGCTGGGCACCGGGCCGGCGCCAGCACGCGGTGGCTCGGCAGGATGTGTTGGAGACGAGGAATACGTGGGCAAGTCAAATTTCAGCGCCAGCGAGGGATAGCGCGGGGGCTTCCTGGTTCTCCGCGAATGATAATTGTGCAGGCGGGCGGCTACCTCCTGCCGCCACTGCGGTCCCTGGGCGAGAGCATCATCAGCCCTCTGGTCATCGTCGGCGGCGCTGGCAAAGGAGACGCCAATCTCAGCCGCTGTTCCAGAGCACAGCTCGGCGGAAGTGGTTAGGTCACCTGAGAGCTGGGATGGTTCAGCCGCGACTTGTAAACCCGATGGCTCGGGCGGCAGCGGTTCTACAATATCTTTTCGGGAATCGTCCGCGGCGACGCGCGCATCACCAACTACTGCTTCTGATGGCGCCTGGTTCTCGATATGTTTTTGAACAGGCGGGCGACCGCCGGGCGGACCGGGTACGAACCGGCGGCGGAGCTCGGGGCTCGGAGCATCGAGGCTGGCGGCAAATTGCTGCTCGCTGATGTCGCTCGTTTCGCCCTCCAGCAGCACGCTTTCGTCAGCGGGCGAGGAATCGCGCGGCGAGGATCCGGATGGATAGAAGCGCGGTCGCACTCGCGCCGGCCGCGAATCTTGGCCGCGGCCGTCGCCGCCGCTCGAGGGACAGGACATAGGTCGATGGAAGATCGCCGGGAGCGCGGAAATTCCTCAGGCGGCGCCGCTCTCCGCCGGCATCAGCCTGTGCGCTTTGCCTGCGTCGCTGCGCCGTGCTAAGTTTCGGAAGTTCAACAACACCTCAACCGGCAGGCGGCGCGTGCGCTTCTGATGAATCTCCGCTTTCGAATCCTTATCACGGCAGCCTGCCTTTGTCATCTGCTGTTCACCGTTCCCATAGTTACCAGCCAGTTGCATCCGGGCGCATCGCTCGAATTTCCTTCCGTGGCAGGACTGCAACCACCGCCCTTGCACCTTCAACTGCAGCCGCCGACCGCCGCCTGCAGCGGAACCATTACCCACGTTCATTCCCCGGGCCAGGCGCTGGAAACCATCATTCAGGCCTGCGAGCAGGAGCGCACGGGCGGAATTTACAAAGCCAACGGCAACGTGCTGCTGACGCATGGCAACTACCTGCTATACGGCGACCACATCACTTACGACCCCAAAACAGGCGATACTACGGAAACCGGCCACGTGATCCTGGATGGAGGTCCGCACGACGAACACCTGGAGGCCACGCATGGCACTTACAATGTACGCACTCAGGTGGGGACCTTCTACAACGTAAGCGGCACTCTGGGCATGCGCTTTCACGGCCAACTGGTGACCCTTACCACCTCCAATCCCTTCGCCTTCACCGGCAAAGTGGTGGATAAGCTCGGACCCGACCGCTACGTGGTGCACCACGGCACCATTACCTCCTGCGAAGTGCCGCATCCCATCTGGACTTTCAATATGCCTCGCGCCGTCGTGGAGGTGGGCGGCGACGCGAAGATTTACCACACCACCTTCCGGGTCAAGGGCGTGCCCGCCTTTTTCCTGCCCTACGCCACCCACCCCGCGGAGCGCCTGGGACGCCATTCCGGTTTCCTCATGCCCAACTTCGGCACTTCCAATATCAAGGGAATCTTATTGGGCGATTCTTTTTTCTGGGCGATCAACCGCAGCATGGATGCGACCGTAGGCACGGAAATGTACTCCACCCGGGGCTGGGCGGAACGCGGCGATTTCCGCGCCACTCCCAATGACCACAGCTTCTTCGTCGCCAATTATTCCGGCGTGACTGATCGTGGCTTTCAACTGCGCAAAGGACAAATCGGGGCCTGCTCCCAGCAAATAGGCACAACCTGCAAGCAAGGTGGAGAGGACATTACTGCCAAGGGTGCCGACGATGTCAGCCCAAATCTGCGTGTCGTACTCAATCTCGAATACCTCAGTTCCTATGTTTACCGGCTCGCCTTTAACACTACCTACGTTCAGGCGATCAACTCTGAAGTAAACTCTTATGCGTTTGCCAGCAAGAGTACGAACGGATACTTTCTCAATGGTTACCTGGGCCGCTACCAGGATTACCAGAACTTCATAACCAATAACGTCATCACCATCCGCCACACCCCCAGCTTCGAGTTCGCCAGCGTTGACCGGCCGCTTGGCAAGTCTCCGCTGTACTGGTCCGTGGATAGCGGAGTTGACGGCCTATCGCGCAAAGAGCCGACGGCTACCACCGCTGCAGGCGCCACGAACTTCTTCCGTACCGCGCCTGAGGTTGGCCGGTTCAATCTTCGTCCCGACGTCTCTCTTCCCGTACAGTTCCACGACTGGGACCTTGTGCCCGAAATAGCTCTCCAGGACACCGGCTATACCCAGAGCCTGATTCCGGTACCCGGCACCGTGGGCGTTGCCAATGGTCTGGCCATCAATCGCAAAGCCCTGGAAGCCGCGTTTGAAGTGCGTCCGCCCTCGCTATCCCGCGTCTTTGAGAAGACGCTCTTCGGCTACAAGCTGAAACATGTAATCGAGCCTGATGTGACCTATCGCTATGTCACGGGTGTAGACAATTTCAGCAATATCCTGCGCTTCGATGAAGTTGACATACTTACGGATACCAACGAAGTGGAATACGGCATCACGAATCGCATATATGCCAAACAAACCAAGGTGACCAATCCAGAGTGCGAGCTGCCACCGGCCCAACCGGAATCGGGGCAGCCCACAAGCACCAATCCGGCGCCGGCCGCCCCTTCCGAAACCGGCGCCTACGGAGCGCCGCCCTCAGGCACCAGCACACCGGCATCGGGTCCCGGCGGCCCTGCTGCCGAGGAGGCGGCGAGCGACCAGTGTCAGCCTCCGCCGGCCCGCGAAGTCATCACCTGGCGGGTGGCTCAGAAACGCTACTTCAACCCCACTTTTGGCGGGGCCCTCGTGCCCGGCCAATCCAATGTTTTTACCAGCACAGTGGATTTCACCGGCATCGCGTTTCTGACCGAGCCCACCAACTATTCGCCGGTGATCTCCCGTTTTCGTTTTCAGAACGGAGGCATGGATGCAGAATGGGACCTGGATTATGACCTGCAAAAGGGACGCATTAACGCCAGTACCTCGGTCCTGGGCTGGTCGATTGGACAGTTTTACCTGGCGGGCGGACACTCCTTCCTGCAGGGTCCGGGGCAACTGCTGCCCAGTTCCAATACCCTTTCCCTGCCCCCCAAATTCAATCAGTGGCGCATTCTGGGACGATATGGCAATGTCAACCGCCACGGTTTTAGCGTGGCCGCAGGAGCAGGCGTGGACGCCAACCTCAACACGCTGCAATATTCCACCTACCAGGCGAACTATAACTTTAACTGCTGCGGTCTGACCTTCGAATTGCAGCGCTTCGCCCTGGGATTGGTGCGCAACGAGAATCAGTACCGTTTCGCTTTTTCGCTGGCCAATGTCGGCACCTTTGGCAACCTCCGCCGGGTGCAACGGCTCTTCTAGCAGGGGCGGCTTCCCGCCTCTATACCCTAACCTCGCGGGGGATTTAAGATTACAATTTGCGCGCTATTCGACCGTGATAACAGGAGGTCGGAGAATGCTGGGCGATAGGCACTTCACTGCCATGCTTGCGATCTGGTTGTTTCTGGGGGCTGCTGCTTTTTCGGCTGCGTCTCCGCAAAGCGGAGAGACCGGAAGCGTCTCGCTGGGTACGGTAAATTTCCCCACTTCCTGCGCGCCGGCTGCGCAGAAGACAGTGGAGCGCGGCGTTGCCCTTCTGCACTCCTTTCAGTATCAGCAGGTCGAGCAGGCGTTCGGGGAAGCCGCCCGGCAGGATTCCCACTGTGCCATCGCCTACTGGGGCGAAGCCATGGGGTTGTACCACCAGTTGTGGGATTTCCCTACGGGCTCCACTCTGCGCGCCGGCCTGCAGTATGTGCAGGAGGGGGAGATAGCTGGCGCGGGCACTGACCGTGAACGCGCCTACATCGCCGCCGCGGCCGCTTTTTATCAGGATGATCCCAAGTTGAGCCACCTGGATCGTCGGCGCGCCTATTCCCAGGCCATGGCGCAACTGCACGAGAAGTTTCCCAATGACGATGAGGGCGCGGCTTTCTATGCCCTGTCTCTGGCCGCTCTGGCTGAGGATGGCGACAATGAAATGTCCAACCGCAAGCAGGCCATCGCCATTCTGCAGCCGCTGTTCCATAAGTACCCTGATAACCCCGGCCTGGCCCACTACCTCATCCACGCCACCGATACGCCCCAGCTTGCAGCACAAGGCCTGGAGGCGGCGCGGGCCTATGCCAGGATCGCGCCCGCCTCCTCGCACGCGCTGCATATGCCCTCGCACATCTTCATCCGTCTGGGGCTGTGGCAGGATTGCATCAACTCCAACCTGGCAGCGGCCGCGGCGGCCGCCCGGGCCACGCGCGCTCACCAGGCTGATTCGGGTTATCAGTTCCACGCTATGGATTTCCTCGACTACGCCTACCTGCAGAGCGGTCAGAACGCGAAAGCGCGGGCATTGGTTGAAGAACTCAAGAATGTTCCCGGGGCCAGCGACGAGGAAATTGCCGATGAGCAGGCAATGTTTTCGGCGCGTAATGCGCTGGAGTCGCACCAGTGGAAAGAGGCGGCCGCTCTCCCCATACCCAACATCAAATTCCGCTGGCAGGACGACACCTACTTTGCCCGCGCCATTGGGGCGGCTCGCAGCGGCGATGTGGCCGGCGCGCGCCACGCTTTGGATAAGCTGAAAGAGATTATCGCCGCGCGTGAGGCGCACAACAGGCAACTGGGCAATACCGGCTACCCCGGAACGGCCATTGATCGTCTCGAAGTCGAAGCCTGGCTGGCGTTCGCGGGGGGGAAAACCGAGGCTGCCCTGCAAGACATAGATAAGGCGGTAAAACGCGAGGAAGATGAAGGCGTCACCTATAGCCGCATGCCTGCCCGCGAAATGCAAGCCGACATGTTGCTGGAGTTGAAGCGCCCCGCCGAAGCTCTGGCCGCCTACAAGGCTGCGCTGCGCGATTCGCCCCGGCG
>DASYWT010000295.1:0-3134 GCA_035935775.1 Terriglobales bacterium
AGCCTGCCTGCCGCTGGTACCGGGGTTAGCGGCAGCAGCCTGGGCGGCCGCCTTCGCGGCCTGCTCGCGTGGGCCGCCAAACATGATGAGCACGCCTTCCATCGAGGCGTCGCGTGCGATGGGGGTAAAGTGCACATCGAAAACCTGCCGGGCAGCACCGAGTTGAAATGACAGATTGTGCAGCACGGCGCCCTTTTGACTTTTGAGGACGGCGCGGGAGCGGCGCACCAGGGTCCGCGTGAGGGATTGTTCGATGGGCAGGTGGTCCATGGAAACGCCGACTACAGAAGTGGCGCTTACCCCGAACAACTTCTGCGCGGCCGCGTTCCAAAGCTGAATTGTCTCCTCGCGGTCCACCAGCATGACCGGCCAGGGCATGCGGCGAAGGGTTTCGGCGTAGCGAGCAGTCACCTCATGCAGCTCCCGCGTGCGCTGTTCCAGTTCATCGTTCATGTTCTCCAGTTCTTCGTTGAGCGACTGGAGTTCTTCGTTGGTGGTTTCCAGTTCCTCGTTGGTGGATTGCAGCTCCTCATTGGTGGTTTCCAGCTCTTCGTTGGTGGACTGGAGTTCCTCGTTAGTAGTTTCCAGTTCCTTGTTGGCGGACTGTAACTCCTCGCCTGTGGCTTCCAGTTGCTCAATCGTGGTCTGGAGTTTTTCCTGCAGGCTTACGTCGTCGCAATGAATGAGGGTGCCGGTGCGCTCGCCCTCCGGGGAGACGATGGCACGGATGACGACGTGAATGGTTTTTTCTTCCGAATCGGCGCGCAGGCTGCATTGAAACTCGGTGGGTTCCTGCTTGCCGCGGCTTTCTTCCAGGCGGCGGGCCATTTCCGGGCAGCGCACCACAACCTCAGTGTTTTGCAGGCGCTTGCCCTGCAAGCGCACAGCTCCGAGATTCCAGATGCCGAGGGCAGCCTCATTATGGTTGACCACAATGTCGGTGTTGTCCAGTTCCATGATGCCCGATTTCAGGGTATCCAGGATGTAGTGGTGGTAGAGCTGCAGCATTCTGAGCTGTTGCGTCTTGTTTTCCAGAGCAGACGTTTCCGCTTCCGCCTCGCGGGGAGGCGGAAGGCCAAGGGTCTCTGCCCCGTTCTCGAGCCGCTGGAATAATCGCCAGCGCAAATTGAGGGGCCGAAAGAGCGGGGATTCGCCGAGCTTGGACTCAGCCTTCCCCAAAAAGAGGACGCCACCCGGTTCCAAAGCATAATGCATCCGGCCGAGAATTTGCTTCTGGGTAACCGTATCAAAGTAAATGAGCAGGTTGCGGCAGATGATGAGCAGGCAGTGGGAGATGGGGGCGTCCACCATCAGGTTACTGCGGCCGAAGATGACCAGGCGGCGCTGTTCGCGATTGATGCGCGAGCGGGTGCTGCCGGTGAAGTAGCGCTCGCGCCACTCGGGACGCACGCGGCGCAAGCGGTCGGCCGCATATTCACCCCGGCGGGCGAGGGTAAGAGCTTCTTCGTCAATGTCGGTGGCGTAAATTTTGATGTCGTAGTCAGCCAATTTATCGCGCAGGAAGTCGCTTATCAGAATGGCCAGGGAATAGGGCTCCTCGCCGGAGGCGCAACCGGCGCACCAGGCACGAAAGACATCACCGGGCTTAAGCTGGCGTAGGATTCCCAGAAGAACCTCGGTGCGCAACGCCTCCCAAGCCTGGGGATCGCGAAAGAATTCGGTGACGTTGATCAGGATCGTGTTGAGCAGGTTGGCAATTTCGTGCGGATCCTGGTGAACCTTCTCCAGATACTCGGAGTAGCTGCCGCTATTGACGTCGGACATGCGCTTGCGGATGCGGCGTTCCAGAGTGGTGGTCTTGTAGCCGCGCAAGTCAAGATTGCGGGTATTGGCGAGCTCGTCAATGAGCTGGCGCAGGGATAATTGGTCCTTGTCAGTCATGGGCGACCGTTCCGCACAGATCAATCAGGGTGTTGGACAACCGCGCGATGGGCAGAACAATATCCACCGCGCCGGTGGCGATGGCGGCATAGGGCATGGAACTGAATTCAGAAGTGGCCGGATCTTCCGCCATGGTAGTGCCTCCGGCGGCCTTGATGGCCTGGATGCCGGCGGCGCCATCCCGCCCCGAGCCACTCAAAACCACGCCGATGGCTCGTTGCCCGTAGTTTACCGCTACCGATTCGAACAGCAAATCAATGGAAGGACGGGAGTGGTGCACGGCGGGCGTGCGCAGCAGCCGCACCGCCCCGGGTTCAGCTAGCAGGTGCAGATTAGGGGCAGCCACGTAAACCACCCCGGGCACGATCTTCTCCCCGTCGGTAGCCTGATGCACGTGCAGGCTGGTTTTACGCTCCAGCAGTTCGGCCAGCACGCTGCGGTAATCGGGGCTGAGGTGCTGAACCACCAGAATGCCACAGCCGAACTGCTGGGGCAGAGGTCCAAGCAAGCGCGATAGGGCGTTGAATCCGCCGGCAGAGGCGCCCAGAGCGACTACGTCGAAGTCGCCTCCCGGGTGATGTCGCAACTCCGTCATTTTGCCGGCCGTGATCTCAGATGCAGCGCGCACAGGAGACTCCGGCACCCTCTGCCACCCTTAGCATACCTGAAGGCGTAGATATTCGCTGTGCTGTATGACGGAACAGCAGTCGGAAAGGGGGTGGGCTCGCCTCGCGGAACGTTCTCTACCGCCGCTTCCTGCGAGCCCGAAGGCCTGCTCTTGTGCCCGCGAGTCAGGGCAGCGTTGTGCGAAGTCCGCGTCTTCAGAAGTTGGCTATCTGGAAATTTAGAACTGCCAGCGCCAGCCGGTACTGGTAAGTAGCCTGGGCGCTCCCGATCTGCGCCTGGGTCTGCTGCAGTTGAGCCTGGCTGAGCTCCACGATGGAGGCCAAACCGAGTTTGTAGCGGGTTTGGGAGAGATCCAGGGCCAGGTTCGCCTGTTGGAGAAGCTGCTGGCTGACGCTCAAGCGCTGGTACGCAGTGCTGGCATTTAGCCAGCCGGTGCGGACGTCGCGGGCAACGGTGTCCTGCAGATCGCGCAGCTGTTGCTGAGCGGCCTGCGCGCGCAACTGGGCTTCACGGGCGAGGGCGCTGTAGAGAAATCCGTTGAAGACCGGCACCTCAACATTGACGCCCACGGCGCCGTACCAGGGCGCCAGGGCGTTGTTGCCGGC
>DASYWT010000296.1:0-7404 GCA_035935775.1 Terriglobales bacterium
CGAAGACCGCGCGCGGCTGCGAAGCGAATACGAGCGGCATTCCTGCCTCGACAACGTGGAAGTGAAATGGAGGCGAAAGGACGGCAAGGCCATCACGGTGCGGCTGAGCGGCCGGGCGGTGAGCCAGGAAGGCGAAGCGGAAGTATTGGAGATTATTGCCGAAGACGTAACTGAGCGACGCATTCTCGAAGACCAGTTGCGCCAGTCGCAAAAGATGGAAGCAGTAGGGCGGCTGGCGGGAGGCGTGGCCCATGACTTCAACAACCTGCTGATGGTGATCAGCGGCTACACCTATGTGCTGCTGAACCAGCTCGGGATGGGCGATCCGCGGCGCAAGAAAGCGGAAGCCATTCAGGAGGCGACGCAACGCGCTGCCACCCTGACCCGGCAGTTGCTGGCCTTCGGGCGCAAGCAGGTGCTGGAACTAAAGGTGATTGACCTGAGCGCCGTGGTCGCCGACATCAGCAAGCTGCTGCGGCCGTTGATTGGAGAAGACATCGAAGTGGTGGTGAATTGCGCTCCCAACCTGGGGCGAACCAAGGCCGACCCGGGGCAGGTGGAGCAGGTGATCATGAACCTGGCGGTCAACGCTCGCGACGCCATGCCCAGCGGGGGCAAGCTGATTATCGAAACCCGCAATGTGGATCTGGACAACAACTACCAGCGCGCCCACGCCAACGTTAAGCCGGGCCGCTATGTGATGCTGGCGGTGAGTGACACCGGCTGCGGCATGGACCCGGAAACGCAGCTGCGCATCTTTGAGCCCTTCTTCACCACCAAAGAAAAAGGCAAGGGCACAGGGCTGGGACTTTCTACGGTGTACGGAATCGTCAAGCAGAGCGGGGGCTACGTTTTCGCGTACAGCGAACTGGGGCGGGGCACCACGTTCAAGATCTACCTGCCGCGAGTGGATGAAGCCGTGGCGGAGAGCTTGCCCGAAGGGCACGCGCGCCCGGCCCTGCGGGGATCGGAAAGCGTCCTGCTGGTGGAAGATGAAGAATCGGTGCGGGAATTGATTGCCGAGGCGCTGCAGGCGCAAGGTTACAACGTGCTGGTCGCCGGCAATGGGCAGGAGGCGCTGGCTCTGGCTGCGTCGGCTAATTGCCGTATTGATCTGATGATTACGGACGTTGTCATGCCCGGCATGAGCGGCCGTGAACTGGCCACGCGCCTGGTCCAGAGCCGTCCCGGCATGCGGGTGTTGTACCTTTCCGGCTACACCGAAGACGCCATCGTTCACCACGGGGTGCTCGACCCCGGCACCGCCTTCCTGCAGAAGCCGTTCAGCCTGGACGCCCTGGCCTGCAAGGTGCGGGAAGTGCTTGAAGGGTAGGAGTACCCGGTACCTGGTACCCAGTTCCCAGTTGTCGCCATGTTGTGCCGCGGGCGCCTCGCCCGCATACGTAACCACAGCCTCGCGCTTCGCGCGCATTTGCTCTTGATCGTCTCCACGCCGCGCGTTCCACGATTGTCATCCTGAGCGCAGCGAAGGACCTGCTTCTCTCGCCGCCGCCCTGTGCTATCGTTTCGGCATCATGTTCCGCAAAATTGGCCTCATTTGCCTGGTAGTCGCGCTCCAGGTGTCTCCCGTCCTCGCCAAAGAAAAGTACCGGAAGCCGGGACCGGTAAAGCTCGACGGCAGCGCCGAAAAATGGGCGCAGAAGACCCTCAAGAAGATGTCGCTCGAGGAAAAGGTCGGGCAACTCTTTATGGTATGGGCACGTGCCAGGTTCCTGAATCTGAACGGTCCGGAATACGCCCAATACCACCAGATCCTGCAGCAGTACCACGTAGGCGGCTTTGCGCTCACGGTGCCGGCCGAGGGCGCGTTCGTTTATTACAACCAGCCCTACGAAGCGGCCATGCTGGTAAACCAGTTGCAGCGCGAATCCAGGCTGCCCCTGATTTTCGCCGCCGACTTCGAACGCGGGGTCTCCATGCGGCTCCTGGGCAGTACGGTGTTTCCCCACGCCATGGCGTTTGGGGCGACGGGTAACACCGACTACGCAAAAGAATTCGGAGAGATCACGGCGCAGGAGGCGCGCGCCGTGGGCGTGGAGTGGAACTTCTTCCCGGATGCCGACGTCAACTCCAATCCCGCCAACCCCATCATCAACACTCGCTCCTTCGGCGAGGATCCCCAGGAAGTCAGCAGGCTGGTGACCGCCTACATCCAGGGCGCTAAGGCCAATGGCATGCTGACCACGGTCAAGCATTTCCCCGGCCATGGGGACACGGCCACAGACTCGCACCTGGGTCTGGCCAGAGTGACGGGCGACCGGCAGCGGCTGAATTCGGTGGAACTGGTGCCGTTTGAAGCGGCCATCAAGGCAGGAGTGGACGCCATCATGGTGGCGCATGTGACCGTTCCGGCGCTGGAACCCGATCCCAACCGCGTGGCCACAACTTCCCCGGCCATTGTGACGGGTCTGCTCAAGCAGCAGCTGGGGTACAAGGGCCTGGTGATAACTGACGCCCTGGACATGGGCGCGCTGACCCGGCTCTACCAGAACGATATCGGCCGGGCGGCAGTGGAGGCGTTCAAGGCGGGAAACGACATGCTGCTCATCCCCGCCGACCTCGACGCTTCCTACCAGGCCATGCTGAAGGCGGTAAAAAGCGGCGAAATTCCACAACCGCGGGTGGACGAATCCGTGCTGAAGATCCTGGAGGCCAAGGCCTCGGTGGGGCTGAACAAGGCCCGGCTGGTGGACATTGACCAACTGGCCAAGGTGATCGGCAGGCCGGAGAATCTGGCGTTCGGGCAACAGGTGGCTGACCAGGCCGTCACCCTGGTGCGCGATAACGGCCGCGTACTGCCCCTGCGGCCCCTGCCTTCTCAGGGAACCAATGTCCCCGGGCTTCCGTATCAACCAGCAGTGGAGGTGACAAACCGCCTGGTGGTGGTGGTTTTCTGCGACGACATGCGCATGGACCCGGGCCACGAGTTTGTTCGCCAGGTGGGCGAGCGGCGGCCGGACGCGAACATCATCTACGTGGATACCCGCACTGCGGCGGGCATGACCGGCCAGGTGCTATCGGCGGTGCGGGACGCGGAGAAGGTGGTAGCAGCCGTTTATGAGATCCCCACAGCCGGTAAGGCGGTGCAGGTAGCCGGACAGGTGGAAAACACGGTGGGTCTAACCGACGCGCGCGGTGAACTGCTGCGAAAGATTTTGCAGGCGGCCGGACCCAAGACCCTGGTGGTTGCAGTAGGCAATCCCTACGTAGCCGGCGATTTCCCGCAGGTGGAAAATTATCTGTGCACCTTTTCCAATGCGAGCCTCAGTGAAGACAGCGCGGTCAAAGCGCTGTTCGGGGAAATTCCCGTGCGCGGCCATTTGCCGGTCACCATTCCCCAGGTGGCGCAGCGCGGGGCGGGGCTGGAAAAGGCGGCTGTAGCGGTGGCAACAGGAGGTAATCATGTGGCGGCAAATCATCCTTAGGACGGCGTGCGTGGCCGCTGCGGCGTCCCTGGTTGCGCTGGCGGCCTGCAGCGTGAAGGTGGACGACAAGGGCGAGAACAAAAATGTGGATATCCGCACCCCGCTGGGCGCCCTGCAAGTGCGTACCAATCCGACGCCCGCACAGATCGGGCTGAGCGTCTACCCGGGAGCCAAGCAAAAAGTGGAAGGCGACGACAAAAACGCCGCCAACGTGAACATCTCCAGTTCCCTGTTCGGGGTGAAGGTGCTGGTAATCGCGTACCACACCGAGGACCCGCCCGATAAGGTGATCGCTTATTACAAGAAGGATCTGCGGAAGTATGGCAATGTGCTGGAATGCAAGGGGCACGGCCACCAGGAAGCCGACCTGGATCTGGGACACCACGATAACGAAAAGCCCAAGCCCCTGACCTGTGGGGACGACAAGGGCGAGGGCAAAGGGGTGGAACTCAAAGTCGGCATGAGCGACAACTTCCACCTGGTGGCGGTGGATCCCAAGGACAACGGCAGCGACTTTGCCATTGTTTATGTGGCCACGCGAGGGGAATCGGAGCCCATGTAAGACCGGGAGTCGGGAGTCAGGAGTCGGGAGTCGGACTCCAGGAGCTACCAGAAAACATAGTCCTTCTGCAGGCTATGAGCTGCCCGGGGTTCGCAGTGCAGTCGTGGAATGCCGATGACAGGAGATTCGAGCTGAAGTCGGGTTGGCGTAGGGCACTGATAGCGAAGCAGAGTCTTACGCGTGGGAGTCACCATTCCTGATGCATAGAAAATCTCAATTGCGTTTCCTTGAGAGTCCCCCACGATCCCGTTAGAGATCTGTTCGTCAATCCCGTAGACATCGAAGGTGATATAAAACGGCTGCCGGCGCACCTGTGCGCCCAACGCGCAGTGAATCGCTGCGTTTGGATCAATGTGGGGCACGCCATCTGCCGTCGTCAGGTGACCACAATTAATGCTGCCGCGCTGCGCGTGCCAGTAAGCAGCCCACTGAACCCACGGAAACCGGGTGTACCAGCGGTAACCGGACACAGCGATTGTTCCGGTGGCAAGAACAACGATTGCCACCAATACTCGTTTTGGCACATTGATTAAGACACCGAAAGCGCAGTATTCCGTTCCAGTTCTCAACAGAATTCCACTGCCTGGGGTGCGGCAATTAGCGCGGCGCCTTGCGCGCCAGATAAACCGTGCGGCAACCTATTGCCAGTTTACATCCCGACCATCGCCGCGTCGAACAACGTCGCTTGGCCAAAGCAGGCTGCTGGTCCGATCATTCGCTGACTCCTGACTCCTGACTCCCGACTCCCGCTTTCTTGCACTTCCCGCCGCGCGGCTGTTAGCTTGGAAATTGATGGAGCATGCCTGCCACAGGTGCGGGAAGGCGGTGGAGGATGGAGTTCCTTTCTGCTCGCAGTGCGGCGCCCCGCAAATAAGAGTGATGACCGCCGCGCAGCCGCCGCCGATATTATCGCCTTCTGGCCCGGAGTTTGGGGCACCCCGGCCACCCTCGCCTGTGCCCCTGGCCGAACTGGGCCAGGTAACCTGGTCGCGGGCGTGGCGGGCGGCCAATCTGGCTGCCGGACTGGGAGCGTTGGCCGCGCTCCTGGTTGCGGTCGTAACCGGGCTGCCGCAGTTGGGAGTTTTCGTCTGGATGTTGGGTGGCGGCATGCTGGTGGTGATCATCTATCGCCGGCGGCAACACCTGCAGCAGATAAGCGCCGGCATGGGCGCGCGGCTGGGAGCCATGGCGGGGTTGATGGGCTTCGTCATCTTCGGCCTGCTTTCCCTGGTGCAGATTCTGAGCTTGCGGGGCAGCGGACAACTGCGGGCGGCGCTGGAACAGGCACTGAAGACGTCAGCCGAGCGCAGTGGCAACCCCGAAGCGCAGCAGATGTTGCAGCAATTCCTCACGCCGGAGGGAATGCGCCTGCTCATCGCTTTGGGGATTTTGCTCATGCTGGTGCTGTTTGTGGCCGCCTCGAGCCTGGGAGGAGCCATTGCCGCGACGGCTTTGGGCAAAAGAGAGTCGCGCTCCCTGTAACCCCACTACATTTTTGCAAAACCTTTTCACCGCCGAGCACGCCGAGATCGCCAAGGATTTTTAAAATGTTTTCTTGGCGTCCTCTCCGTCCTCGGCGGTAAATGCTTTTGGGGCTTTTAGGAACGAAGCTTGTACTCCGGCCTCGCCACCGCGTATCATGCCGCTTCAATGACTGCTCAACCCTTGCCTCGCCCGCCCAAACTGCGCGTGAAGGCGCAGTTGATGTCCGCCTCGGAAATTGAACGCACCTTGGTGCGTCTGGCCCACGAAATCGTGGAAAAGAACAATGGCGTGGAGGACCTGGCGCTGGTGGGCATTCGCCGCCGCGGCGTGCCTCTGGCCGAGCGCCTGGGCAAGCTGATCGGGCGCATTGAAGACAAACCCGTGCCCGTGGGCAGCCTGGACATCACCCTCTACCGCGACGACCTCTCCACCATTGATCACAAGCCGGTGGTGCAGGAAAAAGATCTGGAATTCCAGGTCACCGGCAAGCACGTGGTGCTGGTGGACGACGTTCTTTATACCGGCAGGACCACCCGCGCCGCCATGGACGCGCTATTTGTGCACGGCCGCCCACGCCGAGTGCAGTTGTGCGTGCTGATTGACCGCGGCCACCGCGAATTGCCCATCGAAGCTACTTACGTGGGCCGCATGGTGCAGACCACCGACAACGAGATCATTGAAGTCAAGCTCAAGGAAGTGGACAACGCCGAAAAGGTGTTGCTGGTGGAGCGGGAAAACTGATGGGCAGTTGTTGTGTCGCCCCTGGGGGGCCGGGACCATTGTTGCCGCGGTACCCGGGGCTGACGCTTTGGGCTAAGGCATGTTCCGGCCTTCGGCCTGGGCCTGCCGCCGTTAAGATAGTCAAAGCTCGAAACCCGGTTCACCGCCACTTAGTGAGGCTCAGAATTTGCTGTAATGGCGGTGGCTGGGCATGAGTACGTTCGCGCGCGGGTCGCTGCTGGGAATCGAGCACCTGCAACCGGAAGAAATCAGCAGTTTGCTGCAACTCGCCCGCCGCATGCAACGCGGGCACCCGCGTCCTCTGTTACGCGGCAAGACCGTTGGCCTGGTCTTCTACGAAGCTTCCACCCGCACCCGCACTTCCTTCGAGATGGCGGCCAAGCGGCTGGGCGCCATCACCCTGGTAGTGCACGCCAGCGGTTCCAGCATCGAAAAGGGTGAATCCCTGCTGGACACCGGCTACACCCTGCGCGCCGTGGGTTGCGATGCCCTGGTCTTCCGCCACCCCAATGCCGGCGCGCCCCACCTCATCGCTGCCCACCTCGACGTTCCGGTCATCAATGCCGGAGACGGCATGCACGAGCACCCCTCCCAGGCCCTCCTCGACGCCTACACCATCCTGCAACACATGAAAGACCTGCGCGGCAAGCACATGGCCATTATCGGGGACATTTACCATAGCCGGGTGGCGCGCTCCAACATCCATCTGCTCAGCAAGTTCGGAGTGCAGCTCACCCTCTGCGGGCCGCTGGAATTTGTGCCCGAAACCGCAGCCACGCTGGTCAAGGGCTTGCGCATCACCCGCCATCTGGATGAGGCCATCCGCGGCGCGGATGTGATCATGCTCCTGCGGGTGCAAAAGGAACGCCTGGCAGAAATGCGGTTCGATGTAGGCGAATACATCGCCAAATACCAATTGACTACGGCGCGGCTGCGGCTGGCCAGGCCAGGAGCGCTCGTCATGCACCCTGGACCCATCATCCGCGGCATGGAACTGAGCAGCGAGGTGGCCGATTCATCGCAGGCGGTTATCCGCGAAGAGGTGCGCAACGGAGTGGCCGTGCGCATGGCCATCCTGGCGCGGGCGCTGGGAAAAGCAAAATGATCAACGCGGAGGTCGCCGAGAGGAGCTGGCACAGATTGATAAGGATTAGAGTAGGGCGTCATGTT
>DASYWT010000297.1:0-6672 GCA_035935775.1 Terriglobales bacterium
TACGAGCGGATTGACGAAATTCCCTACATGGTGGTGAAGAAGGACGGCAGGCGGGAGAAATTCGAGCGGCAAAAAGTCTTGAACGGGTTGCTGCGCGCCTGCGAGAAGCGGCCAGTTTCCATGGGGAAGCTGGAGCAGATCGTCAACGAAGCGGAAGCCTTCGTGATTGATTCGGCGGAGCGCGAGCGCAAGAGTAGCGAAATCGGCGAGTTGATCATGAACCGCCTGCGGAAGCTGGACAAAGTGGCTTACGTGCGCTTCGCTTCCGTGTACCTGGACTTCAAGGATGTGCAGGAATTCATGACGGAACTGAAGGACCTCCTGAAGACGAAAGAAGGGGCGCCACAAGCGCCCAAGGCGAAGGGAGGAGTAAGAGTGTAGGAACTCAGGAGTCAGGGCTCAGGAGTCAGAGTGAAGGGTAGTAGGTAGTTGGTAGTAGGTAGTCGGCAACAGACCCATTCGCAACCAACAGCAGAAATCGCCCGTCCGCACATTTAAGGCATCTGATCAGAACATGGCCTACAAAATCACATTAATTCCGGGCGACGGCATCGGGCCTGAGGTCACCGACGCCACGGTGCGCATTCTGGAGGCCACGGGCCTCAAGTTCGAGTGGGAAAGGTACAACGCCGGGCAGGAGGCTTACGAGAAATACGGCGAATACCTGCCCAAAGAGCTGCTGGATTCTATTGAGCGCACGCGAGTGGCGCTGAAAGGCCCGGTGACCACGCCGATTGGGGGCGGCTTCTCCAGCATCAACGTTGCCCTGCGCAAGCACTTTGAGCTGTACGCCAACTTCCGCCCGATTCGTAACCTGCCGCACATTCCTACGCGCTATCCGGACGTAGATCTGATCATCGTGCGCGAGAACACCGAAGGCTTGTATTCCGGCATCGAGCACGAGGTGGTCCCGGGGGTGGTGGAGAGCCTGAAGATCATTACGGAGAAGGCGTGCCTGCGGATTTCGCGGTTCGCCTTTGAATACGCGCGCAAGAACAAACGCAAGAAGATCCACTCCATCCACAAAGCCAACATCATGAAGCTCTCGGATGGCCTGTTTCTGCGCTGTTCGCGCGCGATTTCCAAGGAATATCCGGAGATCAGTTACGGCGAGCACATCGTGGACAACACCTGCATGCAGCTGGTGATGAATCCTTACCAGTACGACATGCTGCTTCTGGAAAACCTGTACGGCGACATCATCTCCGATCTGTGCGCGGCGTTCGTGGGCGGGCTGGGCCTGGTTCCTGGAGCCAACCTGGGCGACCACGCCGCGGTGTTTGAGGCGGTGCATGGGTCGGCTCCCGACATAGCGGGAAAAAACATCGCCAACCCCACGGCGGTGCTGCGTTCCTCTCTGCTCATGCTGCGGCACTTGGGGGAACACGATGCCGCGTGGCGCATCCGCACGGCATTAGAGAAGGTCTACCGCCAGCGCGACAAACTCACCCGCGACGTGGGCGGTAAGGCGGGCACCTCGCAGTTCGCCGATTCCATCATCGAGGCCATGCAGTCCGAGCAGGTGCCGGAACCGGCCCGCGCCTGAGAGGTTCTACTTAGCAGCAGCCGTTTTCAAACCTTTGTTAAGCGCCAATGTGATTGACGCTAATGGCCCTCAGGGAGTAACATCGCCCACAATTTCTGGAAGTGTAAGGAAAGCGGCTCATATTCCTGGGGTGGTCTGGGGTCTGTGGGGAAATTGGTTGCTACAACGCGACGCATAGGTGTAGTCCTCTTCCAGTTGGGCGGACCCGACACACTGGAAGCGATTGAACCTTTCCTTTACAACCTGTTCTGCGATCCGGACATTATTGATTTTCCGTTGGCGCGCATCGGGCGCAAGGCTCTGGCGAAGCTGATCTCCACCACGCGCGCACGCAAGGTGGAGCACCATTATTCGGTGATCGGGGGAGGGTCGCCCATCCGCAAGCACACCGAGAGGCAGGCCCAGGCGCTGGAGGAGTACCTCGCGGAGGCGGGAATTGACGCCACCTGCGTGGTCGCCATGCGCTACTGGCATCCTTTCACCCGCGAAGCCGTCGCCAGATTGGAGTCGGCAGCGGTGGACGAAATCGTCCTGCTGCCGCTCTACCCGCAGTATTCCACTACCACCACCGGCAGCAGTCTTAACGAGTGGAACCGCTGCTTTCCAGCGTCGGCAATTCCCGTGCGTTGCGTGCGGGAGTTTTACCGTCATGAAGCCTACCTGCAGGCCCTGGTGGAGAAAGTTGAAGAAGCGCTGGAGCGTTTTCCGCGGCGGGCGGAGCCGCTGCTGGTGTTCAGCGCGCACAGCGTCCCTATAGCGGTGGTGGAAAAGGGCGATCCCTACCAAAAACAGATTGAAGAAACCGTCGCAATGGTTATGGCGCGGGGCGGATGGCGCAACTGTCACCGGCTCTGTTACCAGAGCAAGGTGGGAGCCAGCAAGTGGCTGCAGCCATAGCTGCGCACAACTTTGCGCGAGGCAGCGCTGGAAGGCGTGCGGCAGATTTGCGTGGTGCCGATTTCTTTTGTTTCCGACCACGTGGAGACTTTGGGTGAAGTGGACCACGAGGCACGGGAACAGGCGGCCGAACTGGGCATTGCCCAGTTCGAAATGTCCGCGGGACTCAACGATTCACCAACCTTTATTGCCGCGCTGGCGGACCTGGTGGCAGCGGCCGCCGGCCTTCCGCAACGCAGACAAAGCGACCGTGAGCGCCTGGTAGCGGCCGATTGAGTGGCTGGGCCGCACCGGCGAGCGTTATCGCCGAACGGGGTAAGGACTAATGGCAGACGACCAATCAAAAGCAGGGGGCATCCTCGGGCATCTTCCTCCCCTGCCGCGCAAACCGCTGAATAACTCAGTGATCGCCATGGAGCAGGCGTATCGCCAACGGAAGGCTTTGCCGGCGCTGACCGACGCCGAGGTGGAGGCTCTCAAGGCGGGCGTGCCCATGCCCTGGGAGTCGGGCGGCGCGGGAGCCGGCGCGGTTGCAGCGGCACCCAGCACAGCCACCGCAACCCAGGCGGCCGCACCGGCGGCTTCCGCAGCGGTGGCGGTGGCGGTGGCAGAACCGCCGAGTGGCAATTCCGCGGGTATGACGGAGAGCGTGAAGGCGCTGCTGGCCTCCTACCCCAAATGGAACAAGTCTTCGGTGGCGGCGGAGCAGGCGCGCAGGAAGCGCAAAGGACTGCCCCTGCTGAGTGATGCGGAGATGGCGGCACTGGCGGGCGAGGCGCCGGCAGCGGCGCCCGCGGCGCCTGCGGCAGCACCCGTAGTGGCAAGCTCGACAGCAGCGGCGGCTGCCATGGCTCCGGCGAGACCGGCAGTGGCAACCCGCGCGGCGACAGTGGCAGCGCCTGCGGGACCGCCTCCAGTGGCGCGCGCCGGAACCGCGGTGAAATACGTAGGCACACCCGCAGTGGGAACATCGAAGGCGGCGGCAGCGGGTGGGGTAGCAACCGCAGGCCCCGAGGACACCGACATTGACCGGGTGCGGCGCCGTTTTGTGTGGAGCTGTGTGGTGGCTTTCCTGGGCGCGTGGTTCATCGCGTTCTTCCGTTTCTTCCTGCCACGCACGCTGTTTGAGCCCAGCACCGTATTCAAGATCGGTCCGCCGTCCGATTACGCCCTGGGCATTGACGAAAAGTGGCTGCAGCAATATCGCATCTGGGTGGACCGGCGGCCGGATCGCCTGTTTGTGATTTACGCACGCTGTACGCACCTGGGCTGCACACCGGACTGGAAGCCGGCGGAACACAAGTTCAAGTGTCCCTGTCACGGCAGCGGTTATGACGACGAGGGCGTGAACTTTGAGGGCCCGGCGCCCAGACCGATGGACCGGGCGCACATTGAAGTCGCGCCGGATGGGCAGATCCTGGTGGATACCTCGCACTTGTACTCCTGGCCGAAAGGCCAGCCGAGCCAGTTCAACGATCCGGGATCGTACATACCGGTCTAGCGCAACGATAACGCAAGGTCCTTCGACTCGCGCTCGTTTCGCTTCGCTCAACTCGGGCTCGCTCAGGATGACAGGATAGAGAAATTTGTTTAGAGGGCAATATGGCTGAAGACAACAACCAGAATGGCGAGAACGGAAGCAGCAATGGCAGCCAGAACGGCGGCGGAGTCAAGCTGCTGACGAAAGTGCGAACCAAGGTCCTGGCGGGCGTGAAGGAAGACGTCCAACTGCTCAAGGTGGATTTGCCGGCTAAGGCCAAGGAGCAGGTGGAACTGGTCAAGGACCCGACCAAGACCCAGGTTTACACTTCGATCTTTCGCCACAAACATGACGACACGCCGCGCAACCGCGCCCTGGGCGTGCTGTCGAACGTGTTCCTGCACCTGCACCCGGCCAAGATCAACCGCGACTCGGTGCGCTACAGCTACACCTGGGGCATGGGCGGCATCACCTTCTACCTTTTTATTGTGCTGACTTTCACCGGGGTGCTGCTGATGTTCTATTACCACCCGGAGAAGGTGCAGGCCTTCCGCGACGTGCTCTACCTGGAGCACGACGTGCCCTTCGGCAAGCTGCTGCGCAACATGCACCGCTGGGCGGCGCACCTGATGGTGATTGCCGTCTGGCTGCACATGTACCGCGTGTTTCTTACCGGGTCGTATAAGAAGCCACGCGAGTTCAACTGGAACGTGGGCGTAATCCTGCTGGTGTTAACGCTCCTGCTTTCTTTCACCGGCTACCTGCTGCCTGACGACCAGCTGGGCTTCTGGGCGGTGACCGTGGGCACCAACATGGCGCGGGCCACGCCGCTTCTGGGCCACGAAGGTCCCTTCGGGCACCAGTTGGGGATGACGCCCTACAACGACATACGTTTCGGGCTGCTAGGGGGCTCGATTGTGGATGCCAATGCCCTGCTGCGCTCATACATCTGGCACTGCATCGGCATTCCGATTGTGGCTTCGATTTTCATGATCGTGCACTTCTGGCGGGTAAGAAAAGACGGCGGCATCTCCGGCCCCGCGCCGGTGATGCTGGAGTCGGAAGTGAAGGAAGCGCGTGGCGTGAAGGCGGCACACGCATAAGCTGACTGGCTAGACAGCTGCTTGGGAGGTTCTATGGATTGGCATCAGCTGTGGGAGATCGTATCCGCACCTGACAACGTGCCCATCGTGGCACTGGTGCCGCTGCTGATTTTCTACACCGCGCTGGCGGTGAGGCAGGCGCGCGCGAATGACAAGCTGATTGCCGAACTGGAGGCCAATCCCCAGGAGGCCAAGACGCGCTACCGCAAGACCTGGCCCTTCAAGCCGGGCTGGGCGAGGGAAGTACACGTGTGGCCGTTCCTGCTGCGGGTGGAATTTCTGGCCGCCATCATTGTGAGCGCCATCCTGATGGTGTGGTCCATCACCCTGAACGCGCCCCTGGAAGAACCTTCCAACCCCAACGTGACCATGAATCCGGCCAAGGCGCCCTGGTACTTCCTGGGGCTGCAGGAAATGCTGGTGTACTTCGATCCCTGGATCGCGGGCGTGGTCATGCCCACGCTGATTATCGTAGGGCTGATGGTGGTTCCTTACATTGACACCAACCCGCTGGGCAATGGGTATTACACGCTGCGGCAGCGGCGTTTCTCCATTGGAACATTCGCCTTCGGCTTCCTGTTCCTGTGGGTGACCATGATCCTGATCGGGACCTTCATCCGCGGCCCCGGCTGGCAGTGGTTCTGGCCCGGGCAAACCTGGGACCATAGCCGCCTGATCTATGAGGTGAACCGCGATCTGCCGGACCTGTTCGGGATTACTTCGAACATGGGCAAGGCGGTGTTCGGGGCGGTAGTGGTGGGCGGCTATTACCTGCTGGGCGGGTTCATCGTGTTCGCTTTCTTCCGGCGCTACCAGCCGAGGGACTACCGGCGCATGAGCCTGCTGCAGTACTCCATCATGGTGTTCTTTCTGCTGACCATGGTCGGCTTGCCGATCAAGATGGTCATCAGGCACGCCATGCACATTAAATACGTATGGATAACGCCGTACTTCAACATCTGAGGAGGCGACGGTGCCGGAGCTACCCACGCCTGACGATGATCCGATAACCAGTAAGTCCTACGCCCTGTACTACGCGCTGGCCACCGCGGTGCTGACCGCCTCGCTGTTCTGGGCGCTGTGGGACGAAGCCTACGGACAGCGGCCCTGGAAACGCTACCAGGAAGTGTTCCGGCAGCGGTACAGCGCTTTCCTGAAAACGACGCGGGCGCAGTCCCGCAAGTCGCAACAGGAAGTGGAGTCCAGCCCCGACTATCAGAAATTGGCGGCGCAGTACAAGCAGGCGTCCGAGCAGGCCACTCCCCAGATCAACAAACTGCACGACCGCATCGCGGATTTAAGCGCCCAGATTCTGGCGGTGCAGAACGTGTTCACGGACAAGCGCGCCTATGTCAGCGCGGAAACCTACGACATCGAAACCGACACCGACCCTTCTTCCAAGCGCAGCAAGCAACAGAAGCTGGACAGATGGGAGCAGCAACTGTTCACGGTGGTGTTCCCCGATGGCAGCAGAAAGAAATACAACTTCGCGCAACTGGAAGCCGAGTACAACGGACTGAAGGATCAGCGCACAGCGGCCAACAGCGAACTGGGGGATGTCCTTAAGCCTGTTACCGCGATCAGCACGGAAATGCAGCAGTACGTCTCCGACCACATGGTCTCCCTCACACCTTCGCAGGTGACCG
>DASYWT010000298.1:0-2344 GCA_035935775.1 Terriglobales bacterium
CGTCCATTTCCAGTTGCCGCCACTCGGCGGTGCTGTCCGCGACTGAATTCAAACGGCCCATCTTCATACGCCCCGAATGCCTCGGACGATCATCTCTACCGCCAGTACCGCCAGGATAAGGAGAAAGAACTGTCGCACCGCCTGGTTGGATAAGCGTACCAGCAGCCGCGTTCCTAAAAACGCTCCCAGCACCACTCCCAAAATGACGGGCGCAGCCAATCCCGGGCTGATCAATCCCGCGGCCAGATACACGCTGGTGCCGGCTAAAGCCGTAACGCCGATGATCAGATTGCTGGTGGTGGTGGATACCTTTGGCGGCAATCCCATCACCAGGTCATGAATGAGGACTTTTACCGCTCCGGCGCCTATTCCCAAAAGCCCCGCAATGATGCCCGCGCCGAACATGAGCGGAGCTCCCAGATACGCGCGGCGAGCTTTGTAGTGGACCGTCTGCCCCAGAACCTGGTCCGGGTAACTGCCTTCAAGTTCCAGCCAGCGGCTCATTCCGTCTTGATTGGTTACTCCCTCCCAGGACTTATGGCCGGCCAGCAGCAGCGCCAGCCATGACCCCAGCAGCACACCGCCAAAAGCAATGTAAAGAGGGCGCGGCGAAGAGGCCAGGGTGATGGCCGCGCCGGCCAGAGCGCCCACAATGGTGAACATCTCGAGAAACATCCCTACTTTGAGATTGGTGATGTGGTCACGTACATAGGCGGAAGCCGAACCGCTGGAGGTGGCGATTACAGAGAGAATGCTGATGGCGATGGCGTGTTTGATGTCCACGCCCAGCAGGGTAAGGGCGGGAATAAGGATGATGCCTCCCCCCATTCCACTCATTGCACCCACAAAACCGGCCAGGATTGCGACTGGAAATAACAGGTGGAAGGGGGTGGTCGCCATCTTCAGATTCTCAGCTCACAAGACGGGTTGGGCAGACACCTACCTGCTGCTGGCACGAGTACGATCACGCGAAAAACACGCAAATCATTGCTCGCACCCAGCTATCTCTCCGCCTGTTTGTAAGCTGCAATTTTCGAGTATACACGCTGGGTGAGGTCAGGCAGCGGGTACAATCAATGCCCAAGGCGCGCCGACGTCGGGTTGCTCGGGTACAACGTGCACAAGATACGAACTCCCCTCCTCTATGCCCTGATGATCGCGGCCGCCGCCGCGCTGTTCTGGCTGGTTTGTTCGGCGGGCGCCCTCCTGCACCCACCTGAACCCGGGGGACTGCTGAAGTTTGGAGTGCCCGCACCTTCCCAGCCGCCCGGCGTCCTGACTCATGTTCTGCTGTCCTTGGTGGTGATCCTTGTCTTTGCCCGGCTCCTGGGCGCGGCTTTTCGCAAAATGAGCCAACCGCAGGTCATCGGCGAAATGATCGCCGGCATACTGCTGGGACCATCATTTCTGGGCCACATCGCCCCCGGCGTCGTCGCTTACCTGTTTCCTGCCAGCATTACGCCCTACCTTTCGGTGCTTTCGCAGATCGGCGTCATCCTCTACATGTTCCTGGTTGGCCTGGAACTGGACACCGATCTGCTGGGCGGGCGCTCCCACGCCTCGGTGGCCATATCCCATGCCAGCATCATTGCTCCTTTTCTCCTGGGCGGCGGCCTCGCTCTCTGGCTGTACCCGCTTTATTCCACGCGCGACGTGCCCTTCACGGTGTTTGCTCTTTTCCTGGCCGTGGCCATGTCCATTACGGCCTTTCCCGTGCTGGCGCGCATTCTTACCGACCGCCAGATGCACAAGACCCACATGGGAACGGTGGCGCTGGCCTGCGCCGCGGTGGACGATGTGACCGCATGGTGCCTGTTCGCCTTTGTGGTTAGCCTTGCCCGAGCGCATGCGGGGCGCGTTCTTCTAACCCTGGCTTTGACCGCCGTCTTCATCGCTGGTGTGCTGATTCTCCTGCGGCCGGCTGCCGTGTGGTTCGCTTACCGCGGGCCGCACTGGCAAAAGACCAGTAAGGATTCCGTGGTCATTGTCTGCGCCGTTCTCTTGCTGGCCGCCTTAGCTACGCAGCGCATCGGAATTCACGCCCTGTTCGGCGCCTTCCTGGTGGGCGCGGTCATTCCCCACGACTCCCCGCTGGCGCGCGATGTTAACGAAAAATTCGAGGATCTGGTGGTGGTGCTCTTCCTGCCCGTGTTCTTCGCTTTCACCGGCTTGCGTACGCAAATCGCGCTGGTGCATGGGCTGCACGACTGGCTGATTTGCCTGCTGATCATCGCGGTCGCCTCCCTGGGGAAGTTTGGTGGCGGCAGTCTGGCCGCGCGCCTCACGGGATTGACCTGGGGAGAGTCCGCGTCTCTCGGCATCCTGATGAACACGCGCGGGCTGA
>DASYWT010000299.1:0-3611 GCA_035935775.1 Terriglobales bacterium
TAGCGTCGGACGCCGAACCGGACCGGGTGGTGGTCTTGACGTTGTGGACGCGGCACGAACACGCGGAATGGTTTCACCGGCACCACTACCGCAAGGTCCGGAAGACGCTGGAGCCGCTGCTGGAATTCGAGCCGGTGATCCGCACGTTTAACGTGGAGAACGGGCAGTTTTCCGCAGACTATGCCAGTCGCACGCCCGTGAGCAAGCGGGCCCGTCCCGCGTAAGGGCGCGGGCGGGTTAGAATCTCTGTAATGTCCTCGCTGCTATCCGATTTAAATGAAGAGGTGATCGCCTGCCGGCGCTGTCCGCGGCTGGTGGCCTACCGCGAACAGGTGGCGCGCGAAAAGCGCCGCGCTTACCGGGATTGCGAGTACTGGGGCAAACCGGTGCCCGGTTTTGGCGATCCCAAGGCGCGGGTGCTCATACTGGGGCTGGCGCCGGGAGCGCATGGCTCCAACCGCACGGGGCGGCCTTTCACCGGCGACGCTTCCGGGAACTTCATGTACCCGGTGCTGCACTGTACCGGCTTCGCTTCGCAGCCGGGAGCGACGACCTGCAACGACGGATTGCGGCTAAAAGATGCCTACATCACCGCGGCGGTACGCTGCGCGCCGCCGCAGAACAAGCCGCTGCCGCAGGAGATCGCCAACTGCGCGCCTTTCCTGGACCGGGAGATTGCGCTGCTGGAGAACGTGCGCGTGGTCGTGGCGCTGGGGCGGATCGGGTTCGACGCTTACCTGAACTACCTGAAACGGCAAGGCCTGCTGAAAAGCAAAAAGGAGTTTGTGTTCGGACACGGGGCCCGGTATGAAATGCCGGACGGACGAATTCTGCTGGCTTCCTACCATCCCTCCAACCAGAACACGCAGACCGGGAAGCTGACGCGGGAGATGTTCACGGAGATTTTCCGGCGCGCCGCCAAAGCTGCCCGTCATGCCGCAACAGGGAAGGCAGAGAAGAAAGCGGCAGCAGGGGGAAAGTGAAGCGCAGGTAGAGCGGGCCGATGAAGGCCAGGTGTGGCCGCGCAGAAGAAGTTTTCCTACCAGGAGCAGGACTCGAAGCTCACGCTGCGGCAAGGAGTGGCGGAATACTTCGCCAGTCATCCCGGGTTGTTGCAGGATGGCGATCTCGACCAGGTTTCGCAGCAACTATTCCATTCTCACGACGTCTGCCACGTGATGTTCGGGCTGGACACGACGCTGATGGATGAAGCGCTGGCGGACTGCTGGACCCTCGTAGGCACGGATGTGGGCGGGCCGCGTTATTACCGCTATTTGCGGGAGAGCAAGGCGGCCAGGGACGTCATCCGGCAGATCGGGTACGGCCGAACGCTGGCCATCACCATCACAGGCCTGCCAAAGATCACGCGAACGCTATGGCGGGCCTGGCGAATGAAGAAGAAATGGCCGTGGCAGGGTTACGGGCGCTATCTCGACGCGGACCTGTGGAGAATCCGCCAGGAGTTTGGGATCCGGGTCTTGTGAAGATGGGGGCGGCGCCGGTTACGGAGAAGTTGGCTGAGCCGTCGTTTTCGCGGGCGGGGGCGCCCGCGTAACAACCGGAATCCGATGCTTTCGCGGGCGGGGCGCCCGCTCACAAATGAAATGGTTACGTTTTTGTGGTGTTGTGGTAGTGCACGCGGGATTCCTCGGGTCTGAAGGCCCTCGGAATGACGCCTTCCTTCGGAAGGCGAGACGTTGCGAGGCAGAGGCGAACTGGGCTCGGCCAGACAGCCGAGGGCGGCTGTCCCCACACGGGTTTTGTCCGGACGCCGAGGGCGGCTGTCCCCACACAGGTTTTGTCCGGACAGGCGAGGGCGAGACGCCCTCGAGACAGCCGGCGAGACGCCGGCGCTACAGGTTACGGGTTTTGGTCGAAGCCGACGAAGACTGGTTCGGGGGAGAGCTGGATGCCGAAAGTTTCTTCCACGCGCTGCTGAATTTCGTCTTTCAGCGCCACGACGTCGGCGGCAGTGGCGCCGCCACGGTTCACGAGGGCCAGGGCGTGCTTGTGCGAAATGCCTACGGGACCGCGGTTGTAGCCCTTGGCAAAACCGGAGTGCTCCACCAGCCAGGCGGCAGAAACCTTGTGCTGGGCGCTCAGCGCGGGATAGCTGGGGACCTGAAGGCCCAGGGTTGCGGCCCGCTCGGACAGTTGCTGGTGCTGCTCAGAGGTAAGCACAGGATTCTTGAAAAAAGAGCCGGCGCTGCGGCAGTCCTCATCGCCGGGAACGATGAGCATGGCTTTGCCGGCGCGGATGCGGCGTACCGCTTCCCGCACCTGGGCCAGGGTCGGCTTGCCGGTGCCGCCGGCGAAATACTTTTTGAGGTCGGCGTACTCAAGCCGAGGCTCGCCCGCGGGAGTGAGCGCGTAAGTGACGCGCAAGATGATGTAGCACCCGCGCTCCCTGGTGTTAAACAGGCTGGTGCGATAGGAGAAGCCGCAGGCGGGATTGCAGAGCTCGCGCAGCCGTCCATTCTTGACATCGAGCGCCTGCACGCTTTCTATAGTTTCGGAAACTTCCTGGCCGTAGGCGCCGACGTTCTGCACCGGAGTGCCGCCAACGCTGCCGGGAATGCCGCTCAGGCACTCGATGCCGGCGCAGTCGCGGGCCACAGCCCGGGCCACGAAGCGGTCCCAGTCCTCGCCGGCTCCGACGTCAAAAATAACCTTGTCGCCTTCTTCGCGCTCTTGCAGGCCGGTAATACGGATGCGGAGCACCAGCCCGGGCCAGCCGGAATCAGAAATCACCAGATTGCTGCCGCCGCCCAGCACAAACAGGGGCAGATTCTGTTCGCCGACGTGGTGGATGGCGCGACGCACGTCGTCAGCGGTGATGGCTTCCGCGAAAAAGCGCGCGGGGCCACCCACTCCCAAGGTGGTCAGCGGGGCCAGGGGAACGTTTTCCCGGATGAGCATAGGGATGGGCCAATCATACAGCCAGGGGGCATGCAGAGCGGCGGGCGTGCTACCGTTTAACCGCCGCGCTGTTCATTTGGCTGGTTCCTTTTGCGCTTCCGCCGGGGGCCGCGGGCGGGCAGGCGGCGGGCGTATTACAATAAGGTCAATCCCATCCAAGGAGCAGGAATGTATCCAGAGCTAATGGTTTTGCCTATGCGCGAGGAGTTGACGCGCCTGGGAGTCGAGGAACTGCGCAACGCCGGCGAAGTGGAACAGGCGCTGGACAAGCCGGGCACGACCATGGTGGTGGTCAACTCGATTTGCGGGTGCGCAGCCGGACGGATGCGTCCCGCGGTGCGCCTGGCGCTGCAGCACGCGGTGCGGCCCGATCAGAGCGTGACCGTGTTTGCCGGGCAGGACCGCGATGCCACAGAGCGGGCGCGAGAGTATTTTGAAGGCTACCCGCCTTCTTCGCCTTCTATTGGGTTGCTGCGCGACGGCAAGCTGGTTTACATGATGCAGCGCAGCGACATCGAACAACGCGAGGCGGAGGACATTGCCGCCGATTTGACAGCGGCGTTCGATAAGTTCTGCGCCAAGGCGGCGTCGCGGTAGAAGGATTGGCCCGGCGATCGCAGTCGCCTTTTCATTCTCAGGGGCTGAAGCCCCATTTTCCTCTAGAGCCTTGTTCGCCCGGCTGAAGCCGGGCG
>DASYWT010000300.1:0-4797 GCA_035935775.1 Terriglobales bacterium
GGCCATTGGCGCGCACTACGATCAAGTCCTGGCGGCCGTCGTTATCAAAGTCGGCAAAAATGGCGCAGGCGGTGTTGTCCAGGAGCCCGACACCGGAGGCCTCAGTAATATCCTCAAAGCTGCCATCACCGCGGTTGCGAAACAGGCGGTTAGGAAGCCCGGCGGGCTGACAGATGTACACGTCGTCCAAGCCGTCATTATCAATGTCGCCCAGCGAAATGCCGTTGTGCCCGTAAATGTCAATGCCGCAAGCGCCATCCAGTACCGTGCGCCAATAATCCACTCCGCGCATCAACTGGGAGGAGTAGCAGGGATTGCCGCCGAACACCTGCGCCGTGACGTCGGCAAAAATGGGAGCGGCGGAGCGGCTCAGGGTTTCTTCCAGGGGTCGCCAGGCATGCAGCTGAAACCCGCCGGCGGATGAGGCGTCCCACTCGAGTTCCCAATGCCCTACCCGCTGCTCGCGATAGAAATCGCGGCCTGAGCCGACGAGTTCGTAGCGGACGCGTGTTTGCAGCCGGGCGGGACGCTCCTGCGCCGGCGTTGAACTGGCATTGATCTGGGTAATCTGAAATTCGGCTGAAGTAATGCGGGAAAACGGGCTCAGGGCCGAGCGCAGATGCTGCAGGAATGCCTCGCGCCCAAGCGCCGGCTGAGCAGCAAACCTGTTTTGCCGGACTTCCAGCGCCGCAGCGGAACGCACGAGACGCGATTCCGCGGGCTGGAAAGAGGCGCCGGCAAAGTTTGCGGCAAGCACGTTGCCGATGGCCGCCAATTCACCTGGGCTTTGGCGCAGGCCCGAACTCCATCGCGCAAGAATGGCCGTGATCTGATCCGCATATTTCTCGCTGACAAACTGATCGTGACCGGGCTGAGTCTGGACGAGTGTGGCCTCGAGCGGGTCGGGAGTCCGGTAGTACGGCAAGAGGTGGAACTGGCCGTCAGGAGAAAGAGGATTGTGGCAGTTGGAATCGTAGGCGGCCGGAAAGGCGTAGGCGCGCAGGCCCGCGGGGAGCAACATGGCCGAGGCTCCCTGGCAGCAGCGGATGAGAAAGTTACGGCGGCCCAGATTGACCGGCTGTGGTAGGCTACGGCGTGCCAGTGCTGTCTCCACCTAGGAAGATTGTGCCATTGAGCCAGCCGAGTATAACAGTGGTCGGAAGCTGCGCCACTGGCCTGACCATGAAAGTCGAGCGCCTGCCGAGCAGCGGGGAGACGCTGCTGGGAACCGGCTATCGCGTGGATTATGGAGGCAAGGGCTCCAACCAGGCGGTGGGCTGCGCGCGGCTGGGGGCCAAGGTCAGCTTTGTCGCCCGGATCGGAAACGACAGCTTCGGCCAGATGGCCTTGCAGCTTTACCGAGAAGAAGGCATTGATGTCACCCACGTGACGCAAACCGCAAACCAGCCCACGGGGGTGGGTTTCATACTGGTGGAAGCGGCAAGCGGCCGCAATTGCATTGTGCTTGATCCCGGAGCGAACGAGCAGTTGAGCGTCGCCGACGTTTTGCAATGCGAAGCGGCCTTGAGCTCATCGGCGGTGGTGCTCACCCAGCTGGAAATTCCCGTGGAAGCGGCGGAGGCGGCATTGGCCCGGGGACGGGCTTGCGGCGCAATCACCATCCTGAATCCGGCGCCGGCCCGGCCACTGCCCGCGAGCGTTCTGCAACTGGTGGACGTACTCACGCCCAACGAGGTGGAGGCCAAAGTGCTCAGCGGCCGTAATCCTGATGATCCCATCGCAGCCGATGAGTTGGGCCGCGAACTGGTTCGCGCCGGCATTCAACACGTAGTCGTGACTATGGGCGAAAAAGGCGCGGTCGTAGTGAACGAGTCAGGTTGCAAGCACTTCCCTGCTCTGACGATGCAAGCGGTGGACACGACAGGAGCGGGCGATGCTTTCAACGCGGGCCTGGCCACGGCGCTGGCCTTTGGCACAACTCTGGAAAGTGCGGTGCAGGTCGCCATTGTGACTGGCGGCCTGGCCGTGACCAGGGAAGGCGTCATCCCTTCTCTGTCCAGCGGCGATGAGGTCGCAGAGTGTTTCCGGGGGCGCGGCCTGATGCCGCCAGCCTGGCTCGCCACCACTTCGGCGGCCGCGAGATAATTGTTGGTAGAAATGATGGCCGACCCTTCCCCATTTCTGGTAGGCCCAAACGCCAGGGCGCGCTGGATGCGGCTGGACACGGGGCAGCTTCTCAAACGCTTTTTTTTCTGCGAACGTTCGCTCCTGCTGGCCTATGCGACCTGGATTCCGAGAGTCGGTCCGTTAGAAATCAAAACCGAGCTGGCGCATTTTTTGTGGCAAAACGGGGAAACCGCGCACGCGCTGCGCAATCGTGTTTTTGAGCTGCGCTTCCCCAGCCGCCTGCTGGAAGAAGAAGGGGCCGACCGCGCGTTAAGCGAGCTCTTCGGGGCAGTCAAGGACTCGCCCTCTGCTCCCGGCTTTCTGCTCAGCGTGGCCAAAGTGCTGCTTCCAGCGCTGCGCGAATCCTACCAGGAGTATCTGCAGGCTTCCGATCCGATTGCCGACGGACCAACGCACCGGTTCCTACGCCTGGCAAGCGAGGAGAAGGCAGAACAGATTAAGGTTTTCGAGCAGTGGGCAGAAGCAGAACTGTCGCGCGACGCCGGGCTGCGTTCCGCCGCCCTTGCCTGGAAAGAAGCGGTTGCCGCGCGACTAGCGGAGGCGGGCGGAGTGGGAGTCGGGCCCGCGCCAGCGGCGGCAGCCACCGCGCCGATACCGGGATGGCAAAAGGCAACTGTGCCCAGGCGGCCCGCCCGCGATGAGCGCTTTTGGCCGTGCCGCTTCTACTGGCCCGATATGCTCGATGCGTCATATCCCTATGGTGAAGGCATGCAGTTGCAAGTGCGCTCCGCCATCAGCCACCTGAATGAGGTCTGGGCCATTGAGGCGGGAAGCGTGATTCTGAGCGCTTTCGCGGATGTGCTGCCTTGGGAGTGGATCCATGATGCCGCGCGCTGGACCTACGACGAGTCCCGCCACTGCCGGATGGGCTATGAGCGCCTGATGGCCTGGGGACTGCAGCCGGCAGAAATTCCTCTGGGAACTTATATTTATGAGAGCGCGTCGGGGGAGGATCCGAGTTACCTGCTGGGCATGCTCTATTTTTTCGAAACCAAGAACATTCGCCACAAGCCAGCACGCGCGCAGCTGTTTCACGCTTACGGTGATACCTTGAGCGAGCATGACATGGACTTCGACTGGGCGGACGAAACCATCCACGCCGGTTATGGCAAGCACTGGCTGAAAGAGTTGCTCAGGGTTCGGGGTGAAGACCCGTCGGCTTACGACCTGATCCGGGAACGGTGCGGCCAATTGGTGAAGGATTACGTGGGTACGGCAACCACGCAAGAGATTGCCGATATAAAAAGGGTGGCCGGCTCCCTTCTGGCTAAAGCAGCCGCCCGACCCCGCCCATCCCAGGTTTCCGAGAGCCGGCTGTAACCATGTTGCCAATCAGGAGCAGGATGTTGCCGAGCAACCTGGGGATTGTCAGAGCAGGACAAAAGTGGCTGCCACTCGCGACGCTAATGCTGAGCCTCCTGCTCCCGGCCACAGGAGCCTGCCAACAAGCTGCGACCGCGCCGCCTGAGGCGCAGGCGGGGGCACCGCAACCTCCCGGAGCCAATGCCGCAGAAACCCACTTGTCCAAGGGCTACGATGCCCTGAAAGAGGACCGGTACAACGTTGCAGTGGAGGAGTTTCGAGCCGCCCTTGCGCTCGATCCCAAGCTGATGCTGAGGGCGCGCTTCCCCCTTGCGGTTGCGCTTTTTGAAATGCACAAGAATGACGACGCGCGACGGGAACTGGAAGCTGTGCGCCAGGAGGTGGGCGACCACCCCAACATCATGTATTACCTGGGACGCGTAGACCTGGAAGACCACCAATTCGAGCAGGCCATAGGGCACTTCACCAAAGCCGCCGCCAAGCCCCCTTTCCCGGATACGGCTTACTACCTCGGCTTCGCCTATTTCAAACATGGCGACCTGGCAGCGGCGGAAGAATGGCTGAAGAAGGCCGAAGTCGCAACTCCGCACGATTCTCGGGTTCCCTATCAACTCGGCTTTGTGTACCGGCAGAAGGGTGAACAGCAGGAATCGGCGAAGGCCTTCGCGGTGGCATCACAACTGCGGCAAAGGGATGCCGACGAGGCGCGGATTCAGGGCGAATGCGTGCAGAAGTTGCAGCAGGGGGCGGGGGAGGAGGCGTACGCCCTATGCAATCAACTTTATGACGATAACGATGCGGAGCGACTCACGGAATTGGGAACGCTTTACGGCCAGCATGGGGATTTTGAGGCGGCACTGAAGCCGCTGCGCCGGGCGGCGGAGCTGGCGCCGCAATCGCCTCAAATGCAATTCAACCTGGCGATGGTTTACTTCCAGCTCAATCGCTTCGAGGAAGCGCGGGCGCCGCTGCGCTCCGCCTTGCAGCGCTGGCCTGACCTGTTTCAGTTGAATGCGCTGTACGGCGCGGTCCTCTTGAAGCAGGGCGAAGAACTTTCCGCATATCAGGCCTTGCAACATGCGCATGAACTCAACCCGAGCGATTCCGGAACGGTTGACCTGCTATATACAGCCGCAATCGCGTTAGGCAATGCGAGCCGGGCAAGCCGGCACTATGGCGATTCCCTTCATTATTATGGCGAAGCAGCCAAATGGCGGCCTGCCGAGCCGGCGCCACATCACGCCATGGCCAAAATTTATGCGCTCACCGGCAAGCCCTCGCAGGCCAAGGCCGAGGAAGAAGTGGCCGAGCGCCTGGCAAAGAACG
>DASYWT010000301.1:0-4067 GCA_035935775.1 Terriglobales bacterium
ATGGCGCGCTGAATTTTTGGCATAACACCTCAAGATGAAGATTGTAATTAGGCGATCCGCAATTTCCTAAGTGAGCACAAGGAGTGAGGCGAATAGTATCCAATAAATGTTAGTCGCGGAGTGACAGGCATCACAAGAGCGCAAGATTTTTTTTGTGGGTTGCACCGTTGGAGGTGCAATTCCGAATACAGGAGCGAGGCAAATTTTGCCCGCACGATTTTAAGGCGACCCGGCCAGTTACCGCGTTCGGCCGGTTGCAGGCGAGCAGTTATTCATCCTCCCCATCGGCGATCTGGATGAGCTGCGCAATATTGGCGACAGCAATGGCTCGTCGCTGCGGCTCGATAATTCCGTTCTCCGCCCATTGGCAAAGCAGGCGGCTAACCGTGAACAAGGTAGTTCCGATCATCTGCGCCAGTTCCTCACAGGATAGGTCAATGGGAACACCCGGATTCTGCCCAGAGAGTTGGAGAAGGACTCGGGCCAGCCGCTGGGGCACGCGCTCCGTGGCTAATCCTCCAAAACGTTCTTCCAGCAGGCACAGGCGATTAGCCACGATCTGTGCAGCGTTGAACTGGAACATGGGAAAGCGAAGCAGGAACTGCTCAAAGGCCCGCACGTCCCAGGCAAACAGGCGGGTCGGGTCAATGGTCTGGGCGGTCAGGGAATGGCGTGGCGCGAAGGGTCCACCGACGCTGTCCACAAGTTCACCCCGCGCGGCGATGCGGAGAATCACTTCCTTGCCCGTTCGCATCAACTGGGTAAGCTTGACCCGGCCGGAGGCAATTATCAGCACGGATCGCGCCGGGTCGTCCTGCCGAAAGATGATTTGCCGAGGGGAATAGTGACACTCCCGCGCCAGCGACAAAATTTCCGCGCTCTGCACCGGCGACAGTGCGTGGAACAAGGGCGCCAGTCTAAAAATCGCCAGCCGATCATCGCCGCACGCAATACGGGACGCCAGCCCGGCGGCCGTCGCTGCGGCTGCCGAAGCTGAGTGCGCGCTTGCCTGTGGCTCTGGCCGTAGAGCGGCCGGCGCTGCGGAGGAGAGAAAGAAATCTTGTCTTGCGTCTGGGTGGGCCAGTTTCAGGCCGGGTTCAGAAAGGTCTTTCCCAATGATGAACGAAGAAGTATTTGCACGTGCCATGGTGTGCGCTCCGAAGAGACACGCCGTTGACTTCGTGCTGAGAGCGGTAGTTCTCCTTATAGGTAGTCTGAGGTTGTGATCTGCAAGTTACCGCGTTGAGCATGTGAATGGCGCGTTCACAGTCGCACAACAATCAATTCCGCTACTTCAGCAAAACGTTCAAACAGCGTTGCGTTTAAGTCGGCAACAAAGTCTTCCAGGGCCTGGGCCGGCGGGGGATAGCCGGATTCAACCTTTGTGGCGCCTTGTCTCAAACTCGAGGCGTTGTCGGTATTTTCCCCCACATGCACCTGTAGTCTGTGACAGGCATCACTCGTGTTAGTGACAGTTCCTGAATACGGAATGGCGCGTTCTAGTTGTCATAAGGGTATGGGCAAATTGTTGCAGTCGTCAATTTTGAGGCTGCAGGGCCCTTTGGCGCTCCTCCAAGTTTTGCAACAGCTGCAATGAGCGTTGCTGACGCATCTGTTCCTCGGCTGCGATGCGGTCGCCTTCCTGCTGCGTATTTTGGGGCGGAGTTTCGGCTTCCGCGGGCTCCGGCGCCAGGGAAGCCATCTGCTGCACCGGAGGGTTGTTGACTACGGGATCGGGCGGCCTGGACGAGAGAATAATCTGAGTGAGTCCATCCGGATTCTCAGCGGAACCCAACATCACATAGTTGAACCTGGAACCGTTCAATAGGGCAGCCAGAACGTCGCGCACCGGTCCGGGACCAAAGCGGCCGAACACGCGCTCCTCTGCCCCGGCGGGCAGATCGAGCAGAGCGCCGGTTCTGTCTCGCACCAACTGAAGAATGCTGCTCAAGGTGGCGTTATCGGCAAGAATCGTCAGTTGGTCGTTCTGATAAACGACGATGGGCGCTCGCGGTGGGGCCTGCTCGGCCACAGACGGGGGCGCCACTGCAGGCGGCGAGGGCAAAGCCGGCAGGGGTGAAGGCGGCTGCGCCTGGCCTTCGCTATGGCGAATGAGAGAAAACGAGCTCATCAATAATAAGAGGAGCAGAGCGGTTTTTCTAACGCCGGATGACATAGCCTCGTTCCCCCCTGGGACACCCGCGTCCGACGACAAACCTTCCACGTGTTGTACACGCCGTCTGTAACCCGCGTCACTGACGGGTGTGAGCAGAACACCAAGCCGGGCGCCGGAGCCGCGTTCTAGTGATGGAAATCACAATTGAGGGAGACTTTTTGGTTTTCCCTCACCCATCTTCGTGACTTGCGTCACCTTTTGCTCCAGCGCAAAGCGTGCAGCCGTCGCCGCCGATATCAATAAGCCCTGCGGAATGCGAATACGCGTCCTGCACAGCTGCTCCACGCCGAGGACGAGTGATTCGGGAAGAGGTTTCAGGCCATATCCGCCATACAGATTCGATACAGAAAGAGGCTTTTTATGAGACCACGAACATTGTTCACGCTCCTGCGCGTGCTGCTGTTCCTTGCCGCGCTGGGTTGGGGAGTCGCTCCCGGCCGCGCGACACCAGCCGCACCGACACCCGCCGCAGCGGCTCCGGCCGCGCCCGCGGCCGCTCCCAAGGGGCCCCCAGCAGGCTGTAAGGCGGGCCAGATGCGATGCATTGGCAACAAACTTCGTTGGGCTGCGGCTATTAACAACGCCAATCGTCGCGCTGCGCGCCTGAGAACACACGGGAAGGTGAAGCCATGAAAAGCCTACTTTATGTCTTCGTGGTTTTGATCTTTAGCGGGCTGGCGTTTAGCCAGGGCTCGAACGTAGCCGTGTGCGACGGATTTAATGCGGCAGGTGCACCTATTGTCACCGCGACCGGCTCAACCAACTGCACCGATTACTTTGCCGTCGGGAACTACGCCAACAGCCCGCTGCCCGCCGGCACTATCACCGGATTCACGCTAATCTCCGGCGGCAGCGGGTATGCCAGTCCGGTGGTCGTGATCACCGATCCCACGGGCACAGGCGCGGCGGCAACAGCAACGCAAACAGGGGGCGTGATTACCGCCGTTACCGGAACCGGAACGAACTACACCATGCCCCAGGTCACCATTGTGGACGTGGGCGTCGGTGGCGCCCTTGGCACCCCGGCCTGCGGCGGCCCCGCGCAACCCGCCTGCGGCTCGGGCGCGCTGGCGACTGCGATCATCGGCCCGCCTTTCACAGGTGGTATGCAGAAGTTTTTGGACGCGATGCCGGACCTGAAAGCTCTCATTGCTACGCCGGATACCACCACTTTCCCCGGCTCCGATTTTTACGTGATCGAACTGGTGGAGTATTCGCAGCAGCTGCATTTCAACCTGGCCCCGACCAAGCTGCGGGGCTATTGTCAATTGATCAGTGGTGGGTGCACGCCGTCGTATCTCGGACCGGTGATTCTTGCGCAAAAGAACCGCCCTGTGCGCGTCCTGTTCAAGAACATGCTTCCTGCAGGCAGCGGTGGGAGCCTGTTCATTCCAGTGGACACCACCTACATGGGCGCCGGGGCCGGTTTCACCCAGAACCGCGCCACCCTTCACCTGCACGGCGGCGCCACCCCCTGGATCAGCGATGGCACACCTCACCAATGGACCGCGCCTAGCGGGGAGAGCGGGGGCGCCGCAAGAGGCGCCAGCGTGCAATTCGTGCCCGACATGTGGTTTGACGGCACGGGGAGCTTGATCGCCGGTTGCGCGGGCCAATCCACCTGCCCAGGGGCAACCAACGATCCCGGCGCCGGCAACCTGACCTTCTTCTGGACCAACCAGCAAGGCGCGCGCCTGATGTTCTACCATGACCACGCCTATGGCATCACCCGACTGAACGTCTATGCCGGCGAAGCCGCTGGTTATCTGCTGTACGACCCGGTGGAGGAATCGGCGCTTGCCAGTGCGACCGTGCCCGGAACCATTACCGACCTGGGCCATCTGATTCCCCTGGTCATCCAGGACAAGACCTTTGTGGCCAGCGGTCCGCA
>DASYWT010000302.1:0-3659 GCA_035935775.1 Terriglobales bacterium
CTGAAAGATGTCCTGGCGGCGCTGCGCGTGGATAAAGCGCGCGCGCAAAAGATTGTCACCCTGCTGCTGCGCGACAAAGTGCTGGTGAAGATTTCCGACGATCTGGTGTTTCACCGCCTCGCCCTGGAGGAGTTGCGGCAGCGGATCAGCGCGTACAAGGCGAAGACGGCGAAGATTGGCGTGGCTGAGTTCAAGGACCTGACGGGGGTAAGCCGCAAGTACGCTATTCCGCTGCTGGAGTACCTGGACCGCGAGCGGGTCACGCGGCGCGTGGGCGACCAGAGGGAAATCCTGTAGCTCACCACAGAGAACACAGAGGATTTCTAATTGGGGCAGGTTTAAAGTTTCAAGGTTTCAAGGTTTCAAAGTTTCAGAACCAGCTCAATGCGAGACCTTCTAAAACTTCATCCGTTTAATCCGTGTAAATCCGTGGCAACGAAGTCAGATTTTCTCCGCCGCGAACTCCAATTCCAGCCCCAGCGGATCGGTAAAGCGGTTGGTCAAATTGGCCAAACCAACCAGCAGGTCAAGGTCTACGATCTGCTCATCGGAAAAATACTGTTTGAGGGCGGCGATGTCTTCGTCCTTGATCTCCCAGGGCGTGCGCGTGAGTTTTTCGGCAAACGCCAGAGCGGCTTTAATCTGGGCGTCGAACTCGGCGCTCTTAGGGTCCTTTAGCGCTTTCCAGTCGTCTTCCGTCAGCCCGGCTCGCTTCGACGAAGCGAGGTGATGCTGCATTCAATAGTGGCAGCGGTTGACCATGGAGACGCGGATGTAAACCATCTCGTAGAGGCGGCGATCCAGGGACCTGCCAACGCTGGCATAGAAAGGCAGAAAATTCTTCAGGACCTGCGAACGCTGGGCCAGCGCCTTGTGTACGCTGCCGGGCTTGCCTTTGAGTGTCTGATCGTAAATTTCCTTCGCTTCCGGGCTGGCGGTCTGCGGTTCGACGAGAGCAATGCGGGCCATGTAGATCGCCCCTCCTAAAAAATGCAGTCCGTATAATAGCAGTCGATGGCTGATAGTCGTTGGTCGTTAGCTTTGGCTATTGGCTCTTAGCCCTTGGCTCCCAGCTTTGGCTAAGAGCCAAAAGCTAAAAAGCCAAGAGCCGCAGCTCACATCTGGCACTCACTGTTCGTGATACCAATACGCATCATCGGCGCTGGTCTGGCGGGCTCAGAAGCGGCGTGGCAGGTTGCCAGCCGCGGCCTGGCGGTCGAACTTTACGAGATGCGACCAGTGCGTTCTACGCCCGCGCACCAGACCGCCAACTTCGCCGAACTGGTGTGCTCCAATTCGCTCAAGTCGGATGCGGAGAGCACCGCGCCCTGGCTGTTGAAGGAAGAAATGCGCCGGGCGGGATCGCTGCTGATGGATTTGGCGCGACAGTGCGCCGTGCCCGCCGGCCACGCCCTGGCGGTGGACCGCGGCGCTTTTTCCACGGCAGTTACGCAGGCGATTTCGCGCCACCCCCTCATCAGCGTGCGCTGCGAGGAAGTTACACGCCTGAACGAGGGCGACGGCATCACCATCGTCGCCACCGGCCCGCTCACTTCCGACGCCCTCTCCCAGGAAATTGGCCGGCTCACCGGCGGCACGCACCTCTACTTCTACGATTCCATCAGCCCCATCGTTGAGGCAGATTCCATTGACATGAGCCGGGTGTACAAGGCCGCCCGCTACGATAAGGGAACAGCCGACTACATCAACTGTCCAATGACCACCGAGGAGTACGGCCGTTTTTATGAGGCGCTGCTCGCAGCTGAATCCGTGGAGGCGCGTGATTGGGAGCGCCTGAACTATTTTGAAGGATGCCTGCCTATCGAGGAGATAGCGCGCCGTGGGCGGGACACGCTGCGCTTCGGCCCCATGAAGCCGGTGGGGCTGCGCGATCCGCGCACCGGACGGCAGCCGCACGCCGTGGTGCAATTGCGCCAGGAGAATCTGCGCGCCGATTCCTACAACATTGTGGGCTTCCAGAATCATTTGAAATTTGGCGAGCAGGCACGCGTGCTGCGCCTGATTCCCGGGCTGGAGAATGCCCGTTTCCTGCGCTACGGCCAGATTCACCGCAACACCTACATCAACGCGCCCACGCTGCTGAATGAACGGCTGCAGCTCAAGCCCCACCCCAACATCTTTTTTGCCGGGCAAATTTGCGGGGTGGAAGGATACGTGGAATCCATCGCCGCCGGGCTGATGGCCGGAATGCACGCGGCGGCTCTGGCTGCAGGCCAGGAACCAACCGCTCCGCCGCGGGCCAGCGCGCTGGGCTCGCTAGTGCACTACGTCACCCACGCCGACGCGAAGAATTTTCAGCCGGCAAACATCACCTTTGACCTGCTGCCCCAGCTGGAGCACAAGGTCCGCGACCGGGCCCAGCGGCACCGGTTGCAGTGCGAGCGCGCCCTGGGCGAGCTCGATGCCTGGTTGAAAACCTCAACGCAGAGAGCGCAGAGGGAAACGGAGATCGCAAAAACGGGCTGAGCCACCGTTTTTAGCATCCATTTTCTCTCTGTCATCCCGAGCGAAGTCGAGGGACCTTGCGTTTCCATCGTGGCAATAACGCAAGCTCCTTCGGCTCGGGCATGCGCCCTCGCTCAGGATGACATTCATTTAATTCTGAAATTCTCTGCGAGCTCTGCGTTTAAAGGTTTTCAGGAACTTGCGCGGGTAAGAATGCGGATGGGGGTTCCAGCAAAGCCGAACGCCCGCCGGATCTGGTTTTCCAGGAAACGCTGATAGGAAAAGTGCAGCTTCACCGCTCGGTCGGTGAAGAGCACAAAGGTCGGAGGCGCCACCGAGGCCTGCGTCATGTAGTAAATCTTCACTCGTTTGGCCAGAGGCACGGAGGCGCGCTCGAAATCCACCTGCTTGAGGAAGCGGTTCATCGCGGAAGTGGGAATCCGCTTGCGCCGCTCTTCCGCCACCTTCTGCAGGACGGGAAAAATTTTCTCCACGTTCTTGCCGGTAGAGGCGGAAATGAAAATTACGGGCGCGTATTCCAGGAATTTCAGCGAACGCCGCAGCTGCTGCTCGTAAAGGTTGCGGTCCACCGGGCGTTCCTGTGCCGGGACCTTGCGCCCTCGCCAGCTCTCCAGCTTTTTGCCCGCGACCAGGTCCCACTTGTTGACCACAATGATGACGGAACGCCCGCTCTCGTGGGCATAGCCGGCGATAGTGGCATCCAGCGCGGTCACGCCTTCGGTTGCATCAATCAGGATGAGCGCTAGGTCGGCGGATTCCAGATGCTTGCGCGCCATCACCACGGAAAGTTTTTCCGCCATCAGGTGAGTCTTGCCTTTGCGCCGGATGCCAGCGGTATCAATGAAGCGGTAGCGGCGGCCATCACGCTCCATGATTTCGTCTACCGCATCGCGGGTCGTGCCGGGTACGGGTGAAACGATGGCGCGCTCCGAGCCGGTAAGCTGGTTGAGCAGGGTGGACTTGCCCACGTTGGGCCGGCCGATAATCGCCACCCGAGTTTCACGAGCGGTCGCTTCGTCCTTTTCTTTTAACTCCCCAGCGTCCTCCGCGTCCTCTGCGGTTTTGGGTTCGATCGCGGGCAAGATCTCCACGATGGCGTCCATCAGTTCCGCCACGCCGCGGCCGTGTTCCGCGGAAACGGGAAAGACATTGCGGATGCCGAGGCTGCGAAA
>DASYWT010000303.1:0-14328 GCA_035935775.1 Terriglobales bacterium
CGCCCGCACCACGAGGGCGAGACGCCCTCGTGACAGCCGGCAAGATGCCGGCGCTACGAGTCGGCTCCACATTCTTTGCTCGTGCTCTTTGTGGAGAGCAGCTTTTCTCTGTGTACTCTGTGCCTCCGCGGTGAAAAAATAATGGACTTCCATGCACTCCCCAAGCTCGAATTGCACTGCCACCTCGACGGCTGCCTGCGTCTGGAAACGGCACGGGAAATAGCGCTCGCTACCGGCGTCTCGCTTCCCACTTCGTTGCGCCAGGCGCTGGTTGCACCCGACGTATGTTTTGACCTGGCAGACTACATTCGCCGCATTGATTTCTCCCTGGAGTTGATGCAACGGCCGGAAGACCTTTTTCGAGTGGCCGAGGAGTTGCTGGAGTCCTGGGCCGCCGAAAACGTGATTTACGGCGAGGCGCGCTTTGCACCGCAGTTCCACACCCGCCGCGGCCTCACCATGCAGCAGGCGCTTGATCATGTGCACGCGGGCCTCACGTCAGGACGAAAGAAGTTCGGCGTTCGCTTTGGCCTGATTGTCTGCTGTCTGCGCCATCAGCCCGTCGAGCAGAGCCTGCAGGTCGCGCGCCTGGCCGCCAACAATATGGACAAAGTCTGTGCCCTCGACTTATCGGGCGACGAACTCCGTTTTGGGGGTGCTGCTCATCGCGGAGCATTTGTGCTGGCGGAGCAGGCGGGCCTCCACCGCACGGTTCACGCCGGAGAAGCCGCCGGTGCGGCCAGCGTACGCGAAGCTCTTGACGTCCTGCACGCCGAGCGCCTGGGCCACGGCGTGCGCGTGGAAGAACCTCCGCAGTTGCTGCAGGAACTGCGCCAGCGCGGGACGCCGCTCGACATGTGTCCCAAATCGAATGTGCAGACCCGTGCCATTACCTCGCTCGCCAATCACCCTGCGCCGCGCTTGCTGCGTCAGGGCTTGCGCGTAACTATCAGCACCGACGCCCGCACCACCTCCGACAGTTCGGTCACCCAGGAATTTGAAACTATGCAGCGCTTGCACAGCTGGGGACTGGCCGAGTTCTGGGCCTGCCAGCAAAATGCGGCGCAGGCAGCTTTCGCTTCCGAATCGGTGCGAGCCGAGCTGCTGGACACCATCGCCGCAGGCCGAGACGCAGCGGGCCGAGCGGTTGTTTAGTTATCCGTACCAGAAAGGAAACGACCTTGACATTCACGGCCAGCCAGCCCACGCGGCAAGCGCAGCCCAAGAACTCCGTTCTCGAAGCCATCGGCAACACGCCCCTGCCCAGGCTGCAGCGGGTGGTTTCCCCGGGCATGGCCGAGGTGGTGGTAAAGCTCGAGTATTACAACCCCACCGGCTCCTACAAGGACCGCATGGCACTGGCCATGATCGAGGGCGCGGAGAAGCGCGGTGCGCTGCGTCCGGGCATGCGGGTGGTTGAATACACCGGCGGCAGCACCGGTTCCTCTTTGGCCCTGGTGTGCTCCATCAAAGGCTACCCGTTTGTTGCCGTTTCATCCGATGGCTTTGCCCGCGAGAAACTGCAAACCATGAAAATCTTCGGGGCCGACCTGCGCATTATTCCCAGCGACCAGGGCAAGCTCACGCCCGAACTGTTCCGCAAAATGATAGATACGGCCGAAAAGCTGGGGCAGGAGCCCAATTCGTTTTACTGCGACCAGTTTCATAATGAGGACGCGGTCGAGGGTTACAAGGCCATTGGCCGCGAACTTCGCGAGCAGGTGGGAAACAGCCTGGCCGCATTTTGCGCCGCCGTGGGCACCGCCGGCATGCTGGTGGGCGTTTCGCGGGCGCTGAAGGCGGGCGGCTCGCAGGCGAAAATTGTCGCCCTGGAGCCCGCTTCCTCTCCGGTTCTCACCACCGGCAAAGGCGGCCCACACCGCGTGGAAGGCATTGCCGCCGGCTTCCGTCCTCCGCACCTGCGGGATGAGGATTTCGACGAGGCCCGCACGGTCGAGGAGAAAGAGGCGCGCGAGATGGCTCACCGCCTGGCGCGCGAGGAGGGCATTTTCGCGGGCACATCGTCCGCTCTTAATGTGGTGGCGGCCCTGCAATTGGCCCGCGAGTTAGGACCGGGGAAGACTGTCGCTACGGTCGCAGTGGACTCCGGCTTCAAGTACCTGGCCGGCGACCTGTTCCAAAGCTAGAGCGCCTTGCGCCGAACGGAAGACGTTGCAAGGAACGTCCCTCTCCTAGTCTGCAAGTGGATCCGCTGGCAACTCACAATGGCGAGGCGTAGCCTGTTACGCTCCCTGTTCGGGCCTGCCCCTCGCCCACCCGAGCAGCGGGAGACAAGCCCGCGAATTACAGGGTTTGGAGGAACGCCACCAAATCCGCCTTTTGCTGGTCGGTCAGGTTCAAATCGAAGCGCTGGTTATAGAACTCGACCACATCGTTCAGCGTCGCCGCCGAGCCGTTATGAAAATAGGGCGCTCGTCCCGCCAGTCCGCGCAGGATCGGCCCCTTCACCTTACCTACATCGGCGCACTTGCCGCTGATCATGGCCCGGCCCAGGTCGGTCACCTGCCGGCTCGTGCCATCGGCGCAGGACACGGTGTAGACGGGTAACCCGGAAATGTCCAGCGCCGCAGGCGCGGGATAATCCGTCGTGCCGATCGCAAGCGGCACGGAGAACGAGTGGTTACCCACATTAGGAGCGTCGTGGCAGGTGGTGCAGGTGCCCTGCATGTCGGGTAAACCACGCACGCCGCTAATGGAAATGGTTAGGGAGTTGAACAGCGTCTGGCCGCGGGCCACCGATCGGTGCGCTTCGATGGGCCCGCCGTGCCCCTTCAGGTTTGCCCAACTGTCGTAGATTGTGAACGCCGAGGGGTTGAACGGCGCTCCCGTCGGGTCGCCGCCCAAGGCATCATTGATGCCAATGTAGAACGGCTGGGCGGAAAGGTTCACAGGCCCGCCCTGGGCACGATTGGCGACCAGGGGGCCGGCGGAGTTGTCGCTCGACTGCGCGGTAAAGTTTCCTGTTTCAAAGGCGACGATTGCTGCCAGCTGTTCCGCAGTGGGAGGCGTCTTTGCCTGCGCATGCCCCATGGTGGCATCGTGGGCCTGATTGCTGAGGCTCTGCGTTAAGTTCAGAGACTTGCCTGGAATGCTGCCAAATACTGTCTCCCGCCCATCCCACATGACCGCACTCACGAATCCGAGATTGGTGGCCGGCAAGGGACGCCGGTAGAGCGCGGGGTTGCTGGCCGTGGTTTGGGGACAGCCATGAGGATCCTGAATCTGCGTGATTCCGAAGTCGGCGTTTGCGGGCACCGAGATCGAGACACGGATCAAACCCTTAGCCAGCAACAAGCTATACGCTTCCCGGCGCGCCTCCAAGGTTGACACATCCGCGCTGGGGCAGTTGGCGCCATCCACCGGGCGGAACAACGGGTCAGTACCGTCGCTGGCGTTGAACCGTGCCTGAATGTCCGGTGGAGTGATGGTCCAGCCATCTTGACTCACGTGGCAACTGGCACAGGTCCGGCCATTGGTTCCCAGGTTCTGGAAGAATGGGTTGGCTTGGTCAATCCCCCCGGAAGCGTTATAAGTTTCGAGCACGCCGCTGCCGTCCTGCGAATAGACGTGATTCGGTCCGCGGCTTCCTGCCTCGATGCCCGCCGATAGGCAGACGATGATGGCAAGAATCACGAATGCGACTGGAAACAGGCGGCAAGTTTTTTCCCGAAACCGTTCGATTGCGGTGTTTCCCCTTGGATTCAAACCACTTACAGCCATTGCTCCTCCTCACTGGCGACTCTTCCGGGGAATTGGCCCGCCTGGGACTTTCCACCTGTTTATTGCTCGGGAACGCGAACAGTGGTACATTCCCCCCACGGTCAGGTCGCTCTCCCCGGCGGCCACGAGAATCGCCGACGGGACATTCAGAAGTCCACAAATCATTCTCAAAATTTCTCAAAAGTTAGTGCCATGGAAGTTATTGGGCGCGCCGTCAAGACTTTGTACGCATTTGGGCCCTTTAGTCTCGACCCGCTGAAACGAATCGTGTTGCGCAACGGCGAGCCGATCCCTCTCACCCCCAAGGTCTTCGACATTCTCCTCGTTCTTGTGCAGAGCAGCGGCCAACCCCTCACCCGCGACGAACTGATGAAGTTGGTCTGGCCCGACAGCTTCGTCGAAGAGGGCAATCTTACCCAGAATATATCCGTACTGCGCAAAACCCTGGGTAACGGGAAGCGTTACATCGTCACCATACCAGGTCGTGGCTACCAGTTTGCGGAGCCCGTCCGGGAACTGAATGGTGCCGAAGCTTCGGCAACCCAAGGCGGCTCGACGGCTCCAGCGAAACGCACGGCGGCGTTCCGGGTGCTATGGCCGGTTCTGCTCCTCGCCGCTCTGGTGGTCTCGGGTCTGAGCCTCGTCCTGGCGCACCGGCAGCCTGGCGCCACGGCATTGAGCTCCAGACCGACGACGCCTGCGCCGGTACTGCAGGAGCGTCGGTCGGTAGCCGTTCTCGGCTTCCGCAACCTCTCCAGGAAGCGCGACAAGGATTGGCTCTCAACTGCCATTGCTGAAATGCTCACCACCGAACTTGCCGCTGGCCAGCAGATTCGAACCGTGCCTGGTGAGGATGTCAGCCATATGCGGATCAGCCTGGCGCTGCCGGATGCTGACCCTTTCGGAGCAGCCACCTTAGCCAGGATTCGCAGCAACGTGCATGCCGATGACCTGGTGTTTGGCTCTTATGTTCTGCTCGGGAATGGTCAGGTCCGTCTTGACCTGCGGGCGCAAGATGCCGTGACCGGTGAGCTTATTGCGGCGCTATCGGAAAAAGCGAGCCAAGCACGCATTGATGAACTGGTCAGCCGTGCCGGTGCTGCTCTACGGCAAAAGTTTGCGGTTGCGCCGCTGACCCCGGCCCAGACGGCGGCCGTTATGGCATCGCTGCCGGCAGACTCTCGGGCGAAAGAGATCTATGCCAGCGGGTTGGCCAAGCTGCGGCTTCTCGACAACCTGGGTGCCCGCAAGCTATTGCTGGAAGTGCTCACCATAGAGCCGGCCTTCGCGCCAGGTCATTTGGCGCTCTCGTGGGCCTGGGGCAATCTTGGCTACGATCAAAAGGCTTTGGAGGAGGCCAAGAAGGCGTTCGACACCTCGGGCAGGCTGGACCGGCCTGAGCAACTGCGAATTGAGGGGCGTTATCGGGAGACCAACCACGAATGGGACAAGGCTGTAGACACTTACCACACCCTGTTCGAGTTTTTTCCGGACAGCCTGGACGACGGACTACACCTGGCCGAGGCTCAGGCAAAAGCGGGCAAGTTCCCATATGCCTTGCATACCGTCGAGCGACTTCGTCGTCTGCCATCTTCGGGAGACGATCCCAGGATTGACGAGGAAGAAAGCGTCATAGCCGGAGAAATGGGCGATTTCAAGGGCTTGGTCGTAGCCGCACTCCGAGCAATGCACGGGGCACAAGCGCAAGGCGCGCGCTTGATTACAGCGGCGGCGGAGAAGGATGCATGTAGCGGCTACTTACGCCTGGGCCGTCAGGAAGACGCAAAAAAGCTTTGCGAAGATGCCCGTCAGACATTTGGCGCTCTGGGCGACCGCAATGGCGAAGCTGGTTCCCTGCTCTTTTTGGCGCGTATTTGGTTCGATGGTGGAGACCCTGGGGCTGGTATTCGCATGATAAAAGAGGCTATCGCGGGTGAGCGCGCCGTCGGCAACGCCGGCGGAACCGCAAGTGCGCTCATCTACCTGGGCAACTTCCTCGACGACCAGGGGGATACGGCACAGGCGGGCTTGCGCTTCGAAGAAGCAGCCGCCATTTGCCGCGAGACCGGCAACACGGAACTCCTCGCCTACGCTCTGGGCAATGCCGGGATGGTGGCCCAGAGGCTGGGACAATTGGAAAAAGCAGAACGGATGAAGGAAGAAACCATCGCTGTGCTTCGCCAAACGGGCGACATGGGCGGGCTTGGGGAAGCTCACATGAATCTCGGACATACTCTCTGGTCGAAGGGAGATGTTGTCGGAGCGAAGCGCAACTATGAAGAGGCGCTCAAGATTCTCCGCGACTTCGGGGAATTAGGTGACCTGGCAAGCACGGAAGCCGATTTAGCCGAAGTCGCGCTTAGCCAAGGCCAAATGCTCGAGGCGAAGGCCCTGCTGCGCCAGGCGGCCGAAGATTCCCGGCGCGCGCGCGATCAGATTGCGGAGCTGCACGTGGACACGATTCTGCTTAAGCTGCTGCTGGCCGACAGCAGGCCGGTGGAAGCGCAAAAGCAAGTTCAGCAGGCAAGATCCTTCTCCGATAAGGTTCCCGATGTTGCCGAGCAGCTTTCGTTCGCCATCGCTGCAGCGCAAGCCGGGGCGGCAACGGACGCGGCTCATGCCGAGCGCGACCTTGCGTCCCTCGCCGCGCAAGCCAGAAAGGCCGGTGAATTGGAAAACGAATTCAGCGCCCGTCTGGCGTTAGGAAAGATTCAGTTGAAACGGGGAAACAATGCCGCCGGACGCGCTACCCTCACGGCTTTGCGGCGGGAAGCGGCAGCCAAAGGCTTCGGCCTTATCGTTCGCGATTCGAACAGTACTCTTTCGGCTAACCCTTTCATCTGAACAGTACTTTGGTCTAGGCCGCTCTCGAGGCGGTACTCCTGCCCCCTCGCGTCCGCAAGATGGACAGCGCCGCCGAACCCGCCAGGCCGGCCAGCGCCAACCCGGAGATTCTCTTCAGCGCGCCGCCTTTGTGCCAGCCGCCCCTGATTCGCTCCGGCTTCCGCGGTTCGTATAAGTTGCCCTCACTATCCGCCGCCGATTTCTTGCCGAAGTGCTGCTTCTCCGCCATGCGGCGAATTACCTTGTCGTACTGCTTCGGGGTAAGGGCGTGCGCCAGCGACATGAAATAGCCGTGTTTCCCTACCAGTACCTCGGGCCTCGGATCGGCCACGAGAGCGACGATTTCCCGTGCGACTTTGCGCGCATCGTCCACTGAGCCCAAGGGCCGGATGGCTTTGCCGGTGTAGTTGGCGGCGTGCTGGAAGAATGGCGTGTCGGTGGAAGCAGGAAAGATGGTACAGACCTTGATGTCGGTGCCGACATATTCCTGGCGCAGGGTGTCGCCCAGTCCGCGCACACCGTGTTTGGAAATGTCATACGCGCTGCTGTAGGGAAGGCCACCCAGCGCCACCTGCGAGGAGACATTGATAAGCACTCCTCTTCCCCGCAGCTCGAAGCACCGCAGCGCCGCACGCGCGCCGTAGATGCAGCCAAACAGATTTGTTTCCAGCACACGCCGGAAATCCTCAGCCGGCGAATCGGCAAAAGGCGCATATAAACCGACGCCCGCGTTATTGACCCAGACGTCAATCCTGCGGAACTGGTCCATGGCCTGCCGCGCCAGTTTTTCTACTTGTTCTTCGACAGTCACATCGGTGGGCACCGCCAGTGTTCGTGCTCCCAGTTCTTCGCATTCCTCGGCGGCATCTTTTAGCGCCCGCTTGTTGCGCGCCGCCAATACCACAGTTGCACCCTGGCGGGCAAATTCCTGGGCGGCCGCGCGCCCAATCCCGCTCGATGCGCCCGTTATCACCGCCACCGCGTCTTTTACCGAAACCGGCATGACTCTTCCTCCCCGCTGAACTGTTTGGTTGGATATCATTCAGGCAGGGATAGTTTGCCAAGAATTTCTGGGCCGCGTGTTTCGCGGAGGCAGGGTCAGGTTGACCGACTGTGGAAGGGAGTTACTTCGGCGGCGTTCCCGGCGCACCCTCCAGCACATAGACTCGGGCCGGGTTTCCCGCCTGAATATTGTTCTTTTGAAAGCACTCCTTGATACGACGCCGCAGCTCACGGCTCACAGCGTACTGGCGGCCCGGGCGGGTCTTCACCAGCAGGAGGTAATCCACCTCGCCACCGGCGACGCGCTCGATTCCCGGCACCTGCGGCTCCGCTACGATATCGTCGAGGAACCCCGGGTCATTGCGCAGTTCCTCCGCCACCTGGGTCAGCAGTTCCACCACCCGGTCACTGTCTTCGTTATAGGCGACCGAGACATGAAGTGAAACCTGGGCCCAATCGCGCGTGAGGTTGGAAACAATTTTGATTTCGCTGTTGGGCACGATGTGCACTGTGCCATCGTCATCCCGCAGTGTGGTGTTGCGCATGGTCATGGCTTCCACTGTGCCCTTCACACCGGCCACCCGTACCACGTCGCCCACCGCGTACTGGTTTTCGAGCAGGATGAAAAAACCGTTGATCACGTCGTGCACCAGGGTCTGCGCGCCGAAGCCGATGGCCTGTCCCGCCACCCCCGCGCTGGCCAGCAGCGGCCCCATGTTCACGCCCAGCACGGGCAGAATCTGCATCAGGGCCAGGAAAACGATGACGAACGTGCCCACGCTGCCGATGACGCCGGCGGCGGTGCGCAGCTGCTGAGCCCGTGCCCCGGTCTCGTGACGGCTGAAGGCCAGCAGCCGGTTGATGACTACCTTCATCAGCCGGATGAGTACGAAGGCAACAATGACGATGACGAGAATCTTGGGGGCGTCCACGCGCAGAAACTCCAGCGCGTCTGTCCGCCAGTGCTCCAGCACCGAGCTCAGATTCTGGTTCTGCAGGGGTTCAATGAGCATGGGCCATTCGCAGCAAGAATCACATTGCGCCGCTTCGTGTGCGGATTATAACAAGGACGACTGAGGCGACCGGTTGGCCTCGGGCCTCGGCTTCAGCCCTGCTCTCGCCCCGGGGTACGGGAGCAGGAAATCTGAAATACTTTGACATCCCAGCATACATTGGAATGGCCACGAGCGCGACGGACGGTGGGAAGCCCAGCTCCGCAAAGGCTCCTTGGACCTCGCGCTGCACCATGCTGCTGCAGCGCTTGACGCGGCCCAAGGCGCATCTTCTGGATCGCGCTGCCAGATGAAGACCGCGCCCGCTGCAGGAGGCGGCCAGATGTTGCGATTCCGGAGCTGATGCGGTGGTAAATTTGAGGTGTAGTTCATCCCAAGAACCTACGAGGTGGCTGTGGCCAGGCTGCTAACCTTGTCCTTGTTGGTTTTGCTACTTTTAACCGGGTGGTCGCTTCCAGCCCAGTCTCAGACTACGGACGAGCCTTCTGCTCCCGCTGCCGGCGGGCAATACCCTCCCTACAGCCGCGATATCGGCCGTCCTGGCCAGCCCGATGTGCCAACCGAAATGGAAAGAAAGGCGGAGCGCGAGCGCGAGAAGAAGCTGAACCAGGAGCGCCAGGCGGAACTGAAGCGCGATACCGACAAGCTGTTTCAGCTCGCTACCCAGCTCAAGCAAGCGGTGGACAAATCCAACGAGAACACGCTTTCGCTCGACGTCATCAAGAAGGCCGGCGAAATCGAAAAGCTGGCCAAAAGCGTGCGCGAAAAAATGCGCGGCCAGAACTGAGCCGCGCTAAAAGCCGCACCTCCCAAAGCGCAGCTTTCAGCATCTCAGGTCTTCGTAATAAACTAACAAAGCTGTTTCGGAGCCATTGAGGATGGGACCAAAATCACTGATCATAGCCGCACTTGCCCTCGCCGGCCTGGTCTGCCTGGGAATTGCGCAGACCACGAACCCTCCCGCTAAGAAGTGGGAAGCGCCGCCCGACGCGTCCACCAAGCCCAACCCGGAAGCCAAGAACCCGGATGCGGCCGCCACCGGCCACAAGCTCTACATGCGCACCTGCGTGGGCTGCCACGAAGAAGACGGCAGCGGCAAGGATACCGGGGCCGCCAACCTGCGCTCCCCCGAGGTCCAGGCACAGAGCGATGGCGCCCTATTCTGGAAAATCAGCAATGGCAATTCGGAAGCAGGTATGCCCTCGTTTGCCTCTCTGCCGGAAACTGACAGGTGGGACGTTGTCACCTTCCTGCGCACTTTGAAAGACGCCGAAGGCAGCGGCTCACAGGGCTCTGGCGAAAGCAAAAAGGAACCCCAGAGAGAACCCAAGAACGAGCGCCGCTAGCCAGGATGTAACCTTTTGTCCGGCTGCCACTCGGTAGTAGAGCGAGAAGACCATGGCCACAACCGCGCTGCTGCAGCGGGCCAAAGCGGAGTGCTGGAGCGACGAAGAAGTGGTGGCGCGCATCCTGGCCGGTGAGACGGCCCTGTTTGAGATCATCATGCGCCGGTATAACCAGCGGCTCTACCGCGTTGCTCAGAGCATCCTGCGCAACGACGCCGAAGCGGAAGATGTCATGCAGGACGCCTATGTCCGCGCCTATCAGCACCTAGAGCAGTTCGCCGGCCGGGCCAAGTTCTCCACCTGGCTAACCCGCATCGCGGTGCATGAGGCCCTGGCTCGCGCCCATCGCAGCAACCGCTTCCAGGAACTGGATGCTGAACCTCACGGAGGCTACATGAACCCGCTGACTTCGAACTCACCCAATCCCGAACAGCAGGCCTCCGACCGCGAACTGGTAACGCTGCTGCAAAGCGCCGTCCTCGCCCTGCCCCCCAATTACCGCTCTGTGCTCATCTTGCGCGACATAGAAGAGATGAGCACTACGGATACCGCCGAAGCTCTGGAACTCACGGAAGAAAACGTCAAGGTGCGCCTGCACCGCGCCCGCGCCCTGCTGCGCCGCGAACTGTTTGCCCGCGCCGGCGCACATCGCAACCAGGCTTTCCCCTTTCTGGGCGCGCGTTGCGACCGCATGGTTGAAGCTGTCATGGAGCGTATCCGCGGACTGAGCACCCAGGAAGACCAGAAGTAAAGATGCCACAGAAATAATTGCTGCCTGCGCTCTGGGCTCCCGGGTATACTTCCCGCGCTGCAAGGTGGACTGCGCCCAGACCACCCGTATACCTTTCATTCCGAGAAAAACACATGAAATTGCGCACGTTGGTTGTGGCGACACTGGCAGTTTGTGCCGTGGGCTTGCAAGGGGGTGCTGAAAACCCTCCTTCAACAACATCCTCGGGTTCCCCGTACCTCTTTGTCTGGGCGGGAGATGAGGCACGGCAATCGAGCGATTTTCTGGCCGTCATTGATGTCAACCAGGCGTCTCCCAGCTACGGCCGCATCGTCAGCACGTTGCCCGTGGGCATCACCGGTTCCATGCCCCATCACTCCGAGTACGACTTTCCCCAGGGCAATCTGCTTTACGCCAATGGCTGGGTGGCAGGGCACACGTTCATCTTCGATCTGAATCAGCCATTAAAACCGCGCATTGCCGCACAATTTCAGGACCGCGCCGGCTATAGCTTCCCCCACAGTTTTGTTCGGTTGCCCAATGGTGATGTGCTGGCCACTTTTCAGTCTCATGATGGCGCTCTGGCTGCCGATGGCGGCCTGGTTGAGCTGCGCAATGATGGCTCGGTGGTGCGTTCGGCCTCGGCGGTGGACCCAACGGTGGACAGAGATCTGATTTGGCCTTACAGCATGGCGGTTGTGCCCGAACTCGACCGCGTGGTGAGCAGCAGTTCCCCTATGGGCTGGCCGGACTGGGGCAAGCTTCCCCCGGGCTCCTGGACACTCAAGAAGATCAACGACCAGATAACCTCGCAGGTGCAGGTATGGCGGCTTTCCGACCTGCATTTGCTCAAGACAGTCTCGCTTCCCAACGACGCCGGGAAACATAATCAGTGGCCGGCGGAGCCGCGGCTATTGCCCGACGGTTCGATTTACGTGAACACGTTCTCCTGCGGGCTGTATCGGATGAAGGATGTGACCGGGGCACAGCCCTCCGCGGAACTGGTTTACACCTTTCCCGGCGGCGACAGTATGCACACCATCTGCTCGGTCCCGGTGGTGGTGGGGCACTACTGGATCCAGACAGTGGCCGCGCTGCCGGGATTGATTGCGCTGGACATCAGCCATCCGGAGAAGCCGGTGGAAGTATCGCGCCTGGTTTTTGACTCCCACTTTCCCATGCCGCACTGGCTGGCGGCCGACCGCAAGAGTGATCGCCTGGTGGTGACCGGAGACATGGAAAGCTGGGTGCTGGTGGCGCGGTTCGATTCCGATAAGGGCACGCTGAGCCTGGACCAGAGTTTCCGCGAGCCTGGAGCCAGCGGTCCCGGAATCAGCTTCGACCGTCAGCAGTGGCCGCACGGGAAAGGCGGGCGAGCGCTGGTGCACGGCGCCTTGTTCGGGCCGTAATAAACTACCAATCCCTGCGACAACCACCGCAGCGCCGGCATCTTGCCGGCTGTCGCGAGGGCGTCTCGTCCTCGCATGTTGTGGCGCGGGCGCCCCGCCCGCGGAGACGTCGCAAGCAACGTCTCTACCATTACTCATCTCGGGCGGATAAGAATTTCGCACCGGTAGAGACACAACTTGTTAGGTCTCTTTGCGCACAAAAAAGGGGGGACTGCTGTCCCCCTTCTTGACGTGCGGAAGTTTTACCGCGAAGCCGCTTTGGGCATGTCAGCCTCGACCGGCATGGCCGCGGCTGGAGTGCCGGCTTCCGCCACCTTGATGCGCATTCCGTAAAAAGAACGGTATACGAAGAACAGCGAGATCACAAAGAAGATTGCCGCCAGCACGCGGCTCAGCCCCGGCCCAGTCTCGTAGGTCAGCCGCACCGCCAACTCCACGGCCAGCAGGCCGAAGAGCGTAGTGAACTTGATCACGGGATTCAGGGCCACGGAAGAAGTGTCCTTGAAGGGATCGCCGACCGTGTCGCCTACCACCGTGGCGGCATGCAGCTCAGTTCCCTTCTGCTTGAGCTCCACTTCCACGATTTTCTTGGCGTTGTCCCAGGCACCGCCGGCGTTGGCCATGAAGATGGCCTGATAGAGGCCGAAGGTGGCGATGGAAATCAGGTAGCCGACAAAGAAGAATGGCTCCAGGAAGGCAAAAGCCAGGGCGGCGAAGAACACCGCCAGAAAGATGATGAACATGCCCTTCTGCGCGTACTGGGTGCAGATGGCCACGACTCGCTTGCTATCTTGGACCGAGGCTTTCTCCACGCCCTCCAGCTTGATGTTCGCTTTAATGAACTCCACCGCGCGGTAGGCGCCGGTGGTCACTGCCTGGGTGGAAGCGCCGGTGAACCAGTAAATCATGGCGCCACCGGTAATCAAGCCGAGGACAAAGGGGGCGTGCAGCAGCGAGAGCATGCCCACGTTGGCGGTGAGCCCGTTGGTCAGGGCCATGATGATGGAGAAAATCATGGTGGTGGCGCCGACCACGGCGGTGCCGATGAGCACGGGCTTAGCCGTCGCCTTGAAGGTGTTCCCTGCCCCGTCGTTGGCTTCCAGCAGGTGCTTGGCGCGCTCGAACCTCACCGGCATCTTGTAGTCGCGCTCGATTTCGCGCTCCACGCCGGGAATTTGCTCAATCAGCGATAACTCATACACCGATTGCGCGTTGTCCGTCACCGGGCCGTAGGAATCCACCGCAATGGTCACCGGCCCCATGCCGAGGAAGCCGAAGGCCACCAGGCCAAAAGCAAACACGGGAGCGGCCAGCATGATGGCGCCCAGCCCCTGGGTGCTGACCAGGTAGGAAATTCCCATCAGCGCCACCATGACCACACCCAGATAGTAGGCAGAAAAGTTGCCGGCTACGAACCCGGACAGAATGCCGAGCGAGGCGCCACCTTCGTTGGCCGAGGTCACTACTTCCTTCACGTGACGCGACTCGGTGGAAGTGAACACCTTCACCAGCTCAGGAATGATGGCGCCGGCCAGCGTGCCGCAGGAAATAATGGACGAGAGCTTCCACCACAGGCTGGTGTCGCCGCCCAGGCTGGGAATGGTGTAGTACGAGACCAGGTAGGTGAGACCGATAGAAATGAGGGAGGTCAGCCATACCAGTGAGGTCAACGGCGTCTCGAAGTTCATGTCCTCGGCGTGCGCGTAGCGCGCCTTGGCGATGGCGCCGTTCAGGAAGTAAGCGCCGGCGCTCGAAATCAGCATCATGATGCGCATCACGAAGATCCACACCAGCAGCTGCACCTGCACCGTCGGGTCCTTCACGCCCAACAGAATGAAAGTGATAAGCGCCACGCCGGTGACGCCATAAGTCTCAAAGCCATCGGCGCTGGGGCCCACCGAGTCGCCGGCGTTGTCGCCGGTGCAGTCGGCAATCACGCCGGGGTTGCGCGCATCGTCTTCCTTAATGCGGAAGACGATTTTCATCAGGTCGGAGCCGATATCGGCAATCTTGGTGAAAATGCCGCCGGCGATGCGCAGTGCAGCCGCACCCAGCGACTCGCCAATGGCGAAGCCGATGAAACAAGGCCCGGCGTAATCCGGCGGCACGAAGAGCAGGATGATGAGCATCATCAGGAGTTCCACGCTCACCAGCATCATGCCGATGCTCATGCCGGCGCGTAGCGGGATCTGCCAGATGGGGTAGGGCTTGCCGCTCAGCCCGGCAAACGCCGTGCGCGAGTT
>DASYWT010000304.1:0-10900 GCA_035935775.1 Terriglobales bacterium
TGTGACGCCTGCACCAACGCCCTGTTCGCGTACGCCGGCCTGCCCAAGCCCCTGCTGCTGCAGCGCTATGGGATTGCCGGCATCCCGCTGGTGGAATCGCGTGCCCTCTTCCTGCTGCCCTCGCAATTCGGCGACACGCTCACCGCTGAGTCGTCCATATCGGAGTGGGGGCAGGGAAGTTTTTCCGTGCGCCACCGGCTGCTAAAGACCGATGCGCTTGCTGCCGAGATAATCGAAAAGCGCGTGTGGGTGGTGCGTACGGGGGACGCCCCGATACGCTTCAAGAGCGTTGGCATTCCTCAGGAGGTGAAGGCAAGGTTCAATGGCCGCGCCGCGGCCGGCACGGCCGGCGACCAATAAAGCCGCCAAAAAAGAAAAAGCCGGCCCCCTCCCTCCGGGCCGGCTGGTCCGTAACGCGCGAGAAAAACGGCTCAGGCCACGGTTCTCAGGTTGCTGGGCCGCTCCACCGGAGGCGCAGCGTTGTTTTTGGCCTCGCTGGCCGCGCCTATGCAAGCCAGGATCCCGCCTACCAGCAGCGACGCAAACAGAGCGTATCCGCCCTCGGCGAACAAGTGGCGTACCGTTACCAGGCTGACGCTGGCATTGCCGGCGCTGGCGATCTCTGCCGGAGCCAGGATCAGCACGGCCATCAGAATGGCGGAGAAGACGCACATTCCGAAGGTCACCAGTCCGTGATAGAAGGCGATGTTCCGATTACCTGTGCCGCTTAACCGTCCGGCGGTACGCCCGCCGAAGTAGAGCGCGAACAGGGTCAGAATGCCTGCCCAGATGGAGATCCCGGTAGCCATGGTTCCCGACGTCGGCGCAGAAGCGCTGCCGCCGAAGATGGCGATTCCTAAAGCCAGAAACGTGATCTCGATTGCGACGAACACGAAGGTTCCCGCAAAGATTGCCGACCACGAAGCCCGATTGCTGGCCGTGAGCGGCAGGTTCGTAGCGTAGTCTGCCATTTGCTTACCCCCTTTAATCACTTGGATGAGGTGCACGGGCTCCGGCGTGGCCCCAAAATAAAGACCCTAAAGCACGCATAAACATCGTATTACGATGTAACGGGCAGGGTTACGTATCGTGTTACGAGGTAATTACCGCTTTCCGGCACGGCCAGGAGCCGCGGCCTGAGGTGGGTCAGCCCTTCTGCTCCGCCCGCCGCGCCCGGAAGAAGGCTTGCAGCATCTCCGCGCAACGCCCCGCCAGTACTCCCGCTTTGACCTGCATTTTGTGGTTGAGCGTGGGATAGTTGAGCACTCTCAGGGCTGAATGCACCGCCCCCGCCTTGGGATCGTCGGCGCCGTACACCAGGCGCCGCACGCGGGCGTGCATCAGAGCTCCGGCGCACATCGAGCAGGGTTCGATGGTGGCATACATCTCGCACTGCAGCAGGCGATGGTTGCCGATCTTGCGCGCCGCTTTACGCAGCGCCACGATCTCGGCATGGGCCGTCGGGTCTTCGTCCAGCAGGTTGCGGTTGAAGCCCCGCCCCACAATCTGCTCGCCGCACACCACCACTGCTCCCACTGGCACCTCGCCCGCTTCCAGGGCCCGTTGTGCCTGGCGTAGCGCTTCTTCCATCCATACTTCGTCAGCGGTGGCGGAGTTCATCGTCGAGACCACCATTCTAGCCGGGAGAAGGGCACTCGGGAGTCGGTACTCAGGAGTCCGTTATCAGCCAACGAGGACAGCTCAGGTGATCAGATTCGTGTTCATTTCTATGCTGTAAGCGGTTGTCCCTCAAGGCTTAGTCAGCCAGGGTTGGCGGACTCTCGACCCCTGGCTCCTGGCTCCCGGGCTGCCAACCCCGCATCCAGCCGCTTCCTCTAATGGTGGGTCATCCTGCCCATCCGCGCCAAAGGCAGGAATACCAGGAGGAGATGCATGAAGCGAGTACTAACCTTGGCCTCGATTTTGCTCCTTGGGGCGGCCGTGGCGGTGGCGCAAGACCAGAACACATCGCCCAGCAATCCCAGCAGCGGTCAGGCAACACCGCAGACCCAGCAGTCGCCTGACCAAAACCAGAATCCCAATACTCAGGCCGCTCCCGCACAAACGCCTGATCAGACTCAGAATCCCAACACCCAGGCCAGCCCCTCAACCGGGGCGCAGACGCCTGATCAGAACTCCACCACCAATCCCAACAACTCGGCTGCTCCCAGTTCGCAGGCGGGTGCGAACAATCAGGGCACGTCCGGCAATTCCGGGCAAAGCACGGTCCAGGGCTGTCTGAGCGGCTCCAGCGGCAACTACACCCTGACCCAGGACACCACCGGGACCACCTATACCTTGACCGGCGACACCAGCCAGTTGCAGCAGCATGTAGGGCACGAAGTGCAGATCACGGGTACGATGAGCAACGCCTCTACCGGCACTACCGGCTCTGCTGCTCCCAATTCGGGTACACAGAATGGCGCAGCTTCCTCCAACGGAAATTCGCTGACCGTCAGCTCGATCCAGCACGTTGCCGATACCTGCAGCAACAGCTCGAATCCTGGCGCCGCCGGACCCACCGGCGGGGCCAGCGGTGAAGCCGCGCAGTCCAACCAGTCCAACCCGAACGCCGCGAATCCGTCCAGCTCAGCTGCCGCTCCGCAGAGCACGACGACTAATCCCAACGATCAGACGGCATCGCAGGGAACGCCCGCAGCCAGTCCCAGCACCAGCCCGTCTACCGGAACTGACACCAGCAGCCAGCCAGCAACCTCGACCACGCCCAGCGTGAATGCCGGCAGCTCTTCCAGCAACCCGGCGTACGCACAGCCTGCGACGCCCAGCGATCAGAGCAGTGCTGCCAGCAGCAGCTCCAATCCGTCCGGCAGCGCCGCCGCGGGCAGTACCGCTGCAAGCGGAGCGGACAACTCCAGCCAGAACGCGGCCGCCGCAGGTCAGAACCCCAGCGATAACAATGCTGCCGCCAGCGACCAGAACGCCGCCAACGCGGGCCAGACCGGCGCTGCCGCAGCCAACGACAACCCGCAGACGGCCCAGAACAAGGCCGCCGGCAATCTGCCGCAGACGGCGTCTCCCCTGCCCTTGCTTGGACTTCTGGGCTTCGGTTCGCTGGCTGCCGGCGTCATTACTCGCCGCCGCAAGTAAGGCCTGCGAGACAACCGGCCCGTTCCTGGCAAGCACCAGGTGCTGGAACGGTAACGGAAAAGGCTGCTTGACCGCTATGCCGGGCGCTCCGCTGGCGCCCTGAGTGTGCGGCCTGGCAGCCTTTTCGCTTGCATCGGGTGATAGACTGAATAGTTGGTGCCCCGATGGGACTCTCAATTTCCAACGTTCTTCGCCGCGTATTCTTGGTTGACCTGCTGAAGGGTTTGTCCGTCACCTTCCGTTACCAGGACCCCAAGGAGATTTACACCGAGCAATATCCGCTGCAGAGGCCGCAGGTGGCCGAACGCTATCGCGGGGCGCCGCGCCTGAACGTTAACCCCGACACGGGCGAGACCATGTGCATCGCTTGCGACCTGTGCGCGCTGGCCTGCCCCGAGCACCTGATCGTGGTCACCAGCGAGCGCAACGCGGCCACGCGCCGCAAGGAACTCACCACCTTCACCTACGACCTCAGCCGCTGCATGTTCTGCGGACTGTGCGAAGATGCTTGTCCCACCGACGCGCTGGAACTGACCCAGGATTTCGAACTCGCCAACTATTCCCGCGAGGGCGCCATCTGGGACCGCCAGACCCTGGAAAAAGGGCCGCAGCCCACGGTGTATAGCCGCTAGTGGCGAGTGCCCAGCACCTGTTAGCGGTTAACTCGTACCCAAGAACTGACATGACTCTTCGATTTTTGCTGGCGGCCGCGCTGCTGACCGGCGTGGCCCTGTCGCAAACGGCGCCGGCGGCCCAGTCTCCTTCGCAGGCTCCACCTGCCGCCCAGCCGGAAACCCACATTACTCAGGCCCAGGCCCAGGAACTGTTTCGCTCGGTTGACCAAATTATTGCCTTCGCCAGCCAGGACAGCGGCTTGCCCGTTCGCCATCCCGTAAAACGCGCGCTGGTCAGCCGCGACCAGGCCATGAAATATATCGCGGGCAGGATGGGCAACGATCAGGACACGCAGCGCCTGGAACGTTCGGCGCTGGTGCTGAAAAAATTCGGGCTGCTGCCGCGCGATTTCGACCTGCAGACTTTTCTCATGGCTTTGCTGCGCGAGCAGGTGGCTGGCTATTACGATCCCAAATCCAAAACCGTGAACCTGCTTGACTGGGTGGATGTGGACGTGCAAAAGCCGGTGTTGGCCCACGAACTCACCCACGCTCTGCAGGATCAGGACTGCAACCTCGACCACTGGTTGAAGGATGGCCCGCGCAGCGAGAAAAAAGATTCGGATGTGCAAGATGACGAAGCCGTCGCTGCCCGCCAGGCGGTGAGCGAAGGCCAGGCCATGGTGGTGCTCACGGACTACGAACTGGCGCCTCTGGGCAAAACCATTCTCGACGCGCCCGAAATTGTCGCCGCCATGAAGGCCGGGGTCACGTCCGGCTCGCCCATTTTCGAAAGCGCCCCGCTCTATGTGAAGGACTCACTGGCCTTCCCTTATACCTATGGTTTGGATTTTGAGCGCACCTTATTGCAGAGGAAAGGGAAAGACGCGGCTTTTGACGACGTGCTCCAGAACCCGCCGCTGAATACGCGCGAGGTCATGCAGCCGGCGGTCTACCTGGCGGGTGAGCATTTGGAGCCTTTGCACCCGCCCAAACTGGAGAAGGTGCTGGGCAAGCCCTGGCAGAAGGTGGACGTGGGCGCGGTCGGCGAATTCGACGTCTCGGTGATGGTGGAGCAATATGCCAGCGAGGACGTGGCGCGGCAGGTGTGGCCACAATGGCGCGGTGGCTACTATTATGCGGCGCACCAGAAGAACACCCCTGCTGACAGCCTGGCCCTGCTTTACTTATCACAGTGGGCTGAGCCTGAGCAGGCGACTAAATTTGCCGGTATTTACACCCAGTCCTTAAAGAAGAAATACAAGCAGGTGGAAGCTGCCGCCGGTTCGCGGCCGGCCCCAGCGCAAGCGGCGGCCGGCGTGCAGGTTTCCATTGCCGATGCCACCACGCAATGGAATACGGAAGATGGCCCGGTGTTCGTCGAGCCACACGGTAAGTATGTGGTGGTGATGGAAGGCTTTGACGCCGCGACCGCCGCCAAGCTGCGCGACGCCGTTCTGCCGTCCGCCACAAGCCCTCAATAAGTGTTGTGAGGCAGGCGCCTCCGCCCGCGAAGTGCACAAGGGCAATCGCTATCGTCACGCGGGAGCGGGGCTCACTCCCCCACCAGAATTCCCCGCGAGGTCTGCGTCAGGGGCGCGTCATTGCCTTCGCAAACAATGCGGAACCGTTTGCCGCGCCAGTTGATCACCGCTTCCGTGCCCGCTTCCCAGGCCTCCGGGTTGGTGGCCGAGAAGCAGATCTTCACTGGCTTCTGCGGGGCGTGACCGAGCCAGGCTTCAGGTTCGTGGAATTCGGGCGTAGTTCTATGATCGTGATTATTACGCACATGTTCCTTGGTAAGCATGGTCCCTCCCCCGAGCTTTGCAATTAACGGCTAACTGCGAACGACTTTCCTGGCCCGCCCGTCAGCGCTTGTGACTGGCACTGCGAGCAGAGCCAGGCCTCCTTAATGTCAATCCACTCCACGGCGTGTGATGCCGCCATGGCACAGCGGTAGTCCTGGCAATGGGTTAACTCGAGCGTGTGCCCGATTTCGTGTATCGCTTCCTTCAACAGCCGCTCCCGCAGCAATTCCGCATTGGCAGCCAGTCCGTAGAACTCTTGCCGCAGGCGGTAGCTGGAAATTACGGCGCAGCCGCCGCCGATCTGGGCCTCGCCAAACACGAAGGTCAGAATAGGAATGTAGAGGTCCACAGCCGCCACGCCCAGCACCCGCCAGCAGTCGCCCCTGAGCCGGGGCTGCATGGCCGCCAGGATTTCCGACGAGTGGTATTGTTGCCGCTCGGGATGGAAAGCAAACTCCGGGTCCAAAGCCCGAGGCAACACCAGAAACGGAACACGAAACACACCCGCCATGGCGGCGCCCAGCTCCTGAAGCAGCCGGCCGTCGCAATTTCCGATCGGCAGCAGATGCAGCAGCTTCATCGGCTTGTGACCGTGGACCGGCTCCAGCCATAGCGCTTGATCTTGTGGTGCAGCGTCACCCGGTCAATGCCCAGCACCTCGGCCGCCCGCGTCTGGTTCCAGCCGCAACCTTCCAGCACCCGCAGAATGTGCGCCTTCTCGATTTCCTCCAGCGATTTTGAGGCGGTGCCGTTGTGGTTGCGCGGCTTCAGGATGAAGTCGTGTTCCCGCAGTTCCGGTTCCTGCGCCACCACCATGGCCCGTTCTATCGCGTTCTCCAGTTCGCGCACGTTGCCCGGCCAGTCGTTCTGCTGCAGCGCGTACATCGCTTCCGGGGCCACCCGGGTGATGCGCTTGTTCATGGCCAGCGAGAACTTCTGCACAAAATGCTCCACCAGCAGCGGAATGTCCTCCGTGCGCTCCCGCAGGGCCGGCAGCTCGATGCGAAAGACGTTCAGGCGATAGAACAGGTCGGGACGGAACTTGCCCTCCTCGATCAGCGCCTCCAGGCTCTTGTTGGTGGCCGCGATGCAGCGGAAATCCACCTTAATCGGCTGGTTGCTGCCTACGCGGGTGATCTCCCGCTCCTGCAGCACCCGCAGCAGATCGGTCTGGGTTTTGAGGCTGATGTCGCCAATTTCATCCAGGAAGACTGTCCCTCCCTCGGCGATCTCGAACTTGCCCTTTTTGCGGTACTGCGCTCCGGTAAAAGCGCCTTTTTCGTGTCCAAAGAGTTCGCTTTCCAGCAGCGTTTCTGTGAGCGCGCCGCAATGGATCACCACCAGCGGCTTGTAGCGCCGGGAGCTGGCGGCATGAATGGCTCGCGCCACCAGTTCCTTGCCCGTGCCGCTTTCGCCCGTGATCAGCACGGTGGCATCGGTCGGGCCGACCGTCTCGATTGCATCCAGCACCCGCTGCATGGCGGGGCTCTTGCCCACCAGGTCGGGCGAACGCATGACCTCGGCTACGGTTTCCTTAAGGGCGACGTTTTCCTGCTCGGCGTGGCGGTGGGCGAGCGCATTTTTCACCAGGTGCGCAATTTCATCCGGGTCCAGCGGCTTGGTCACATAGTCGTAGGCGCCGTTCTTCAGCGCTGTGACCGCAGTTTCAACCGAGGCATACCCGGTCATCATGATGACGATCAGTTTCGGATCCACCTCGTGCAGCTTGCGCTGCAGCTCAATTCCGTCCGTGCCCGGCATCTTGATGTCCAGCAGGGCGGCATCCCAGCGCTGCTCCGCCATGCGCGAGAGGGCTTCACTGGCGCTCTCGGCGATTCCTACCTCATAGCCTTCCTCGTGAAACCATTTGTTCAGCGAATCACGCACGCTGAGCTCGTCATCCACAATCAGCAACTTGCCTTGCCCGTTCACGTTCATCACCTCGCTTTGCCGGCCGCCGCCAGTTCCGCTCGCATTGACTCCGCCGCCCCTGCCTGTAATGGCAAATGGACGATGAAAGTCGTGCCCCGCCCCAGTTGCGACTGTGCCTCGATGCGGCCGCCGTGGCGCTCCACAATGCTGCGGCTGATAGCCAGTCCCAGGCCCACGCCGTGGCCAGTCTCCTTGGTGGTGAGGAAGGGCTCGAAAATCTGGGGCAGAATTTCGGGCGCGATGCCGCAGCCGTCATCGCGCACCTGCACCTCCAGTTGGCTTCCGTCGGGAGTGGGCGTGACGTTCACCCACAAATTGCCGCCGCGCGGCATGGCGTCAATGGCATTCATGGTCAGCGCCAGCAGCACCTGCTCGATTTGAGCGCTGTCGCAAATCACCGGCGGCAATTCGGGTGCAATCTCCTCCTGCCACTGGATGTTGCTCAACTCCAACTGGTGCTGCACCAGCCGGTAGCAGCGGTTCACCACCGCGCTGATGTCGGTGGGTTGCAGGTTGATGGGCTGGACCCGGGAAAAGGTGAGCAGGTTCTTCACCAGGTCGCCGCAGCGCCGGCTCTCCGCCGCGATCAGATCGAGGCACTGCTCGGCGTCCTCGCGCTTGTCGCGGCCGCCATCGGGGCGCTCCATCCACTTCCGCAGCAGCTTGGCGTAAGTCAGTATGCTGGAGAGCGGATTGTTGATTTCGTGCGCCACCACTGCCGCCAGCTTGCCCACGGAGGCCATTTTCTCCACCTGCAGCACGTGTTCGTGGGCGCGCTTCAGCTCCCGTGTTTTCTCCTCCACGCGCTCTTCCAGGGTGCGCGCCCAGGCGGTGATCTCCTCCTCGTCCTGGCGCAGCTGCAAGCTCATGCGGTTGAAGGAGTCTGCCAGTTCGCCCAGTTCGTCGCTGGAGCCTTTCTCGATCTGATAGCCGCGCTCGCCCTCGCTCAGCTTCTGGGTGCCTGCGGTCAGCCGTTTCACCGGCTTCTGCACCACCTGCCACACGAATAACCAGCAGAGGAAGGCGATCAGCAGCACCGCCACCCCGGTGTAGGCCAGCAGGTGGCGCGTGCCCTGCGCCAGGCTGGCGTCCGCCGCCGCCAGGCTCAAGTTTGTGTCCAGCACACCCAGAATCTGCTGACTGGCGGGATGGGCGTGGCAAGCGGCATTGGAGCAGCTGGGTTGATTCTCAATGGGTGTGATGATGCCCAGCACGCGATGGCCGTTACGCTTGTAAATGCGAAAACGGTCGGGCCGGTTCAACCGGGCGAGCGGTTGAGATTGCGCGTGGCAGCCGTAGCAGGCTTCCGCCCCCTTGTCCACGTTGCGGTTGACCTCGCTCAGATCGGTGGAATAGCTGATCTTGCCCTGCTGATCGAAGATGCGCACTCGCACCACGCCGGGCTCGCCGGCAATGGTGGTCATCATGTGGTAGAGGCCTTCGCGGTCGTTGCGCAGCATGCTGTAGGAAGTGCTGCGCTTGATCAGGTCGCTCACGCGCTCCGCCGCCTGCAGGGTGGCGGCTTCCAGGTGCTGCCGGTGCAGGCGGATAGTCACGAGGCCCAGCAGGGCGAAAATCACCACCATCGCGCCCAGCAGCAGCCAGATGAGCTTGGCGCCCAGACTTTGCCTCAGGCTGAGGCTGCGCCGCCACGCTGTTCCGGCTTGCTCAGTCGCCCGCATGCTCCGGCACCGCCTCTCCCACTACGTCGCCGCCGAACGCAACCTCGGAATCTTCTGGGACTGGCCGCAGTTCCTCGGCAGGGAATATAGGCAGGTATTTCACCGCCAGGCCAAAGAGGGCAAAGCCGGATGCGATGATGCCGCCCGTAACCGCCACTTCGGTCCAGCGCGGAATGTAGTGCAGCCCCGCCGACGATTCCATTCCCGTGATGCTTACGTTCAGCCGGTTGGTAATGAATCCCAGCAGCACCAGCACCGCTGCCAGGTACAGCCCGCCCGAGCTTGTGCGCACGCGGCGGAAGGAAAGCAACACCAGGGGCGCTACGATCGCCAGCGCCACCTCCAGCAGGAACAGTAGCGTCTCATAGCGGGCATAGGCTCCGGCTACCAACTGCTGCAGCACACCCCGGTGCAGCAGGTCTTCCGTGCGGAGGATCGCGTACACGCACAGCACCACCGCCAGCACCCTTCCCAACTCCTGCAGGATGGGCAGTTCCAGTTGCCGCCCGAAATGTTTGGCGCTCATGGACGATTCGAAGATGGTCATGGCCAGGCCCACCCCAATCGCCGAAAGGAAGAAGAACACCGGCAGCAGCGGGCTGTACCAGAAGGGGTGCAGCTTGTTGGGCATGATCAGGTAAAGCGTGCCCAGCGACGACTGGTGCAACGTGGAAAGCACCACTCCCAGCACCACCAGGGGAATCAGCGCTTTGCGCACGAATTTCAGCGGCCGCTCCAGGTGGAAGCGCTCCAGCACGATGGGCGAGAACTCCAGCGCCAGCACGCTGGTGTAGAGCATCACGCACCAGGCCACTTCAAACATCACCGAGTGCGGGTTGCGCATGACCAGGGGGTGCCAGATGCGGTAGGGCCGTCCCAGGTCGAACATCAGGGCCACGCACACCAGCACGTAGCCCAGGAATGCGGTGAGCACGGTGGGGCGCACGATGGGCTTCAGCCGCTGCAGATTGAAGATGTGCACGGCCGCGGTCAAAGTAAAGCCGCCTGCGGCCAGCATTACTCCGCAGAGCACATCGAAGCCGATCCACAGGCCCCAGGGAAACTGGTCGCTCAAATTGGTGGAGCGGCCCAGGCCTTCGGCGAAGCGCACCACCGTGGCATAGGCCGCTGCCGCCAGCAGCACGACCAGAACCGCTTTCCAGAAGGTGAGCCGGAATTTCATTTCTTCCTCGCTTTCCTGGCCTCTTTCTCCGCTTGTTCCTTGGCCTCAGCCGCGGCCACTTCCTCCCGCCGGTGTGTGATCCACCACACTCCACCCAGCAGGATTCCCCCCAGAGGCACGAAGTCTGGAATGCGCGAGAGCACGCGGTAGGTAAACAAGGGCAGCGGGTCGCGCGTCAGTTCGGCAGGGAAGCCGAACTCCTCGAAGGGCACGCTGGAAAGCATGAGCACGGAGGTTCCGCCCACTTCCGTCAGCCCGTAGATGTGGTTCACGTACTTGCCCGGATTGTCATGCAGGCGCTGCTCTGCTTCCTTGATCAGTTCGTCCCGCTCGCCAAACTTGGTGGCACCGGTAGGACAGGCTTCGGCGCAGGCGGTAGGTTTGCCGGCGGCGACGCGGTCGGCGCACATGGTGCACTTCTGCACCCGCGGCAGAACTTTCGACCATTCATATTTCGGAACACCAAAGGGACAGGCCACCATGCAATAGCGGCAGCCCATGCACCGGCTTTCCTCGTAAATGACCGGTCCAGCCGTGGTCTTGCGCATGGCGCCTACCGGGCACACGGAGGCG
>DASYWT010000305.1:0-6947 GCA_035935775.1 Terriglobales bacterium
GGCCGGCGCCGGCCACAACAGTCTCATCACGGCCGCCTACCTTGCCAAAGCCGGATACCGCTGTCTGGTGCTGGAAGGCCGCGCCGTGGTCGGCGGCGGAGTCAAGACCGCCCAGCTCACTCTGCGCGGCTTTCATGATGACGTCTGCTCCACCGCCCACAGCGGCATTCAGGCCAATCCCCTGCTGAAGAACGACGAGCTTCGCCTGGGCGACTTCGGCCTCGAATACATCACGCCCGATCCCATCTTCCACGTGGTGTTTGGCGACGGCGAATACTTGACGCAGTGGCGCGATGCAGACCGCACTGTCGCGGAATTCGCCAGATTCTCCAAGAAGGACGCCGCCGCCTACCGCCGCATGCTGGCTGAGTTCGACTCGGTCAAAGCTGCCTTTGGCGCCGCCAGCTTCACCCCCATCGGCTTTGGCCCGCCCATGAATGACCTTCTGGCCAAAGTTCCTCGCGCCAGGCTGTGGCAGCGCCGCCTCGCCATGTCGGCTTGGGAAATCATCCGCGACAACTTTGAAGACGACCACTCCCGCGCCGCCTTGCTCTTCATGGCCCATCTCTCTTCCGAAGCTCCCAGCGACCCCGTCACTGGCCGATTCGCGTACGGCTTCGCCGGCCAGCAGCACGGAGGTCGGCCGCTCCCCAAGGGCGGCTCGGGAATGCTCACCCAGGTGCTGGCCCGCTTCATCGAGGCCCACAACGGCGTCATTCTCACCAACAAGTGGGTGCGCAGTTTCATCATCGAAAACGGCCGCTGCGCCGGCGTGGAGTGTGACGATGGCAGCTCCTATCGCGCCAGGAAGGCGGTGGTTTCTACCATCCACATCAAGCACCTGGTGAAGATGGCCCCGGCCCAGCTCTGGGGGCAGGACTTTCTCGATGGCGTGGAAACATGGCAGGGCGAGCGCACCATGTTCGTCAGCCATTACGCGACCTCCGTGCCGCCCACCTATGCCGTGCACGGCGGAATGCTGACGCCCACCGAAGCCGGCGTGATTGCCAATGCCGACCGCGCCCTGCGTTTCGCTGTTGACGATACTTCCGGCGCGGTGAATCTCGACGACCCGCCCCTGCAGGTTATCTGCTGCAGCGTTCCTGATCCGTCGCGCACGCCTCCCGGCATGCACACCGTTAAAATCATCGGCTTCCAGCCCTACAACCTGAAGGAAGGGCCGCAGCATTGGGACGAAATCAAGCATCAGGTAGACCAGGCCAATCTGAATTATCTGCGGCGGTTCTCGCCCAACCTGACGGACGACAAAATTCTGGCGCGCTTCCTCACCAGCCCGCTCGACATTGAGCGCATGAATCCGCACTTCTGGCACGGCAGCGCCCACGGGGGCAGAACCGATGCCGCGCAATCCGGCCCCATGCGTCCCATGCTGGGCTGGGCGCAGCATCGCATGCCCATCCCTGGCCTGTACCAGACCGGCGCGACCACGCACCCTGGCGGCTCCGTGACCGGCGCCCCAGGCCGCAACGCGGCGGTGGTTATGCTCAAGGATTTCGGCACCAGCATTGAGGAAGTGGTCAGCAGGAAAACCTAGGTGACGGGAGGTGGGTTGTGAGACCTAAGCCAAATTCTGCGTTGCTATTCGCGGCATTGGCCGTCCTGCTTTTCACCGCGGTAAGGGTGCCGGCGCAGAGTGCGCCCGCCTATCCCCCGCAACTCGTGCCCGACAACCCGCTGCATCCCGCCCCTCCGGCCCAGCCGCTGCCCTACAGCCACAAGACGCACTTGGCCCTGAAGATTGGCTGCCAGTATTGCCACACCAATCCTGACCCCGGCAAGATGATGACCTACCCCGCCACCAGCATCTGCATGACCTGCCACCAGTCGGTGGCTAAGGATTCCCCGGCCATCAAGAAACTGGCGGAGTTTGACCGCGCCCATCAGACCATTCCCTGGGTGCGTGTCTACAAAGTGATGCCGGGCGTGAAGTGGGGTCATCGCTTTCACCTCGGCGCCGGCTTGAAGTGCCAGAACTGCCACGGACCGGTGCAGGAGATGCCGGCGATGTATGAGAGAACCAGCGTGACCACCATGGGCGTTTGCATCTCGTGCCACGAAAAAAATCACGCCAAAACGGTGTGCAGCACCTGCCACTCGGCACCTTCGCTGCAGCAGCAGGTAGGCCGGTCCGAGGCTGGCAAGCCTGGCGGCCGATAGGAGCAACCTCATGAGCGACATTACTCGGCGCGGTTTTCTCAAAGGGGCGGCGGTCGCGCCCCTCGTTTTGAAGCCTCTGGCGGCCATCGGCCAACAGGGTCCGCGCACCGAGCGCTACGACATCGTGGTCGCCGGGGCGGGACACAACAGCCTGATCACAGCGGCCTATCTCTGCAAGGCGGGCTATCGCTGCGTGGTGCTGGAAGGCCGGCCCACTATCGGCGGCGGCGTGAAGACCGCGGAACTGACCCTGCGCGGCTTCAAAGATGACGTTTGCTCTACCGCCCAGTACTTCATCCAGTCCAATCCCATGCTGCGCAACAACGAGATTCCCCTGCGCGACTATGGGCTCGAATACATTGACCCCGATCCCATCCTTCACATGTCGTTCCTGGATGGCAGCCACATCACCCAGTGGCGCGACGTGGAACGCACCATCGCCGACTTCGTCAAGTTTTCCAAAAAGGACGGCGCCGCCTACCGCCGCATGTATGAAGAATTTAATTCGGTGGCGCCTATATTCCGCGACTCCACCTTCACGCCCATCGGTTTCGGGCCGTCCCTTCCTGAGCGTCTGGCCGCTCACCCGCGCGGCAAATTGTGGCAGCGCCGTCTGGCCATGGCAGCCTGGGAAATCATCAAGGCGAATTATGAAGAGGAACACACCCGCGCCTTCATGGTGTTCATGGCGCACATTACGTCGGAAGCGCCGGACGCGCCGGTCAGCGGGCGCGTGGCCTACACCGCCTTTGGCCAGCAGCACTCGGGCCGGCCCATGCCCAAGGGCGGATCAGGAAAATTGGCCGAGGCATTGGACCGTTACATAGAGGCTCACAACGGCGTCATCCTCCCCAACAAGTGGGTGGAGCGTTTCATCATCGAAAACGGCCGCTGCGTGGGCGTGGAGTGCGGCGACGGCACCTCTTACCGCGCCGACAAGGCCGTGGTTTCCACCGTGCATATCAAGCACCTGGTGGACATGGCGCCGCGCGAGCTCTGGCCCCAGGATTTTCTTGATGGCGTGGATACCTGGCAGGCCGAAGAAGCCATGTTCGTCAGCCACTACGCCACTACCGCGCCTCCGGTTTTCCCCCTCGATGGCGGCGGCACCATTTCGCCGGCGGAAACGGGCCTGCTGGTTTCGCCTGAACGCGCGCTGCGCGTGGCTTTCGATGACGCCTGCGGCAACATCAACACCGAAGACCCGCCCATGCATTGCATCTGCTGCACGTCAGCCGACCCCAGCCGCGCCCCCGCCGGCATGCACACGCTCAAACTGGTCAGCTGGTATCCCTACGACATCAAGCAAGGCCCCGAGCACTGGGACGAAATCAAGCAGCAGGTGGCGGAGGCCAATCTCAAGCAGTTGCGGCGCTTCTGCCCCAGCCTGACGCCGGACAAGTTCCTGGGCGAGTTCATCGAGAGCCCCATTGATTTCGAGCGCATGAATCCCCACTTCTGGCATGGCAGCACCCACGGCGGTGCGCAGAATGCGGCGCAAACCGGTCCCATGCGCCCCATGCCCGGCTGGGCGCAGCACCGCATGCCGATCCCCGGCCTCTACCAGACCGGCGCCTGCACCTATCCTGGCGGTTCGGTGAGCGGAGCTCCCGGCCGCAACGCGGCCGTGGTCATGCTCAAGGATTTCGGCACCACTATCGAGGCCGTGGTGAGCAAGAAAACCTAGGGAAACTCCGATTGGGCACGGGCCTTGAGTGGGGCCTTCAGGCCGTCCGCGCATCTGACTCGACATTCGGATGGGCGTCATGCTGAGGCGCTTCAGCGCCGAAGCATCTAGCGTGTAATGCCGAGTTGCTGACTGCTCGACTGCTCTTCAGCGAAAGCCGCCCTGAGCTTGTCGAAGGAGACGCAGCGAAGGACCTGCAATAATGATTGTCATCCTGAGCTGCGCGACTGGTTTCAGCGAAAGCCGCTCTGAGCTTGTCGAAGGAGAGCGCAGCGAAGGACCTGCAATAATGATTGTCATCCTGAGCTGCGCGACTGGTTTCAGCGAAAGCCGCCCTGAGCTTGTCGAAGGAGAGCGCGGCGAAGGACCTGCTTTTTTAAGCCTGCGCCGAGCCACCTCAGGCTCTGCCACTTTCAGCCGTGAAGCGGCACATCCTACTGGGATGAATATTTGCGGACTTCCTGCAGATGCGCGCGCATGGCCTCGCGGGCGCCTTCCGGGTCGCGGCGTTCGATAGCCTCCAGAATCCGCTTGTGGTGACGCTGGCTGCGCTCCGGAGCGCCTTTAATCTGAAACAACCGGATGCGCTCTTCTCGCAGCAAGCCGACAATGGAATCCAGCAGCGACAAGATCAGAGGGTTTCCCGCTGCTTCGGCCAGCGCCAAGTGGAAATCAAGATCGGCCTCGATGTAGCCGTCGGGGTTATCCAGATTACGGTCCATGCTCTGGAACGCCTCCCAGAGGGAGCGCAGATGCTGCTGTTCCGTGCGTGTCGCTGCCAAAGCCGCGATGTGGGGCTCCAGAATGTTGCGCACCTCGCCCAAATGAGCGCGGCCGTCCAGTTGGCCCATCTTGGCCATCAGGTCCAGCGATTGCCGCATGACCTGCGACATGCCATGGGTAATAAATGTCCCTCGACCGGAACATGGCTCGATTAAGCCTTTTTCCCGCAATGTCTTTGCCGCCTCTCGCACCGCCGTGCGGCTCACTCCAAACTGCTGCGCCAGGTCGTGCTCGCCCGGCAGTTGGTCTCCCGGCTTCATGCTGCCGTCCAGGATCCATTGCTCGATCTGCTGCACGACTCGTTCGTAGCGGCGCGGTGCCTGGACTCCCTTAGCCACGATCTTCCTCCGCACCCGGCTCTGTCGGGCTCCCCCAACTTCTCTTGCTGCCTGTCGTCCGGCCACGTCTGCCGGCGACAAAAAGGAGGGCCGAAACAGCATTCGGCCCTCGCTTTTCGATCTGCTCCCGGCTAGAAGATCATCTTCAAGCCGAGTTGGATGGCGCGAGCCCCGCCCGATCCCAGCACCGGGTTGACGGCGGCGCTGTCTGGTGTCGCGCAACCACAGCCGAACGCGCCCGGACCCGACGGATCGGAAGTGAGTGCTGCCGGACCATACCCACTGGTTCCGTCCCACGGGTTGGCAAAGTTGGGATGGTTGAGGACATTGAAAAATTCCGCCCGGAACTGTGCCGTAAGTCGTTCCTTGAAGTGGAAATTCTTCGCGATCGAGAGATCCAGGTTGCGGTAACCGGTGTCGCGGAAGACGTTACGACCCAGGTTCCCGAAGGTCCCCACGGCGGGCGGAATCATGACCGAGTTGCCCGCCATGTAACAGCCCAGGTTGTTCAGAGAAGCAACTGCCCCAGGACCCATGGCGCTGGCCGCCTGCATGCAAGGCCCCGGAATGTTCGACGAACAGCCTGCTGCGCCGCCAAAACCGAAGCAGGGAATGGGATTAGCGCCGCCGGACTTGAAGTCGGTGGGGTTGCCGAAGAAGTTCCAGCGGTCCGCGAACTCGCCCGTGGCACTGAGGTCGTTGGACGAGTCAAAGGTCTGCCACGGCATCGAACTTTGCAGCGTAACGATGGAATTGACCTGCCAGCCCTCCAGCAACTGCAGCGGCGACTTCTTCCCGGGCAGGGCGTAAGTGACCGACAAAGTAAAGCGCTGCCGCATGTCAAAGTCGCTGTTGGCGTAATCACCCTTCGGATTCAGGCTGTTCAGCGGCAGGTATTGGTTCCAGTTGTAGGACATGTTGTCCAGGGAATGGGAGTAGGTGTAGCCGGCGATGAACGTCAAGCCGTGCATGTTGCGTGCATTCAGGGTGGTTTGCAGGCCGTGGTAGTTCGACCTGTAGGGATTGCTCATGAAGTTGATGAACTCAAGGTAAGGGAACCGGGCCGCGTAAGGACGGTCAGAGTTGGCTTCGCAGTGCCCGCAGGCCAGTTCCGCCGGCGATTGCGGGTTGATCTGGTTGATGTCGTAAATGCCCGTCAGCTTGGAACCGTGGTTGCCGACATAGGAAACGTCCCAGGAAAGGTTGCCGGAGAAGGCGTGCTCAATGCCCAGCGTCCAGTTGGTGACGTAGGGGTTGCGGTAGTTGCGATCCATGGCCATGATGTCACAAGGACCAGGATCGTTGCCTACTCCGTCCCCGCACTGCAGGAAGCTGGTCACGTTGCTGGGGAAGATGGTGGCCCCGCCCACCGAGGAACCGTTCCAGTTGAGCGACGATCCCGGAATGTTCACAGCGCTGGCCAGAATGTTGCCCGGCCCTGATGTTGCTACCCCGTTCACGATTTGCGGTGCTCCCGTCGGAAGCACGCTCAACCCCAGCGTAATCGCGTTTTGGAGGTTCTGCTGGGAGAGGAAGGTGTTCATGGTCAGCACGTCGTAAATCAAGCTTCCGCCGGCGCGGACTACGGTCGTGCCCTTGCCGGTGACGTCCCAGGCGAACCCGACGCGAGGTGAAAAGTTCCTGTGGTCAGGCTTGTAGATGGAGCTGATGTTCTTGCCCACCTGCTCCAGGCCGACTGTGGGTTCCCAGTTGCCCAGCAGGTTGTGGGCTTCGGTGGGCGGAGCGTCGTATTCGTAGCGCAGGCCCAAATTGATGGTGAACTTGGGGGTTATGCGCCAATCATCCTGGGCGAAGCCGGAGTATTCCCATTGCGACAGGTCGCGGGTTGGGACTCCAGCCAGAAGGGTTGCTTTCAGGGGATTGCCGGCCAGGAAATCCTCCAGAGACCCGAACCTGAACTCACCCCTCCCTTTGCGCCACGTGCCCTGGTGCACTCTCAA
>DASYWT010000306.1:0-8253 GCA_035935775.1 Terriglobales bacterium
CATCGTCGCCCGGGTACTGGTGGATACCGGCGCCAACGTAACCAAGGCGGCCGAGCACGCGTTCCTCGCTGCCTGCCGTCAGGCTGGCCTGGAGACTCGCGAGGTGGGCTTCGTGGTGGGCACCGGATACGGGCGCTACAAGATTTCCTTCGGCCACACCCAGATGACGGAAATCAGCTGCCATGCTCGCGGCGCGCACTACCTGTTCCCCAACACCCGCACCGTGATTGACATGGGAGGGCAGGACTCTAAGGCCATCAGCGTGGGCGACACCGGCGAGGTGCGCGACTTCGTAATGAACGACAAATGCGCGGCCGGCACCGGCCGCTTTCTCTCCAACGCTGCCGACGTGATGGGCATCAGCCTGGACGAGATCGGGCCGCTGTCCCTGGAGGCCACCAAGCCGGTGAAGATCGCCACTGTGTGCACGGTGTTCGTGGAATCGGACATCCTTTCCTACCTCGCCCAAGGCAAGAAGGCGGAAGACATTCTGGGCGGCGTGCACCAGGCCATTGCCAAGCGCACCATTTCCCTCGCCCGCCGCATTCCGCTCGACCCGGAGGTCACCATGACCGGCGGCGTAGCCCGCAACACCGGCATGGTGCAGGCGCTCGAGGAGGTGCTGAGCCGCAAGCTGCAAGTCAGCCCAGAGGCCCACTTCACCGGCGCCATCGGCGCAGCCCTGTTTGCCCTGGAAAAACTGGATCAGAGTTTTGAATTCGGCCTATGGAGGACCGAACATGCGGCACACGGCGGGAATTGATATCGGCACCGCCCTGACCAAAGCGGTGATCGTCGGCGGCGGCAACGGCGAAGCGCCTAAGGTACTTGGCCAGGGCATGGTTAAGACCGGAGTGCATCTGGAGAAGGCCGCGGCGGCCGCGCTGGTCGCCGCTCGCGACATGGCCCACCTGGGGCCGCGCGAAACTCCCTACGTCGTGGCCACCGGCTTTGGCCGCTACAGCCCCAGTTTTCGCGATACCCAGGTCACCGAAATCACCAGCGCCGCGCGTGGCGCCTGGTTCCTGTTTCCCGAATCCTCCACCGTACTCGATATCGGCAGCCAGTCCACCCGCGCCGTCGGCTTGTCCGCCAATGGGCGCGTACGCGCCTTTAAGACCAATGACAAATGTGCCGCCGGTTCCGGCAGCTTCATCGTGCGCGCCGCCAAGTACCTCCAGGTGGATATGAGCAAGGTTGGCGAGCTGGCCCTCGAGGCCGAAAATCCCCAGCCCATTTCGAGCATTTGCGCGGTGCTGGCCGAGAGCGAAATCATTAACCACGTCAGCGCCGGCGTGACCGTGGAAGACATTCTGGGCGGGATTTATGATTCCCTGGCCAGCCGCGCCGGCCTCTTGCTGAAGCGGGTGAACCTGGGCGACCAGTTGACCTTCATCGGCGGCGTAGCCCGCCAGCGGGGCATGATCAAAGCCCTGGAGCAGCGCCTGCAGGTCAAGGTCAACGTTCCGGAAGATTGCGAATACGTGTGCGCGCTGGGCGCCGCTCTTCTCGGACTCAGCCGGCTGGAGAAAGCCGCGGCCACCGCGGCCGGTGTCACGGCATAAAACCAACTTCATTCGCCGCTGATAAACGCGGATGCACGCCGATTTATTGCTCTTCTTCTATCCCTTTGTTTTTGATGTTCATCCATTTTTTAGTCTTGTCATCCTGAGCCGCGCGACCAAGCGCAGCGCGGGAGCGCAGCGAAGGACCTGCTTTTCATCAGCCGCGGATCTGCTGTTGCCTTTCTTCACTGCTGGAGGCACAATGCGGTTCCACAATTGCAACCATGCTCAAACACCTGATCTTCTGCCTCTGTTTGTTCGCGATCCCCGTCTTTGGCCAATCCTCCAGCCAGACTTTCGACCTGGTCATTCTCCATGGCCGTGTCATGGATCCGGAATCCGGCCTGGACGCGGTACGCAATGTGGGTATCAACGGCAACCATATTGCCGCCCTTACCGAAGATGAAATTCACGGGAAGAAAACTATTGATGCGCGGGGCCTGGTCGTGGCACCGGGCTTCATTGATCTGCACTCGCACGGCCAGGACGCGGAAAACTACCGCTACAAGGCCATGGACGGAGTCACCACCGCCCTGGAACTGGAAATCGGCGTGGGCGATATTGACCAGTGGTACGGGCAGCGCCAGGGTAAGGCGCTCATCAACTACGGCGCCACGGTCGGCCATGTGCCCACCCGCATGCGGCTGATGCACGATTCCGGCACCTTTCTGCCTCACGACACGGCGGCAACCACGGTCGCCACTCCCGAGCAGATCGCGGAAATGAAACGCGACCTTGAGCACGGTTTGATTCGCGGGGCCCTGGGGGTCGGCTTCGGCATCGGCTACGTTCCCGCAGCCACCCGCTGGGAGATCATTCAGATGTTCTCCGCCGCTGCGGAGTACCACGCGCCCGCGTTTGTGCACGTGCGTGGCGGCAACACTCCCGACAGTCCCATGGAATCGCTCGAGGAGGCCCTGGCCGCTGCCGAAATCACCGGCGCGCCCCTGCACGTCGTCCACATCTGCAGCAGCGGCCTGCGTTCCACGCCGCAGTTGCTGGCCTCAATTAGCGGTGCTCGAAAACATGGGCTCGATGTCACTACCGAGTGCTATCCCTACACTGCCGCCATGACCGACCTGGGCTCGGCCCTCTTCGGTCCAGGCTGGCAGCAAAGGGAGGGGATTACCTACAAGGACCTGCAGTGGGTGGCGACGGGCGAGCGCCTGACCCAGGAGACATTTGAGAAATACCGCAAGCAGGGTGGGATGGTCATTATCCATTCCATTCCTGCGGACATTGCACTGCTGGGGGTTACCAGCCCGCTGACCATGATCGCCAGCGATGGCCTGATCACCAAGGGCAAGGGCCATCCCCGCGGCGCCGGGACCTACGCCCGCGTACTCGGCTACTACGTTCGGGAGCAGCATGCGCTCTCCCTGATGGATGCCCTGCGCAAGATGACGCTCATGCCCGCCCAGCGGCTGGAGGCGCGCGCTCCCATGATGAAGAGCAAAGGCCGGGTCAAGGTAGGCGCCGACGCCGACCTGACCCTCTTCGATCCCCAACGCGTCATTGATAAGGCCACCTACGAGAAAGTCGCCCACTCCGAAGGCATCGAGTACGTGCTGGTGGGCGGCGTGCCCGTGGTAAGCGCCGGCAAACTGGTGGAGGGAGTTCTGCCCGGCGAAGCCATTCGTGCGCCAATGCAAGAACCGGGAGTCAGGAGTCAGTAGTCAGGAGTCAGCAAAGAACATCCGCCCCCACGACGATCGTGACGGGACGATTCAAGAACCGGGAGTCAGGAGTCAGTAGTCGGGAGTCAGCAAAGAACACCGCTTACGACGGCCGTGAAGGGACGATTCAAGAACCGGGAGTCAGGAGTCAGTAGTCGGGAGCCAGCAAAGAACACCGCCCACGACGGCCGTGAAGGGACGATTGGTATCAGGGCGCGGCTTTCAGCCGTGCCGATCGCTTCAGCCCTTTGTGGCGCGGGCGCCCTCGCCCGCGACCCGCCTGACGAAGGCCTGCGTCTTTCTGAGCGCTTTTAGCGCCGAAGAATCTTGCCCGCAGTGCCACAAGGCTGCAAACCACTGCGATTGGACTCCTGATCCCGAGTCCTGACTGCTGCCTCCTCGGTATAATTAAGAATTCGCATGCCGTCGCCCACCTCAACTGAGAAGCTGGCCAGCTTCGGCCTGCGCCGCGGGGAATACGCCGGCGCTGAAACCGCCCTTGTCTTTTCCGACCCAAGAACCGAGTTCACCGCGCTGCTCTCCGCTTGCGGAGTTTACGACCTGGGCTGGCGGCGCTATTTCCTGATTGCCGGGCGCGACCGGGTGCGCTGGCTGAACGGCATGGTCAGCAACAACGTGCGCGACCTGGCACTCGGGCAAGGCATTTACGCATTTGTACTCAATCCTCAGGGTCACATTCTGGGCGATTTGTATGTCTACAATCGCGGCGATGACTTTGTGCTCGAAACCGAGGCTGCCCAGGCGGACAAACTCTTTGCCCACTTGAAGCGTTTCATCATCATGGACCAGGTGGAGTTCAAGCCGGCCGAGGAGTGGGCTGCCATCGGAGTCCAAGGCCCGAAGGCGGAAGAGGTTCTGCGCGCTGCCGGCATCGAGCTTCCGGCTTTGCAGCCCTTGCAGTTCGCCCAGGTGAAATGCGGCGGAGAGCAAGTCACTCTGACGCGCGGCGATAACCCGCTTTCTTCCAGTTACGAATTATGGTCAACTGCCGCCCAGCCGGCCGTGCTCGGGGATGCGCTGGTGAAGGCGGGCGCCACCCAAGTCGGAGCCGAAGCCCTGGAGCTGGCCCGCATCGCCGCCGGCATTCCCCGGTACGGGATAGACATTCGGGAGCGCGACCTGCCCCAGGAAACCGGGCAGATGCGTGCTCTAAGCTTCACCAAAGGCTGCTACATTGGACAGGAGATTGTGGAGCGTATCCGGGCCCGCGGCAGCCTGCACCGCGGGTTCACTGGCTTTCGCATCGTGGAGGGGCCGCTGCCGGCGCCCGGGGCCAAACTGCAAGCCGGCGGAAAAGATGTCGGTGAAGTCACCAGCGCAGCCATGCTGCCGGCGAACGGCAGTGAGGTCCCGGTAGCCCTGGGTTACATTCGCAAGGAAGCCGGTGGTCCCGGCACCATGGTAGAGGTCGGCGCTGCTCGCGCCCGGGTCGAGTCTTTACCCTTTGTTTTCTGATTCGCTGAAAAGATCTGAACCCTTATGGCCGAAAAGAAGCCCGAATTCACTGTCACCGATCGCCGTCTCTTCACCCCGGAAGGCGAATTGCGCCCGGAATCGGACACCGAGCCGACCCCGCCGCCGAGCAAGGCAACTGCCGAAGCCAAGCCTGCGGCAGAGCCTTCTAAGCTGGTGGAACCCGCCACGCAGACCCCGCCGCCGCCCAGCGCGGCCGAGCAGAAGGCGCAGGCCGATGCCTACTCCAAGTCTGCTAGCGAGCTCGACGCCCGCCTGCGGCGCGAACTCGGTTCCGCCCAGGCCCAGGACCTGCAGATCACGTTCGAGCGTTTCCTGGCCTCGCTCTACATGACCGCCCTGCTGCAGTTGGGGCTGGTTCAGGAACAGGGCGGGCGCCCGCAAATTGACCTGATCGGCGCGCGCCAGACCATTGACACCATTGACATTCTGAAAGACAAGACCAAGGGCAATCTGACCTCCGCGGAAGAAGCCTTTCTGCAGAACGTGCTCTATGAATTACACATGGCCTATATCGAGGTGACCAACGCGCTGGCGCGCGGGGTGCAGGCTCCCGGTCAGCCCGGGCCCAAGCAACAATGAAAGGTGTTCTCACCGTGATGGGGAGCGGCACCTCCATGGGAGTGCCCACCATCGGCTGCACTTGCGCGGTGTGCACGTCGTCCGACCCCCACGACCGCCGCACTCGCCCTTCGGTGCTCATCGAGTACGACGGCCGCGTCATCCTGATTGACACCACTCCCGACTTTCGTGAGCAGGCGCTGCGCGAAGGCGTGCGCCAGCTGGACGCCGTGCTTTACACCCACGCCCACGCCGACCACATCCTGGGACTCGACGACCTGCGCCCACTCAGCTTTCATCACCATCAGCGCATCCCGCTTTATGCCAGTGAAACCGTGGCCCGCGTGGTCCGCGGCATGTTCCGCTATATCTTCGACGACGAGTACAAATACGGCACCATGGCGCAAGTAGAAATGCATACGGTAAACGGTCCGTTGGAGTTGTTTGGGGTGCGCTTTGAGCCGGTCAAGGTTCTCCACGGGGACACCGAGATTTACGGTTACCGCTTCGGGTCCGCCGCCTATCTGACGGATTTCAGCACCATTCCCGAAGAGTCGTTTGCGCAGCTCCGCGATTTGGACATTCTTTTTCTGGATGCTTTGCGTCATAAGCCTCATCCCACGCACTCCACGGTGGAGAATTCGGTGCGCATCGTGGAGCGGGTGCGCCCGCGGCGGGCCTTTTTCACCCATATCTGTCACGATCTGCCGCACGAACAGACGAACGCTTCCCTGCCGCCGTATGTGCGCCTGGCGCACGACGGCCTGAAGCTGGAGTTTGAAATTTGAAAACGTAGCGCCGGCGTCCCGCCGGCAGTCTGGCGGGCGTCTCACCCGCGCCGCAATACGGGCGCCTTAACTGAGAACCGAGAACAGAGAACTGTTTGAAGACTTTTCGCCATCTCGAAGAAATCCCTTCCGACCTGGGCCGCACCGTGCTCACGGTGGGCAACTTCGACGGAGTCCACCGCGCCCATCAGCACGTTTTGCGGGAAGTGGTGCAGCGCGCTCGCGAACTGGGCGCGCAATCGCTGGCCGTTACCTTCGACCCACATCCCGCGCGCATCCTCCACCCGGATGCGGCGCCGCCCCTCATCACCCCTCTGCCCGTCAAGCTGAAGCTGCTGGCTGCTGCCGGGCTCGACGCCCTGCTCCTGCTGCCCTTCACCCGCGATCTGTCTCTGCTCACTCCGCGCCAATTCGCCGAGGAAATTCTCCACCAGAAGCTGCACGCCTGCGAAGTCCACGAGGGCTTTAACTTCCGTTTCGGACGCCAGGCCCAAGGGGATATACGCCAACTGACCGAATTCGGCCGCGAGTTTCAATTTGAGGTAAAGGTGTATCCGGACATGTGCATCCGCGGCCATTCCGTTTCCAGCAGCCGAGTGCGTGAGCTGATTGCCTCCCAGGGCGACGTCGGCGATGCCCGCCACCTGCTCGGCCGGGCCTTCAGCATCGTTTCCAATCCCGGGCGCGGCCGCGGTTACGGCGCCAGGTACACCGTCCCGACTATCAATCTCAGCCGGTACAATGAACTGGTACCGTGTGACGGTGTTTACATCACTCGTGCCCGCGTGGCCGAAGAGTGCTTTGATTCCGTGACCAACGTCGGCACCCGCCCCACTTTTGGCGCGGATTCGTTTGCCATCGAAACTCATTTGCTCAACTTCCATCCCCTCGAGCTGACTCCGGAAACAGAAGTCGAACTGTTTTTCCTGCGGCGCTTGCGGCCGGAAATCAAGTTCCCTTCCGTCGAAGAACTTCGTACTCAGATCGCTGCCGACGTCCACCAGGCACGCCGCTATTTCCACCTGCTGAACCAATACGGACTGCGCCACCAGCCCTAAACTTTAGAACTGTCATCCTGAGCGCAGCGGACCGATTTGCATGGCGAATCGGTCGGCGGAGTCGAAGGACCTTGCGCTTTGTTGCCACCATCATCGGTAGCGCACGCGAGATGCTTCGGGCCTAAAGGCCGCTCAGCATGACGCCTGGCGACGTGCACTACCCGAACGACAGTACCTGCCCTTGCACCTCGGAGTACAATTCCCCCCTCCATGGCTGACACCGCCACCTTCAGCCTCTCCACCATTCCACGCGGGCAGCGCCGCACCCTGATCGCCGCCGGCCTTGGCTGGATGCTCGACGCCTTCGACGTCATGCTCTATGCCCTGGTGCTGGCGCACATCATGCGCGATCTGGGCATGAGCAAGGGCACCGCCGGGCTGCTCAATACCCTCACCCTCCTGGCCTCCGGCATTGGCGGTGTGTTCTTCGGCTTCATTGCCGACCGGATCGGGCGCAAGCGGGCGCTGATGGCCACCATCCTGACCTACTCGGTATTCTCCTTTGCCTGCGGTTTCTCTACCACCATCCTCATGCTGGCCTGCTTCCGCTTCATCTTGGGCCTGGGCATGGGAGGGGAATGGAACACCGGCGCCGCGCTGGTGGCTGAGACCTGGCCCGCCGAGCAGCGCGCCCGGGCTCTCTCTATTGTGCAAAGCTCATGGGCGATTGGCTACGCGCTGGCCGCGCTGGTGGCCGGCATTGTGCTGCAGTTTTCCAACTGGCGGGCCGTGTTCTTTGTCGGCGTATTGCCCGCGCTGGTAATTTTCTGGATTCTGAAAAAAGTGCCGGAATCGGAAATGTGGGAGCAGCAGCGCGGGGCGTCGCTGGAAGTTGCCACGGTCGCCACCAGGCGCCCACCAGCCCAGGAGGATTCCTTCTTCCATCTGTTCTCGCACACCTACGCCCGCTCCACGCTGGCCCTTCTACTGGTGAACTTCTTCGGCCTCTTCGCCTGGTGGGGACTGTTCACCTGGATTCCGCCTTATCTCTCGTTGCCGGTTTCCCAGGGCGGACGCGGCTTTGGCGTGATGAGCACTACCGCGCTGCTCCTGTTCCTGAATCTGGCGGGAATGTTTCCCGGATACCTGACCTTTGGCTGGGTAGCCGACC
>DASYWT010000307.1:0-7797 GCA_035935775.1 Terriglobales bacterium
GGCTTGCCTGATTCGGCGCAGGCACGCCTCCAGTCGCGAACCGTGGCCGGGGACAGCCTTAGCGGCCAGACGCAAACCTTCCGCTGGGAGTCGCTGCAACCCGGCAATCAGGTAGCCGGCCCTGCCATCCTGGAAGGCGCCAACACCACCTACTTCATTCCCGACGCATGGATGGCAACCCTGGACGGTCTGGGCAATGCCGTGGTTCGACGCAGCAAGAAGGCCTAGGAAACCATATGCCCTCGGAAACGCAAAACCGCCTCCGCATCACCGAATACCTGGACCTCGATCTCGACCGCGAACAGTGGCTGTGCAACCGCTGCGGCCACGCCCTTGGCTCCGCCAGCGATAATTACAAGAGGGGCTGCCTGCTCTACGACCGCGACCCGCGGGAAGTCCATCCCCCGCTGCTTTCCGGCGGCTACAACTTCGCTCCTGATCCGGCCTGGGTGCGCATCATTGAATATTATTGTCCTGGTTGTGGAACGCAGATGGAAACCGAGTACCTGCCGCCCGGTCATCCCATCATTCACGACATCGAAATTGACCTGCAAAAGCTGAAGGAGCGCCTGCGGAAAGGCGAGTTCGTAATTCGCGACCAGCGCATCGAGGTCGCGGAATGAACTCGATTGACATTGATGTCGGCGGAACCTTCACCGACCTGGTGCTCCACTTCGGCGAGAAGGTGCTGGTCAAAAAGGTTCCCACCACGCCCTACGACCTCTCTGTCTGCTTCTCCAAAGTGATCGAGGAAGGCGCCGTTGCGCTGGGCATGAAGATGGATGAGTTATTGCCCGCCATTGACATGATCCGCTACTCGACCACTATCGCCATGAACCGGTTGATTGAGAAGAAGGGCCCGCGCCTGGGGCTGATCACCACCGAGGGCCATGAAGACGTGGTGCTGATGGGCCGCGGCGCGCAGTGGATTGACGGCACGCGCGTGGCCGAGCGCAGAAATCTGGCGGTGCAGAACAAGCCGGAGCCGCTTATTCCGCGGCACATGATTGTGGGCGTGAAGGAGCGCGTGGATTCCCGAGGCCGCATAATCCGCCCCCTGGACGAAAACGACGTGCGGGAGAAGGTCCGCGCCCTGGTGGCTCGCGGGGCGCGCGGTTTCGTCGTGTCGTTGCTCTGGGGATTTCTGAATCCTGTTCACGAGCAGCGGGTAAAGGAAATCATTCGCGACGAGTACAAGGAATTTCACATTGGTTATTTGCCGGTGGTGCTTGCTGGGCAGGTAGTGGGCAAACTGGGCGAGTACGAGCGCTCGCTGGCGGCGATCCTCGATGCCTATCTGCACCGCTCCATGCAGATCGAACTTTCCGCCATGTGGGACAAGCTGCGCGAGCGCGGCTACCGCAAGCCCCTGCTCATGATCCAGAGCTCCGGCGGCATCACCGAAGTGTTCCGCACCACCGCCAGCCGCACCTTCAACAGCGGCCCCGTCTCCGGCCTGATGGGCGCCCATCACGTGGCGCGCTCGCTGGGCTACCAGAACGTGGTCATGACGGACATGGGCGGCACCAGCTTCGACGTCGGTTTGGTGGTGAAAGACAGCGTGCGCAGTTACGACTTCCGCCCCATCATTGACCGCTGGATGGTGGGCATCACCATGATCAAGACGCTCTCGGTGGGCGCGGGCGGCGGCTCCATTGCTTCCATCAACCGCCTGCTGCGCAACCAGCTCCAGGTAGGGCCGCGCAGCGCCGGTTCGCTGCCCGGGCCGGCCTGCTTCAACCTGGGCGGCGCCGAGCCCACGGTTACCGACGCCGACGTGGTCCTCGGCTACATCAATCCCGAGTTCTACTTCGGCGGCCGCATGAAGCTGGTGAAGAGCCGCGCCGTTCAGGCTATTCGCGATAAGGTCGCCAAGCCGCTGGGCATTTCGGTGGAAGAAGGCGCGCAGATCATCCGCAAAATCGTAAACGGCAACATGGCCTCCGCCATCATGAAGGAGGTTCATCTGCGCGGCTACAGCCCCGAGGAGTTCATCCTTTTTGTCGCCGGCGGCGCCGGGCCCACGCACGTGGAGGGCTTCAAAGGCGACATCCCCAAGGCGGTGACCTTCCCCTTCTCCCCCGTGTTCTGCGCCTTCGGTTCCTCCACCATGGACATCATGCACGTGTATGAGGTCTCCAAAAAGTTGACGCTCCTGGAGCCGGGCTCACAACGCCTGGCGAACGAGTACGAAGCGTTCAATCGCACCGTCGAGAACCTGATTGCGCAGGCCAAGCGCGATCTGACCGGGGACGGCCTGGACCCAAGGAAGGCAAGCTTTGTGCTCGAACTGGACATGCTCTATGGCGGCCAGTTTCACGTGAAGCGGGCCCTCTCGCCGCGCCTGGCTCTGCACGGTCCGGAAGATGTCCAGGCGATTTGCGATGCCTTCGAGAAAGAGTTCAGCGAAGCCTTCAGCCCCTTCGTCGTGAATCCCCAGGGCGGCGTCTTTATCGAGAGCTTCATTCTCAAAGCCATTGTTCCCACGGAGAAGGTGCACTTGCCAGAATTGCCGCTCGAAGGTCACGATCCCAAGGCGGCACGCAAAGGCGAGCGCGCCGTCTTCTGGCCGAACGCCAACGACTTCCAGCCCACACCGATTTTCACCTACGAAGCGCTGCGTCCGGGAAATGTGGTGGAAGGCCCCGCCATTCTGGAAGGCGAGTACACCACCATTGTTGTGCCCGCGTCCATGAATTTCACGCTTGACCAGCACGGGCTCGGCATCATGGAAGAGCCCGCAGGCTCCAAGGAGAAACATGCCTATTCCGACCACCGCCGAGAAGCTCGCATGGCTCAAGCCGGCGCCCGCAACCCCGCGTGAAACGGAGTGCGCCGCGCGCATCGCGCAGGGCGACTATGAGATCGGCGTCCAGGTGACCAACGACATCCTGGACGAAGCCATGGAAGTGTTTGTGCGCTCCTCGCGCAGCTACTTTGGCGTTTCCGGCGACTCCATGGTGGCCATCTTCACCGCCAACGGCGACCTGGTGAACGCCTCCTGCGGCACTTACCTGCACGCCATCATTCAGCCCATCGTCATCAAGTTCATCCGCAAGCACTATGCCTACAATCCTGGCGTCCGCGAAGGCGACATCTGGTACACCAACGACGCGCTCTATGGCGGCATCCACAACCCCGACCAGGTCGCGCTCATGCCCATTTTTTACAAGGGCGAACTGATTGCCTGGGCCTCGGCGGCGCTGCACACCACTGAAACCGGCGCCATCGAGCCCGGCGGCATGCCGGTGAGCGCTCGCTCCCGCTTCGAGGAAGGCATGAACCTGCCGCCCATGAAGATCGGCGAGAACTTTGAGCTGCGCAATGATTTCCTGGAGTTCTACAACGTGTACGGTCTGCGCGCCCCGGCCATGTTCATCTCCGATCTGAAGGCGCGCTGCACCACCGCCGACCGCGTCCGCATCCGCGTGCTGGAGCTGGCGGAAAAGCGCGGCGCAGACTTTGTGGTCGGCCTGCTGCACAAGATGTCGGAAACCGCCGAAGCCGGCGCCCGCAGAAAAATCAAGACGCTGCCCGACGGCAAGTTTCGCGCCGTTGTCTTCAATGACGCCATTGGCTGGACTCCCTCCCTGGTGCGCTCCTGCTTCCTTACCATCACCAAGGAGGACGGGCGCATCGTTTTCGATTTCCACGGCACTTCGCCAGAAAATCCCTCCTCTTATAATGTCCACCCGCAGGCGGTGGTGGGGCACATCGCCAACTTCATGTACGAGTATTTCTTCCATGACTTGCCGATCTGCAGCTCCACTTTTGCTCCGGTAGACTTTATATTTCCCGACAACATCATTCTGAATCCTGACAAAACCGCGGCCACCAGCTGTTGCGTCTTTATCGGCATGCAAGCGCGCTGCGCCACCCACAGCAGCTTCGCCAAGATGACCTTCTGCAGCTCCGACCTGTGGCGGCAGGTGGCCGCGCCTCCGGGCAGCCAGCACACCTCCCAGATTTGCGCCGGGCTTTCCCAGTGGAAGCTGGCCTTTGCAGACGTGCTCTCCTTCGCGCTCAACAGCCAGGGCCAGGGCGGCCGAGCCGCCATGGACGGCATGGACGCCTATGGCTTTGCCTGGTGCGCCTTTGGCCGCGCGCCTGACACTGAGCAGGTGGAAAGCGAGCTGCCCCTTACCGTTACGCTTTCGCAACACTGGAAGGATTCCTGCGGCCACGGACTGCATCGCGGCGGCTCCGGCGCTACGCAGCAATGGATGATTCACAAGGTGCCGGAAATGGTCTCCATGTGCATGGGCAATGGCAGCAAGCTGCCACTGGGCCAGCCGCTATTTGGCGCTTACGCCTCCACGCCTATTCCGGGTATCACCGTGCGCGGGGCCGATCTGCTGGATCGCATGCAGAAGGGCGATCCCACGCTGACGCTCGACCACCGCTCCGTTTTTGAAAAGCAAACCATTCACGGCGATTGGAACTGCGAGCTGATTGCTCGTACCCCCAAAATGTATAACGAGGGCGACGTGCTCTTCGGCTTCAGCGGCGGCGGGCCAGGCTATGGCGATCCGCTGGAACGCGAGCCTAAGGATGTGCTGGAGGATGTGCGCAAAAACATCATCTCCGACTGGACCGCGCGCCACATCTACCACGTCGCCTACGATCCCGAGCGCCGCAAGCTGGATGCCGAGGGCACTCAGCGCCAGCGCGAGTCCGAGCGCAAAGCGCGGCTGGCGCGCGGCAAATCGTTCGAGGAATTTCAGCAGGAGTGGAGCAAAAAAAGCCCGCCTCAGGAAATTCTGCAATGGTACGGCTCCTGGCCGGACGCTAAGCCGACCGGGCCGATCATGCGCCCGTGAGTCATGGCTGAAAATCCCAGCCCGCGGCAGATGGCCAAAGATCTCCTGCAGGGCATTGCGCCGCCCCGGCCGCTGCTTCTGCCCATCGTTTTTTCGCTCGGCGCGCGGGTGGAGAACCTGCCGCTGCGCTCGTTCCTCGCCAATCCCACAAAAATCACCAACGCGCTGCGTCAGATTCGCGGCCGTCTGCCGGCCGACGGTGTTACCTGCTACTTCGATCCTTTCGTGGAAGTGGAGGCGCTGGGTGCCGCGCTGCGCTGGTCGAGCGATGACCAGCCGCCCGCGATTTGCTGGCCGGCGCCCGCACACAAAGGAGAGCTGCCGCAGGGATTGCGGTCGCCTGAAGACGCGGTGAAAGCGGGCCGCATCGGCGTTGCCGCAGAGGTCATCCGCCGGCTTAATTCGCTCCTGCGCGATGATACGCTGCTCATGGCAGGCGTCAGCGGGCCGTTTACGCTGGCCGCACGGCTGGTTCAATTCAGTGACCAGGAAGTTTTCAGCGCTGACGATCTCTACCCCGCCTTCGACCTTAGCGCGGCCATGATGACGCAAGTGGCGTCGGCACTCGTGGAAGCGGGCGCGCACGTGATCTTCATTTACGAAGATGTTATGCCGCGCCTCTCCGCCGAGAGCTGCGAAAACTGGGCTAACCGGCTATCTCCGACGTTTAACATCATCCGCTTTTATGGCGCTCTGCCTGTGCTTCTGCTTACGAATTCCGCCGCAGCAGATCAGAATTTTGAAGTAATTGCGAATCGCGAGTGGGAAGGCATCCTCTGTCCCGCCCTGGAGACATCATTCCCGGAGAGACTGTCCGGAATGGAGACAGCCAGGCTGGGCGTCGCTCTGCCGGCGGCTTTGCTTGCGCCTGGTCTGGTTGAGCGGATTCGGAGTCTGCGGCCCGCCATTGTTACCACCAGCGGCGACGTCCCCGCCTCTACCGACATAAAACAGCTGGCAGCTCTCTTCGAGGAGGTTCATCACTAGCCGATGGGTCAGCCGTCCAATCTCGGGCTCCCGCAGCATTTGAGGCCCGCAGCGCACGGTGGCCAGCGCAACTTTGCCGGCTGTGTGCGCGCAGTGCGCCTCCGCGCTTCCGGAGCGACGCTGGAACGCCTTGCAGGAGGCACCTTTCTGGTTCGGCCCGAAGAACCCCTGGGTGCTTATCCCCGGGTTCTGACTGACCGAATCGAGCACTGGGCAAGGGTGTCGCCGGAGCGGGTCTGCACTGCCAAGCGCGGGCCTGAAGGCGAATGGTGCCGGCTGACCTACGCCCAGGTGATGCGGGCGGTTCGCAGCATTGGCCAGTCGCTGCTCGATCGCCGCCTGTCGGCCGACAAGCCCGTTGCCATTCTTTCGGAAAACGATCTGGAGCACTTCCTGCTCATGCTTGCCGGCCAGCATGTAGGCGTGCTCACCTCCTCGCTTTCCCCGCAGTACTCGCTCATGTCACGTGACTTCATCCAGTTGCGACACATCCTCGAGCAACTGACTCCGGGTTTGGTGTTCGTGTCTGACGGTGAGCGGTACAGCCGCGCGATCCAGGCCGTGGTGGGCAGGGAAGCGGAAATCGTGTACGCGATCTCGCCGCCTGGCAGCCGGTGCACACCGTTTTCGCAGCTCGCCTCCACCACGCCAACGTCCGCGGTGGAGGCCGCCCATGAGGCCATCCAGCCCGACGACCCGGCCAAAATCCTGTTCACTTCCGGCTCCACCGGCGTTCCCAAGGGTGTGATCAACACCCACCGCATGCTCTGCGCCAACCAGCAGATGATTGCCCAGGTGTTCTGCTTCCTGGCCGAAGAGTCGCCCGTACTGCTCGACTGGCTGCCCTGGAACCACACTTTTGGCGGCAATCACAACCTGGGCATCGCGCTTTATAACGGCGGGACTTTCTATCTGGACGATGGCAAACCCAGCGCCACCTTGATCCGCGAAACCATTCGCAACCTGCGCGAGATCTCGCCCACCGTTTACTTCAACGTTCCCAAGGGGTACGAGGAGCTGCTGCCCGCCCTGCGCGGCGATTGCCAACTTCGCCAGTCTTTTTTCCGCCGGCTGAAATTGCTGTTTTACGCGGGCGCCGGACTTTCTCAACCGGTTTGGGACGCCTATCGTGAACTGGCGCTTGAAACCTGCGGCGAACGCATTCTGATGGTCACCGGTCTGGGTGCGACTGAAACCGCGCCTATGGCGATACAAACCACCTGGGATACGGAGCACGCCGGCGTAATCGGCATTCCTATTCCCGGCGTGGAAGCCAAGCTAGTGCCCCAGCGTGACAAGTTGGAGGCGCGAGTGCGCGGGCCTAATGTCACGCCCGGCTACTGGCGGCAGCCCGAACTCACGCGCCAAGCCTTCGACCAGGACGGCTTCTACCGCTTTGGCGATGCCGTGCGCTTTGTTGATCAGAGTGACGTGAACAAGGGATTTCTGTTTGATGGCAGGTTGTCCGAGGACTTCAAATTGGCCACCGGAACCTGGGTCAGCGTCGGCCCCTTGCGCGCCCGCATACTCAGCCACTTCGCGCCCTATGTGCGCGACGTGGCCATCGCCGGGCACGACCGCGACGAGTTGGGCATGTTGATCTTTGCCGACCTGGAGGCCTGCGCTTCGCTTTGCCCCGGGCGCGCTGCTGACGGCGCTTCCACGGCGGTGCTGGCCGAACCTGCAGTACGAGCAAAATTTCTGGAGCTGATGGAAAGCCTGGCGGCGCAAGCCACCGGCAGTTCCACCCGCGTGACGCGGGCTCTTCTGCTCCGGGACCCGCCCTCGCTGGATGGCGGCGAGGTGACCAACAAAGGCTCGCTCAACCAGCGCGCGGTTCTGGAGCGCCGCAAGGCGGCGGTGGAGCAGCTCTATGCACAACAGCCCGCGGCCGATATCCTGCGGATTCGAGGAAGGTAAAGCGTGCTGATTAACCGCAGAGAAATTCGCATCGAGTGGGGCGACTGCGATCCGGGCGGCATCGTCTATT
>DASYWT010000308.1:0-7921 GCA_035935775.1 Terriglobales bacterium
AGCCAAATGAGCGTAACGGGCCGTGGTTTGCGGCTGAGTGTGACCCAATAGCCTCCCGACGATGTGTAACGATTCGCCCTTCGAAACCAGATGTGAGGCGAAACTATGCCGAAGGTCATGGATGCGCACAGTTGGTTTCCAGCGCACCAACTCCTGCCGCTTCCCTCTGTATGGGATTGGTACCGCTAGGCCTGCGGCCTTACAAACCTGCCGCCACGGCCGCTGCAACGTGACACGCGGCGCCTTGATTTTGCCATTGCGCCCTGTACGCCCAGGAAACAGATACGGGCTGCCATTCTGGCGTGCCTGAATGCGCTTCAGTACCATTACGGCGGCATCGCTCAGCGGCACATGCTCTTCGCACTTCTGCTTTGTATGGTGGCTGGGCTTGGTCCAAAAACCGCGCTTCAAGTCGAACTGGGACCACTCGGCGCTGAGCACCTCGGCTTCGCGAGAACCAGTGAGGATTAGCAGGCGGATGGCATCGGCAGTATGCGGGTCGTGGTAGGCAACCAGGGCGTTCTCCAGTGCCGCTAGCTGCTCTTGATTGAGCCACGTCGAACGCTTCTCTTCGTGATAGCGGTCGATCCCTTTAGCCGGGTTTTCAGGAATGCCCCACCTTGCCCGCGCCGCGTCGTTCCTGAGCGCCCAGCCGAACATCGCGGACGCGAGAGCCAATACCCGGTTAGCCCGATATGGCGTTTCCTTTAGGGATCGGTGAAGCTTGGAAAGCGCACCACTGTCAATTTCCGTAAGACGACGAGTCGCCAGCGCTGGCTTGAGAATGTCCTTCAGCATGGCGCGGTCCTGGCGTAGGGAAGATTCGCGCTTCCGCCCCTCGGCGTCCTCTAGCCATCCCTATGCGAGATCTGCGAATGTGGGCGCCCCTGCCAGCGACTCACGCTCTTTCATTGGATCAACGCCCTTGGCGATGTCACCGCGGAGCGCTTCTGCCCTTTCGCGTGCGGCCGTGACGGACCACTCATCACAGCGGCCGATTGTGTAGCGGCGCTCGCGCCCATTGGTGCGGTAATTCAGGATGAAAGATTTCACGCCGTTGCAAGTTACGCGCAAGCCGAAACCACGCACGTCAGCGTCATACACAATCGTGTTTCCGATCTCTGGTGATTGCAGTTTCTCAACCAATTTCGAGGTAATTCTCTCCGCCATCGGACCCTCTGTGTCCGTACTGTGTCCGCATTTGACAGCAATCGGACGAGTTTCAGTGTCTCTCAATGTCAGCGAATCGTCAACATAATTGGTTGGAAAACAACAACATAGATCGTAAACAGCTTAGGCTGTAGGTCGGCGGAAACGTTAGGACGGAAGATTCTCAATCTTCAAACCTCGCCCGGCATTCGACCAGTACAGCCCACCAACTGTAAGCCCCCGTATTAATCCTCTTGCTTTATATCCTACCGTTAGGTTATTTTTGTTACGATGGATGAAGTCAGACAAGCTGCTAGCATCCTCGGACGCCGTAGCGCGCAAACGCGGGCAAAGAAGTGGGGCAAGCAGGAATTTCGGCGACGCATGCGCGACTGGGGCAAGCTGGGTGGTCGGCCTAAGGGTAGCGGCAAAAAGTCTCAGCGCGAAAAGGAAGGCATGCAATGAGCATCTACAAGCGCGGCGGCAAGTATTGGTACAAGTTCATGTGGCAAGCCAAGCTGGTGCGCGAATCTACCAAGCAGGGCAATGACAAAGTTGCACGCCAGATGGAGGCGGCGCACCGCACTTCACTGGCGCGGGGCGAGGTCGGCCTCCGCGACAAAGAGCCGGCGCCGACTCTTGCCGACTTTGCAGGTAAACAGTTCTTGCCGTGGGCGGAGGCGACATTTGCGGCCAAGGTCAAGACCGTTCGGTGGTACCGAAACAGCACCCGAAGGCTGCTCGAGTATTCCCGCATGCGAGATGCGCAGCTAAGCGAAATCAATGGGGAGCTAATCGCTGCCTATATCGCCCAACGGCAGGCCCGCGGGCTCCAGATCACGAGTATCAACCGTGAGCTTCAAGTGCTGCGGCGAATGTTGCGGCTGGCGGTTGAATGGGGGGTGATGGAGCGGACCGCGAAGGTTCGCCTACTCCCTGGCGAACGGCACCGAGAATTCGTGCTCTCTTCGGACGAAGAAGCCAGATACCTTGCCGCAGCACCCGAGCCATTGGCCTCGATAGCTGCAGTCCTGGCTGACACGGGAATGCGGCCGGATGAATGCTTCCGGCTGCGTTGGGAATTCGTAACGTGGGTCAACGGCCGGCATGGAATACTCCTGGTGACGTACGGAAAGACTGCAGCAGCCCGCCGTGTCCTTCCCATGACGCTAAGGGTGCGCGCAATCCTGGAGGCACGCTGGGAAGCCGCTGGAGGGCCTCTGGAGGGCTGGGTATGGCCGTCCGCAACCACTAGTGGGCATATGGAGTCATCAAGCCTGAAACGCCAACATGGGCGCGCGCTAAGACTCTCGGGGGTGCGTCATTTCGTGCTTTATAGCTTCCGTCATACTTTCTTAACCCGCCTTGGTGCGTCCGGCTGCGACGTGTGGACGTTGGCCCGCATTGCCGGGCATTCTTCCATCGCTATCTCTGCGCATTACGTGCATCCTGATGAAGACGTGGTGATGCGAGCCATGGACAGGCTACCAAGTGGGCACAGCAATGAGGCTGGGCACAGAACTGGGCACAGCAATGAGGCTCAAGATGGCGACATCGGCGTAAACAGAAGTAATACAATCGGTTATGGCGGGCATCGCAAACCGTGCTGCTGGCCATGAGCCAGTCGTCATCCCTCAATGTGTGCTGAAACTAATCCCCGCCAAGAATTAACGATTGAAGAATGGCGATTGACGTTTGAAATGCTCCGCCGCTGACGGGTTTTCATTCGTCAATCGAAAATCATCAATCGTCAATTTTTCCCTGGCTATGCCTTCTTTGGCTTATGCCGCGGCTTGGTGGAGCGTGGGGGCGCGGATTCTGGAAAGACGCGAGCAAAGATTTTGTCCACGTTGCGCAATTGGCGTTTCAAATCGAATGCCCGCTCGATCTGGGAGCGCGGCACCCGCTTGGTGATCTCTTTGTCCTTCAGCACCAGCTCGCGGAAGTTTTTGCCTTCCTGCCAGGCGCGCATGGCGTGGCGCTGCACCACGCGATAAGCGTCTTCCCGGGAAACGCCATGCTCCACCAGGTCGAGCAGAAGCTGGCCGCTGAACACCAGCCCGCCAGAGCTTTCCAGGTTGTGCAGCATGCGCTCCGGGTAGACAAACATGGTGTCCACCAGGTTGGTGGTTTTGGCTAGCATGTAGTCGAGCAGGGTGGTGGAGTCGGGGAGGATGATGCGCTCCACTGAAGAGTGGGAGATGTCGCGCTCGTGCCACAGGGCCACATTTTCAAATGCGGCCTGGGCATTGGCGCGGACCACACGCGCCAGTCCGGAGATCTGCTCGCAGGTCACCGGGTTCCGCTTGTGGGGCATGGCGGAGGAGCCCTTCTGCTTCTCGCTGAAGTACTCTTCGGCCTCGCGCACCTCGGTGCGCTGCAGGTGACGGATTTCGGTGGCGATCTTATCCAGGGTGCAAGCGACCACCGCCAGCACAGCCATGTAATTGGCGTGCAGGTCGCGCTGGATAACCTGGGAAGTGATGGGTGCCGCCTTAAGCCCCAGGCGGGCGCAGATTTTCTCTTCCAGTTCGGGGTTCAGATGGGCGAAGTTGCCCACCGCGCCGGAAAACTTGCCCACACGCATTTCTTCGGCGGCGCGCTGGAAGCGCACCAGGTCACGCTGCACTTCGTCGTACCAGTTGGCGAGCTTCAAGCCGAAAGTGATGGGCTCGGCGTGCACCCCGTGAGTGCGGCCGACCATGGGCGTGTCCTTGAACTCAAAGGCGCGGCGTTTCAGCACCTCGATCAGATTGCGCAAGTCCTGCAGGATGATGCGCGAAGCCTGGCCGGTGAGCAGGGCTTGGGCAGTATCCACCACGTCGTTGGAGGTGAGGCCGTAGTGGAACCAGCGGGCCTCCGGGCCGACGATTTCGGCCACCGCAGTGGTAAAGGCGATGACGTCGTGGCGGACCTCGGCCTCGATGGCGTGGATGCGCTCCAGGCTGAAGTCCGCTTTTTCACGGATAGCGCGGGCGGCGTCCTTGGGCACCAGGCCGGCGTCGGCCAGGGTTTCGGTGGCCGCGACCTCCACCGCCAGCCAGGTGCGAAAACGGTTCTCCTCACTCCAGATGCGCCCCATTTCGGCGCGGGTATAACGCGGGATCAAGGCCGGGCTCCTCCTCTGTGTAAAGAACAATGGATTCTAAATGGTGGCCAGCGCTTCCCGGAAGCGAATCCTGGGGCAGGAAAACCGGTCATCGGGAGGGGCTGGGCGGGTTCAGGTCAAAGGTCGCGTTACGACATACCCATGACGTTAGTGCAGGCACTAGAAGGACCTGAAATGTTTTTATGTCGTGATACGATACCGCATCCGATATAATCAGGGCAGCGCTGGATTAGCCATGGACATCAAAACACAGGACTACGAATCGCTGGCCGAATTACGCTATCAGATTCGCCGGTTCCTCCGCTTCAGCGAACAGGTGGCGCGTAATGCCGGACTGGAGCCGCGGCAGCATCAGCTTATGCTGGCGCTCAAGGGCCTCCCCAGGGAGACGCGGCCGCGGATAGGAGAATTAGCCGAGCGGCTGCAGATCCAGCATCACAGCACGGTGGAACTGGTGAACCGGCTGGCGGCCCACAATTTTGTGAAGCGGCATCGCGGTGGCATTGACCGGCGCGAAGTGCTGCTTTCGCTGACGCCTAAGGGAGAACGGGTGCTGCGCGACCTTTCGCTTCACCATCGGGAAGAGCTGCGCGACGCCGGTCCCAGCCTGCTGCGCGCGCTCAAGCAGGTGATGAACGGAGACAAGCGCAGGAGAAGGAATTAGCGCGGCCAGGAAGTTCCCTGACGGGCAGCAGTAACCGCCCCTGATCCCACCAGGCTACTCGGGGCGGGGTTTTTCGGGCCAAAGAATACGGGAACATGATTGGGTCAGAATGCGAAGAAGTGTAAGCAAACGGGCAAAGGCTGAGAACAACGATTCAGAGAAACGATCCATAGGGTCGCGCGACCGGCTGTTGGTGCTGTCCTTGCTGGGCATCGTGGTTGGAATCGCGGGCGGCCTGGTAGCCGAAGGGTTGCTGCGTACCATCAACTTCATTACCGACTTACTGTATTGGCATCGCTTTAGTTCGGCATACTTACCGCCCAACCAGGCGCCGCATCACTGGTGGTTTTTGTTGCTGCCGGCCGCGGGCGGGCTGCTGGTCGGACTGCTGATCAATTACTTTTCGCCGGAAATCAAGGGTGACGGCATACCGGAAGCTATGGCGGTGGTGCTGACCAACCGCAGCATCGTCAAGCCGCGAGTGGGCTTCTTCAAGCCGCTGAGCGCGGCCATCACGGTGGGAACCGGCGGCCCGTTCGGCGCTGAGGGTCCCATCATCCAGACCGGCGCGGCGCTGGGCTCCATTCTCAGCCAATTCATTCCCTCTTCGCCCTCGGAGCGCCGAACCCTGCTGGCTTGCGGGGCGGCGGCCGGACTGGCAGGTGTCTTCAAAACTCCCTTTGCCGGCGCCATGATGGCGGTAGAACTGCTGGTCTTCGAGTTTCGCGCCCGCTCCTTCATTCCCATCGCACTGGCTTCGGCCTCGGGAACACTGGTAGCGATGGGGTTCCGCGGCGGAAACCCGGTTTTCCCCTTGGAAACCAATTACCATTTCCATGCGGGTGAGTTGCCCTTCTTCGTGCTGTTAGGCGTTGCCTGCGCCGGCCTGGCCTGGGTGATGACCAAGGCGCTGTACCTCTGCGAAGATTTCTTCGAGGAACTGAAAATCTGGTTTCCCCTGATTCCCGCGCTGGGCGGACTGGGAGTGGGCGTGATCGCTTACTTTTACCCGCAGGTGCTGGGCACCGGCTACGCCGTCATTGCCGACCTGCTGAGCAAGCCCCACAGCGTAGGTCAGTTTGTGGGCATAGGAGTGGCCAAGCTGGGCGCATTTGCCATAGCCCTGGGCTCGGGAGCCTCCGGCGGAACCTTTGCTCCCGCGCTGATGATTGGCGGCAGCCTGGGAGCGGCTTTCGGCAAGATGGTGCACCTGGTGGTGCCCAATGCCTCCACCGTCGGCCTCTACGGCATGGTGGCCACGGCGGCACTGTTTGGCAGTGTTTACCGGGCCACGCCCAGCGCCATTCTCTTCATGCTGGAAGTGACCGGAGCGTACAACGCGTTCTTGCCCGTGTTTCTGGTCGCCATCATCTCCGACCTGGCGGTGCACTACTTCATGCGCACTACCATCAATACCGAGCGTCTGGTGCGCCGGGGCACCCTGGTGCCGGAGGCCTACACCGTCGATCCCATGAAGATGCTGCGAGTGCGCGACGTGATGACGCCGGATGTAGATACGGTGCGGGCGGTCGCCAAGGTGAGCGAATTCCTGACCGACGTGATGGCCCACGGCTCGGTGCCGGTGGTGGACGAGCATGACCGCTTCCTGGGCATGCTGCGGCGCAGTGACCTGATTGCCGCCAGCCCCAACGCCACGGCCGAATCCATGTTGCACAAGGATTTTCCCCTGGTCTACACCGACGACGTGGTGCACGACATAGCTTTGCGCTTTGTGCAGGAGGGCATCGGACGCTGCCCGGTGCTGGACCGCGAAACCGGCGAACTGGAGGGAATTCTGACCGCCTTCGATCTGCTCAAGGCCAAAGACTGGGAGCAGATGCAGGAAATGCCCGAACCCGGACGGCTGTGGGGACTGGCCCTGGCCCGCTTCGGGGTGCAGGACAAAGAAGGCAATCTGGGGCAGTAGTTTTGACTCGCGGGCAGGAAGTTCGCCTTTCGCTCTGGTGGGCGTGAGGAGCAGCCGTGCAAGCAGATCAGCCAACGGGTTCGGCCGCTCCCGGCCTGCCTCGCATGCAGGATCTGGGCAGACAGCCGGGACAGTTCCACATTCTTGTCCTTTCCTTGCTGGCCGCTGTCATTGGCGTAGCCGCAGGCATCATCGCCTGGATCCTTTACCACCTGATTGGCTTCTTCACCAATCTCTTCTTCTTCCATCGCATTTCCTTCCAGTTCACCAGCGCGCGCTTAAACCTGCTGGGGCCATGGGAAATTGTGATTCCCGTGATTGGCGGAGTGATCGTCGGCATCATGGCCAAGTACGGCTCGCCCAAGATCAAGGGCCACGGCATCCCCGAAGCGATGGAAGCGGTGCTGGTGGGGCACAGCAAAATCGAGCCCCGGGTGGCGTTGCTGAAGCCGCTCTCGGCGGCTATCGCTATCGGCACCGGCGGGCCGTTTGGAGCCGAAGGTCCGATCATCCAGACAGGCGGAGCAGTGGGTTCGCTGGTAGGCCAGCTCTTCTACAGCACGGCGGCAGAGCGCAAAGTGCTGCTGGCCTGCGGGGCGGCCGCCGGCATGTCCGCTACCTTCAACACGCCCATCGCCGGCGTGATTCTTTCCATTGAGCTGCTGCTGTTCGAGTTCAAGGCGCGCTCCTTCATTCCTCTGGTGATTGCCAGCACGCTGGCCACGGCGGTGCACTGGATGATGCTGGGCCGAGGCCCGATGTTCGCCGTGGGCCAGATTGATTTTGCCGTCCCCCAGGGCTTGCCCTTCTACGTGGTGCTGGGATTGCTGTGCGGCGTGGCGGCGGTGGGCTTCAGCAAGGCCTTGTACCTTGTCGAGGACCTGTTTGAGAAGCTGCCAGTAGACGACATGTGGTGGCCGGCGATCGGCGCCGTCGGGTTGGGCGTGATCGGCTACTTTGTGCCGCGGGTGCTGGGAGTGGGCTACGACACCATTGGCGACATCCTGAACAACCACCTGGTGATGAAGATGCTGGTGCTGGTGCTGATTTTCAAATCGCTGGCGCTGGTTAT
>DASYWT010000309.1:0-10228 GCA_035935775.1 Terriglobales bacterium
CGGCATCGAGCAAGCCAAAGAAGCCTTTCGCGACGAGGCTGGGTTCCGCTGGCTGCGCAGCCTTGGCCAGGACCTGCGCTACGCCCTCCGCCTGCTGCGGCGCAATCCCGGCTTCACCGCCGTGGCCGTGCTCTCGCTGGCGTTGGGAATTGGCGTCAACACCGCCGTGTTCAGCATTTTGAACTATGCGATTCTGCGGCCGCTGCCTGTTTCACATTCGGAAGAGCTGCTCACCATCGCCCATGGCAACCGGACCGGCAGCCCCGACCAGTACGACGCCAATATCTCCTACCCTCAGTACCTGGACATCCGCGACCACAACCCCGTGTTTTCCGGCATCACCGCCTTCTGGGCCGCCGGCGTTCTCTGCGGCCGCGGCGCCCACAGCCTATCGGTAGCCGATTATGAGGTGTCCGCTGATTACTTCGAGGTTATCGGGGTGAAGCCTTTCCTGGGCCGTACCTTTTCTGGAAACGAAGGGCGGGTGGTGGATAGCGATCCCGTGGTGGTCGTGGGTTACAACTTCTGGAAATCAGTGTTGGGCGGAGATGCCAACATCCTCGGCAAAACCATTCCCCTAAGCGGACATCCCTTCACCGTGATAGGCGTGGCGCCTAAGGGCTTTATTGGCACCGAACGCATCCTCGCGGTGGACCTCTGGGTCCCCATCACCAACCATCGCCTGCTCAATCCGGGGTCCGACACCGCAGAATGGATGAACAGCAAGCGCAACCGGAGCTTCTGGAATGTAGCGCGGCTCAGGCCAGGCGTCAGCCCGGCGGCCGCCGGCACCTGGGTGGAAAACTGGGGCTCGCGGCCGATCAGCGATGATCCCAACTATCGCGACCGGCGCTATGGCGTTGCCCCTCCGGGGCTGCTCAGCCCGGGTTTCCGCTCCGCGGTCACCACGTTTTCGCTCATGCTGCTGGCCGTGGTCAGCCTGGTGCTGTTGCTGGCTTGCGCCAACATCGCCAACCTGCTGCTGGCGCAGGGCGTGGAGCGGCAGCGCGAACTCGCCATTCGTCTGACCATCGGAGGCAGCCGCGCCCGCCTGTTCCAGCAACTGCTCACCCACAGCCTTCTGCTTTCCCTCCTGGGCGGCGGCGCCGGGTTGATGCTGGCGTTATGGCTGGATCATCTCCTGCTTCTGCTGCGTCCCATGATCGCCCTGCCGCTGGCTTTTGACCTGAGCGTGGACTCGCGCACGCTGGGTTTTGCCCTTCTGGTTTCACTGGCGACCGTCATTCTGTGTGGCTTGATTCCGGCTTTTCAGGCGGCCCGCGCCGATCCCGCACCCGCGCTGAAATCGGCCACATCACTGGGTGAGCCGCGCCGCTATCTACTTAAGCATGTGTTGATCGCCGCCCAAGCCACGCTCTCGCTGCTCGCTCTCGTGGCCGCTTTGCTGATGGTGCGTTCTTTGTGGCGTGTGCAGGCCACGGGACCGGGTTTTGACGCCAGCCGCGTGCTTGCGGTCACTCTTGATCTCGGTCAACAGGGCTATAGCGAAAAGCAGGGACGCGAATTCTACCCTGCCCTGCTGCGCGAGGCCGTACGGATTCCGGGCGTGGAAGTGGCCAGCCTCGCCGGTTACATCCCACTCAGCAACACTGACGAAAGCGATACCGAAGCCCAGAGCGCCAGCAGATCGAAGCCGGTGGTGAGCATCGTGACACCGATCGCGCCCGGCTATTTCCGAACCCTGGGCATTCCGCTGCTCGCCGGACGTGACTTTGATTCCTCCGACCGGGAAAGCTCAACCCCGGTGGTCATCATCAATCAATTTCTGGCGCGCGAGTTGTGGCCGGGACAGGACCCCATCGGCAAGGTCGCACACCTGGACGGCCCGCAAGGGCAGGATTACCGCGTAGTGGGAATGGCCGCCGACGGCAAGTATGAAACCCTGGGCGAGGGCTCCACCGGGTTCGTTTACCGGCCCGCAACTCAGGATTACTTACCGCACATGAACCTGCTGCTGCGCACGGCGGGGCCGCCGCTCGCCTATGCCAACGCAGTTCGAAACATGGTGGCGGAACTGGATCCCAATCTGGCCATCACCGAAATGCGACCTATGGGCGATTTCGTGAATGTGGCCCTGCTGCCCGCACGTCTGGCTGCGATATTGCTCGGCTCTCTCGGGTTGTTGGCGCTCACCCTGGCGGCAATCGGAATTTATGGCGTGGTCTCGTACGCGGTGAACCAGCGCACCCGCGAAATCGGCATTCGCATGGCGCTGGGCGCTGAAACCGGAAATGTTCTGCGCCTGATGGTGCGCCAAGGCATGATGCCGGCGCTGTTCGGCCTGGGCATCGGATTCGCCGCCGCCCTGGCCGCAGCCGGAGTCCTCGGCGCTTTTCTCTACGGCATCCGGCCGCACGACCCGGTGACTTTCGCGAGCTCCGTGCTTCTTCTGTTGCTGGTGGCCCTGCTTGCCGCCTACGGACCCGCCCGCCGCGCCGCTCGGGTAGACCCCTCCGCCGCCCTGCGCTGGGAATAACTGCAAGCTGATTGTGGCGTGCAGCCTTCGCTCCCGGAACCTCGTGCGAAGGCTCCTGCTTGACTTGCGGAAGCCTGGGTGGCAGGATACGCCCTGCATCGCCTCTCTGAAGAGCAGTGCTCGGGCAGCGAAGTTCCATCCAACCCGGAGGCGTATGGCCCCTTCCCGGGACGAGCGAACCCAACAGAACGGACGATCCCCGCGGCATAAGAAGACTCGAAGCATCATCTCCTCAAGGCCTCGGCGCGAATCGTCAGTCTCTCAGGATCGGAAAACAAATCTAAGCGGGAGGCAATATGAAGAGAACACTCACCCATCCTGCCTCACGGCGCGCATTTCTCGGAACCATGGCCAGCGCGGGTACGGCCTTAGGGGCCAGTATCCTGTGCCCGAGGCGGGCTTACGCTGACCACGAAGATGGTGACGAATCACACGCAGGATGTGCCCTGCTCAATCCCATCCCCGGAGGGGTGGCCCCATTCAAGCCGTTCGCGATCTTCATCCACCACAATCCCCTCAATCCTCTCATCCCTCTGGCCGACATAAACGACCCGTCGCAGATAACAGATTTCCATGGGGCGGTGGGTCTGACGCACATTCGCGGCGCCGGCACCGGAACTAACACCGACACCGGTGAAACCACGCCGCTGGCCTACCAGGCGGACATGGGTTTCAGCCAGGGCAAATTTATCGGCATTGACGGCCGGCTTCACAAAGGCACTTTCGCCTTTGTTTGACTCGACGTGTTCACCGGTCCAGTCGGATCGGCTAAAGTTACGGACCAGACTCACGACTTCAACGTGCACATTGATTCCAACGATGTATTCTGGATGGTGCGGGTGCCGCATGAGGCCGTCGAAGTTGACTTTGACAACGCCAAGGCCAGCCTGGAGGTGCGGGACCTGCAGGTTTTCGACGACCACGACATCGCCAATTCTTTGACCTTTGGGCTGGGACTGTCGGGTGACCTGGGTTCCCCGCTCGTCCCGCCTGTGCCACCACAGCGCGCTACCGTTTCCTTCGACGTAGAGTGGAATGGGACGGTTGCGGCGGCAGAGATTCAGAATGTTGGGCAGAGGTTCAAGGGGTCGTTCCTCTCCACCGGAGCCACAATCAAGTGGTCCGCTGAAGAGGCGGGCTTCCGGTTCCAGTCGGAGCCGCCCGATCCTACGCGCAACCTGATTTCGGTGCTGGGACTTGAGCGAAACGGAGCCTTCTTCAGTTGAGGTGAAGGCAACAACACTTTTTGGGGTTCGAACCCGGCGGGTGGTCCGGTTGGCGAACCTCGATCGCAACCAAACGCCCAATGCGGCAAATAAAAAAGGGAGGCAGGTTCGCCTCCCTTTTGTTTCAAGCCTAAAACTGCTTCAGTAGAGCCGGAAATTCACTTCCACGTTGATCTGCACGGCTACCGGCTGGCCATCCTTCATGGCGGGCTCAAATTTCCAGTTGCGCACCGCCTCGATGGCTTTCTGGTCGAGTCCCATGCCCAGCGAGCGCGCCACTTTTATGTCGTGCGGCCGGCCATCCGGACCCACAATCAGCCACAGCACTCAGGTGCCCTGGTACTTGGCCTTGCGGGCTTCCTCGGAGTACTCAGGATCAGGCGTATAAACCGCGCGGGGAGCGGAAACGCCACCGCCGACGCGGAACACACCGCCACCGATGCCGCCGCCGCGGCCCGGGCCAACGCCCGGCCCTGTGCCCGAACCCACGCCGCCGCCTGAACCCGAGCCGATGCCGCCTCCGGAACCGGTTCCGTTCGAGGGTGGACCAGCAGGAATCGCAGCTTTGGGATCGCCGAAATTCGGCATATTCACGGCCGCCAAATGCACCTGCGGCGGAACAACAACCGTGGGCTCAGCCGTCAGCTTAGGGTGGTCATTGCGCACCACCATCGCGGGCGGGGTAATCTGCTCCATGGACAGCTTAGGGAGCTTGCCCTTAGGAGCCGGCATTTTGTCGCGGTCGCCGCCGCCACCGCCGCCGCCGATGGTGTCATTCTTCTTGCTCGACATCGGCGTGTAGGGCGAAAGATCTGGCGCCACCAGGGTCACGGTCTCATGCTTTTCCGCCTGCTTGACCACGCGGGCGCCAATCAGCGACACGGCCACGATGCCGCCGATGGCCAGGCTGTGCAGCACAATCGAGCCCACCGCGCTTCTCTTCTTGTAGTTGTACTCACCCCAGATTTCCTTTACGGGAACTGGTTTGGAGGTCAACTGCAGGGGCGGAAGCTGGGGCGGATGCCGCCACTCGTGGATGCTCTCGCGCAGTGTTTTCCACCACGGACGGTCGAGCGTTTCCGATCTCAGAAGCAGGTCGAGTTCCGGCTCTGCTTGCCTCTCCGTTGGGGGGACCATTACGTCATTCGCCATATGTTCGTCCCGGCTGGGTACCTCGTGAGTAGGCAGGCTCACTTCCTGCCATTAAACGAGATGAGCACATTGAGTGCCAAGTTGCTTTTTCGATTCTACGGACTTTCTGCCTTGCCCACCACCATTTGCTGGCAGCTTAGCACGTATGCGCCATCCGGATGTACTTTGGATACCCACAATTAGATGCTGGTATGCCCAAAACGTCACTCAAAAAGAAAAACCTACACGGTAACCACGGATAGCCTGTAGATTCCACTTTGGGAAGGTACCGGGAGGCGTTGGACTGCCGTTTCCCTGCTCCCTATAATAAAAGAACTTTAACACGGAGAGTCAAGCAAGAGTGGCCTTGGAGCTGAAATCTACCCTTAATCTGCCCAAAACCAATTTCGCCATGAAGGCGAACCTGCCGCAGAACGAACCCAAGATGCTCACCCGCTGGCAGGAAATGGGCATTTACCAGCGCCTGCGGCAGGCCCGCTCGGGCGCTCCCCTTTACATTCTGCACGATGGGCCGCCCTACGCTAACGGTCCCATCCATTTGGGCACGGCGCTCAATAAGTCGCTCAAGGATTTCATTGTCAAATCCAAGAACATGGCGGGATTTGACGCTCCCTATATCCCGGGCTGGGATTGCCACGGCTTGCCTATTGAAATCAAAGTAGATGCCGAGTTGGGTGGCAAGAAGCTCGCCATGCCCCCGCTGGCCGTGCGCCGCGAGTGCCGCAAATACGCGGAGAAATATCTGGACTTGCAGCGCTCACAGTTCAAACGCCTGGGAATTTTTGGGCGCTGGGAGCAGCCCTATTCCACCATGACTCCGGAATACGAGTCGGTGGTTCTGGCTACTTTTTACAAGTTCTTCGAGAATGGCTTTGTATACAAAGGCTTACGCCCGGTTTACTGGTGCATCTTCGATAAGACCGCTCTCGCCGAAGCCGAGGTTGAGTATAAAGACCACATTTCCCCCGGCGTGTGGGTGAAATACCGCATGCAGTCGGACCCGCGCGATTTGGATCCGGAACTGGCCGCCAAGCGCATTTTCGAGGGCAAACCGGTTTACACGATCATCTGGACCACGACTCCGTGGACCTTGCCGGCCTCCATGGCGGTCGCCTTCCATCCCCACGAGGAATATGTAGCCATCGAGACCGCCGGGGAGCTTTACATTGTGGCCCAAAAACTGGCCCAGGTGACGGCCGAAAAGTGTGGCTTCCGGGACTGGAAGATTGTCGCCAAATTTCCCGGCGAGAAGCTGGAGCACCTCTACTTCTACCACCCCTTCCTGCCCTGGGAGCAGCGCAAGATCCTGGGCGTACTGGCCGACTACGTCACCATGGACCAGGGAACCGGCGTGGTACATACCGCGCCTTCCCATGGCGCTGAGGACTTTTACACCGGCCTGAAGTACAAGCTCGACCAGACTTGCAATGTGGATGCCGAAGGCCGCCTGCACAACGGTCTGCCTGAGTACGAAGGTAAGACCGTTTTCGAGGCCAACCAGCCCATTGTTGAGCTCTTGAAGGCCCGCGGCGCCCTCCTCCATACTGAAAAGTTGGGACACTCCTATCCCCACTGCTGGCGCTGCCACAATCCAGTCATTTTTCGGGCGACGGAGCAATGGTTCATTTCCATGGAAACGCCGATGGAGGGCGGCACGTTGCGCACGCGCGCCCTAGACGAGATCAAGAAGGTGCGTTGGGACCCGGCCTGGGGCCAAGAGCGCATCTCCAACATGATCGCCACCCGCCCTGACTGGTGCATCTCTCGCCAGCGCGTCTGGGGTGTGCCCATCGCCGTGTTCTTGTGTTCTGCTTGCGGGCAGGCGCTGAACTCGCCACAGGTCAACCGCGCAGTGGCGCAGATGGTGGCGCAAAAGGGCGTAGACGCCTGGTACACGCCAGAGGCCGATGCCTTAGTGCCTCCGGGAACACGCTGCGCGGGATGCGGCGGCTCCAGCTTCACACGCGAGATGGACATCATTGACGTGTGGTTTGAGTCCGGTTCCAGCTATCTCACAGTGCAGCAGCAGGAGCCCGGCTATCCCTGGCCCGCCGACCTTTACCTGGAGGGCGGCGACCAGCATCGCGGCTGGTTCCACTCTTCCCTGCTGTGCTCCATCGGCGCGCGCAACTCCGCGCCCTACCGCACTGTCGCCACCAATGGCTGGACCCTGGATGAACAAGGCCGCGCCATGCACAAATCCCTGGGCAATGATGTGGATCCGGTGGAGATCGCCGACCGCCTGGGCGGTGAAATTGTGCGCCTGTGGGTGGCTTCGGTGGACTTCCGCGAAGACGTGGTTGACTCCGAACAGCTTATGCAGCGGGTAGCGGAGAACTACCGCAAACTGCGGAACACCTTCCGCTACATCCTGAGCAATCTGAATGGCTTCGATCCGGCGCAACATACCCTGCCCTTTGAGCAGATGGAATCGCTTGACCGCTACATGCTGCTGCAGACCGCCGAGCTCAACCAGCAGGTGCGCGGCTGGTATGAGCGCTTCGAGTTCCACAAGATTTACCAGCGGGTAAACCAGTTCTGCGTGGTGGACCTGAGCGCTTTCTACTTCGATGTGCTCAAGGACCGGCTCTATACCTACGCTCCCAAATCGCGCGGCCGGCGCTCCGCCCAAACCGCCGTCTGGCGCATTGGCGAGGCCCTGGTGCGGCTGCTGGCGCCTATCCTCAGCTTCACCGCGGAGGAGGTATGGCAGCACATGCCCAAAGTGGCCGGCCGGCTGGAGAGTGTGCACCTGGCGCAGTTCCCCAGCCATCAGGAGATCTTTGGACTTGCGACTCCCTCCCGCAATGGTGAATCGAATGAGCAGCAGCTTCGTTCCGATTGGAGCCTGCTGCGCGGGGTGCGCGAAGAAGTGCTCAAGGCGCTGGAGGAGGCCCGCAGCCAGAAGCTGATCGGAGGCAGCCTGGAGGCTCAGGTTACCCTGGTTGCACCCGAACCTGCCCATGCAGTGCTGGCCCGCTATGCCCAGGAGTTACGGTTCCTGTTCATCGTTTCGGCGGTAACGTTGAAGAGTGCTGCGGGTGACGGAGCAACGGGGGTACGCGTCGAAGTCAGCAAAGCGCCGGGCCGCAAATGCGAGCGCTGCTGGAATTACTCCACCCACGTAGGCGAGGATTCCGCTTATCCTGGAGTCTGCGAGCGCTGCAGCGCTGTACTGAAGGAGTGGGAAAGCTAAAATAGGATAGAGCCGAAGTTCATGTCATCTGAGCACGCCATGCGCAAGTACCACTTCCTGATCGCCGCCCTGGTGGTCGTGTTTGACCGGCTGGCCAAGTGGGTAGTGGATAAAAACATCGCTCTTCACGAGAGCGTCGCTGTGGTCCCCGGCTTTTTCCACCTCACACACGTGGAGAACCGCGGGGCCGCGTTCGGGCTGTTTGCCGAATCACCTTCGGAGTGGAAAATCGCCGTGCTGGTGTTGTTCTCGTTAGTCGCACTGGTGGTGGTTTCCGCCCTGCTGTGGAAGAACAGCCACGCTATGACAACCACCGGCGTGGGCCTGGCTTTGATTCTCGGCGGCGCGCTGGGCAATTTGTGGGACCGCCTGGTCAGCGGCCAGGTGGTGGACTTCCTTGACTTCTACATCGGTAACTACCACTGGCCCGCCTTCAACCTCGCCGACAGCGCCATCGTAGTCGGGGCCCTGCTTCTGGTCACAGAAATTCTCTTCAGCAAATCCCCCAGCGAACAAAAAGTCGTCAGCGGCCGCTAGAACTTCCATCTGCGAGCGTGCAACCAGCGTGAAAAGGACTTTCTCAACAGTTAGCAGCCCCCGTCATGGAACTGCGGCATAATTGCCCGAGAAATGCTATAGCAGCGAAAACATTCTCACGAACTATTCCCAGGGTAATCGCATCAGAAGTGATGTATTCCTCGGAACACATTCGAATCGAACGTCGAAGCTCGCGAAGTAAATAACCGAATAACATCTGTCGAGAATTCAGAGGAGGACTTATGGCAACCCTCAGAGTAGCGGCGAGACCAGAAGCGGCGCCCATGAAAGTGGCGCAGATCTCCAAACCCGGAGCAGATTTTGAGATCGTAGAGCGTGAGATTCCTCAGCCCGGTGCGGGACAAGTCCGGATCAAGGTGCACGCCTGTGGGGTCTGCCACAGCGACGTGCTCACCAAAGAAGGCGCCTGGCCCGGCATTCAGTATCCCCGCGCACCCGGACATGAAGTGGCGGGCATCATTGATGAAGTGGGCGCCGGTGTTTCGGCGTGGAAAAAGGGCCAGCGAGTCGGGGTCGGCTGGCACGGCGGGCAGGACAACACCTGCCGCGAGTGCCGGCGGGGAGATTTCCGCAATTGCCGGAACCTGAAAATTCCCGGCATCAGCTATGACGGCGGGTACCAGCAATACATGGTCGCGCCCATCGAGGCCCTTGCCGCCATCTCGGATACACTCAGCGACGTCGAAGCGGCGCCGCTGCTCTGCGCCGGCATTACCACCTACAATGCGCTGCGGCACAGCGGAGCACTGCCTGGTGATCTTGTAGCCGTGCAGGGTATCGGCGGTCTCGGTCACCTTGGAGTTCAATTCGCTAACAAATTTGGGTACAAAGTGGCAGCCATCGGGCGCGGCTCCGAAAACGCGGTGCTGGCAAAGAAATTGGGAGCCAGCGTCTACATTGACAGCAAATCGACCAAGGCAGCCGAAGAGTTGCAGAAATTGGGTGGGGCGCGGGTGATTCTGGCGACGGCGCCGAACTCAAAAGCAATGTCCGAACTGATTGACGGCCTGGGACCCAACGGCGAGCTCATGGTGGTCGGCGCCAGCTTCGATCCCATCGAGGTCACGCCGATTCAGCTCATCAGCGGAAGCCGAACCATTCAGGGCTGGGCGGCGGGAACGCCGGCAGATTCGGAGGATACTCTCCGCTTCGCCGAATTGACCGGCGTTCGTCCCATGATTGAAACCTATCCGCTCGAAAAGGCCGGCGAGGCGTTTGCGCGCATGATGAGCGGCAAGGCGCAATTCCGCGTGGTTCTGACCATGGGAGATTGATCAGCAAGGCTGCTGAACTCCTGGAGGCTCGATGGCGTGCGCGGACAGCCTACGCCATCGAGCCAACCGCCGCCATACGCGTCCACTTCGATTCCCCATGCGATCCGGGCCGGATCAGACCGCTTCCCTACTCATACCGCAGGGCCACCATGGGATCCACCCGCATAGCCCTGTGGGCGGGGATATAACAGGCCGCGAGCGCCACCAACGTCAGCAAGAGGCTGACGGCGGCAAATGTCAGCGGATCGGTCGCGCTGATGCCGATGAGAAAATCCGCGAACAGGTGAGCCGCGGCGAACACCACCGCCAACCCGAAAGCCACTCC
>DASYWT010000310.1:0-15520 GCA_035935775.1 Terriglobales bacterium
ATTCGTGACCGGCACCTCGGCGGTCGGAATCAGCCACAGGTCCTTGTCGCCGTGTGGCACCCTGAACGAGTCCTGGGCGAACTTGGGCAACTGCCCGGTGCCGTACATGGATTCAGAGTTAACCAGGAAGGGCGGCAGCACCTCGGTGTAACCGTGCTCGCGCGTATGCAGGTCGAGCATGAAATTAGCCAGCGCCCGCTCCATGCGCGCGCCTAGATCCCAATATACGGCGAAGCGTGCTCCGCTCAGCTTGGCCGCACGCTCCAGGTCGAGAATGCCTAATTGCTCGCCCAACTCCCAGTGCGGCTTGGGAGCAAACGAAAACTCGGGAGGCTTGCCCCAGCGCCGCGTCTCGACGTTGTCTTCGGAAGTCTTGCCCACTGGCACGCTGGCATTGGGCATGTTGGGAATTCCTGCCAGCAATTCCCGCAGGCGCGCGTCCTCTTCCTGAACTTTTCCCTCCAGCGCCTGGATTTTTTCCCGCAGGTCCTTGGTTTCGGCAATTTGGGCGCTGGCGTCCTGCCTGGCCTTCTTCAGACGCGCGATATCGTCGGAAGCTTTGTTGCGCAGCGCCTGCAGGCCCTCCAGTTCGGTGATGTGCTGGCGGCGCACTCCGTCCAGTTCGCGGAATTGTCCCAGCACCTCGGCGGCATTCATGCCCCGCTGTGCTACTTTTTCTTCCACCTGCGGCAGGTGTTCGCGAACAAAATTCAAGTCCAGCATGGGAAACAGTTAATGTACCGGAAAGCCTTGTACGGTGTCATCTGACCAACAAATGTATGGGACCGGAGCCGAGGGTGCAGGCCAGCGCAGCTTGCCAGAGCTCACGCCTCACCGCGCCGATAGCGTTTTCCTTTTTCACACTTGGCGCGTGGCTGCACTGGGCTGCTACACTACCGTGCGATGAACTCCCGCATCGGTCGTGTCTGTGCTGTCCTCATCCTCATTTTCAGTCTCTTCCCCGTTGTGGCCCTGGCGTCGGCCTATAATGCTCGCCCCAAGCTGGTGGTCATCATCATCATTGACCAGTTTCGCGGCGATTACCTGCAGCGCTATTACGACGACTTCGGCCCCAGCGGCTTTCGCCTGCTCATGGACCACGGCGCTTACTTCTCCGACTGCTATTACGATTACGCCAACACCCGCACCGCTCCCGGCCACGCCACTCTGCTGACCGGCGCCTACAGCAACGGTCACGGCATTCTGAGCAATGAATGGTGGGATCAGCAAAAAAAGCGGGAGGTCACTTCTGTGGAGGACGACTCCACCCACCTGGTAGGGGCCAGCGGCGCGGGCGCCTCGCCGCACAACCTTCTGGCCAGCACGCTGGGCGATGAACTGAAGCTGGCCACGCAAGGCAAGGCGCGCGTCTTTGGCATTGCGCTGAAAGATCGCGCCTCCGTCCTGCCCGCGGGCTGGGCCGCGGACGGCGCTTACTGGATTGAGAAGGACAACGGCGCGTGGATTACTTCCAGCTACTACCGCGACCAGTTGCCCGCCTGGGTGCAGCAGTTCAACCAGAGCAAGACAGTGGACAAATACTGGAATAAAGAAATCAAGGACAGCAACGGCAATGCGATGTTTGACACGGCGCGCAAATCCGGCGCCACCTTCTACGACGTGGTCGGCTCCACACCGCTGGCCAACGACTACGAGCTGGAATTTGCCCGCGCTTTGATCATCAATGAAAAGCTTGGCTCCGGCTCGGCCACTGATCTGCTCACCCTCAGCCTCTCGGCCAACGACATCCTTGGCCACGAGGTCGGGCCCGATTCGCCCAAAATCCGCGCCATGGCGCTGGCTCTGGACCGGCAACTGGCGGGCTTCTTCGATTTCCTGGGCAAGCAGTTTGGCTTAGCCAACGTCTGGATGGCGTTTTCCGCCGATCATGGGTCGGCGCCATTGCCGAGCGTCGCGAAAGCGCTGCACATTCCCGCCGCTGGCCGGGACCACGAGCAGCTGCGCAAGCGGGTTAACCAGATGCTGACCACACAGCTTTCCCCCGGTCATCCTCGGGATTTTGTCTCGGATATTTTTTACCCCAATGCTTTCGTTTCCGAATCAGCATTTACCGCCGTGCACTTGAAGGAGGAGCCGGCCGAGCAGGCGGTCGGCGAGGCCCTGGAGCGAATAGGCATGCTCGGCTTCTTTACCCGCGCTCAGTTGGCGCGCGGCGATGTGCCTGCCACCAAGCTTGGGCGCCAGTACCTGCACAGTTACTCGCCCTACGGCGGCTGGTATGTGCTGGCCGTTCCGCCTCCATTCACCATCGGCGAAACCGAGGGCACCGACCATGGCTCGCCTTACAGCTATGACACGCACGTGCCGTTGGCTTTCTTCGGCGTGCCCTTCCGCCCCGGCGTGTATCACGAGCATGCCGAGCCCACAGACTTGGCGCCCACCCTGGCTTCGCTGCTCGGCGTCAATGCTCCCACCGGTGCTGCCGGCCACGTGCTCACGCAAGCTCTCGCCCAGCGCCGCATCGAAGCCCCGCCTGAGGTGGCCCCATGAGCAGCAGTCAGGCGCTGCCGCCCAAGCCTGAGATGAACGTCAGCTTTGCCGGCCTGCATCTACGCACCCCGCTGCTCGCCGCCAGCGGCACGTTCGGCTACGGAATCGAGTTCGAGGATGTGGTTGCGCTCGACAAGATTGGCGGCTTCGTCACCAAGGGGTTGTCCAAGGAGCCTATGGCCGGCAATCCCACGCCCCGCCTTTACGAAACCGCGGCCGGCATGCTCAATGCCATCGGCTTGCAGAACATCGGCGCTCGCGCTTTCCTCCAGGAAAAATTGCCTGAGCTGCGCAAGCTCAACACCGTGGTAATTGCCAACGTCTTCGGCCATACCCGCGAAGATTATGAAGAGACGATTCAGCTCCTGAACGAAGGCGAAGGCATCGCCGCTTACGAGCTGAATGTTTCCTGCCCCAACACCGCGGCCGGCGGCATGATATTTGGCTGCGACATTCACCTGCTCGACGACGTGGTTTCCACAGCCAAGCGCGCCACTTGGCGCCCGGTTATCGTCAAGCTCTCGCCCAACGTGACCAGCATCGCCACCATGGCGCAGATTGCCGAGGCCGCCGGCGCCGACGCCATATCCCTGGTCAACACTTTCCTCGCTATGTCCATTGACGTGGAGACCCGCCGTCCGCGCATTGCCAACGTTACCGCCGGTCTTTCCGGGCCCGCCATCAAGCCCATTGCCGTGCGCATGGTCTATGAGGCTGCACACGCCGTGGACATTCCGGTGATTGGCATTGGCGGCATCAGCACCGCGGCTGACGTGGTGGAGTTCCTGCTGGCCGGCGCCGTGGCGGTGGAGATAGGTACCGCCAGCTACTGGGACCCTTGCGCCACCGAAAACATAGCCCGCGACCTGGAGCAATGGTGCGCCGTCCACCGCGTGCAGAAGGTTACCGAGCTGATAGGGGCGATGAAAGCAGAGTAAGAGGTTTCAAGGTCTTAGAAGCCTTAGTTTCGAGTTTCCAGTTTCGAGCTTCAAAATCAACTTGCCTTTGAAACTTAAAACTCGAAACTGTAAAACTTTGAAACCTGCCTAAGCTTTTCTCCGTGCCTCTGTGTCCCTGTGGTGGATTTGTTCTTATTGCCCTGAAATCTTCAGCTTGATCTGCTCCGGTATGCGCTCGCGAATCTCTTCGGGCAGGCGGTCGTGGATCTGGCGCGCTCCCAACCGGGCGACATCCGCCACAACCAGGGGCGCGGGCGTAGCTACAGCCACCGCCAGCCAGATCAGCGCCGAGAGGCCGAAACCCGCGGCGGCGGCCAGTTCCAGGATGAGCGCGTGGTGGGGTTCAAAATGATGAATCACGCCGAAGGCCAGCAGAAAAACTGCCGCCGAAGCGCTGGCCAGCACCATCAGCGCGATGTCAATGGTGCGGTGCAGCCGTTGCCGCCCCCGGCAGTGGGCGCAGGCTGCAAAGTGCTCTTCATAGTCGCGGCGCATCTCCGGAGCGATGCCGGAAATGTCATAGCGCCAGCCGGCTAGAATGCTCCCCACAATAGGGTCTGCGCACTGTGATCTCATGCCTGACGTACTACAGCCTGAGCGCTTCCAGAGGAGCCGATTGGGAAGCCAGCAGCACGCGATTGTGCAGCAAGGTGCGGCGGCCGCCCAGCGCGCGTTCTGCGGTTCCCCTGGCCAGCTCGGGATGGTTGTTCTGCTCTGATAGATGCGCCAGTATCAGAAACGCTGCATTTCCATCATAGTCGCTGGTAAAGAATTCCGCGAGCGCGTCATTGGAAAGGTGGCCCACCCGGCTCATCACCCGCTGCTTGACCGACCAGGGATACGGCCCGCCTCGCAGCATTTCCAAATCGTGATTGGATTCCAGCATCAGCACGTCGCAGCCGCGTACGTGGTGGCGCACGCTGGCCGGCATGTAGCCCAGGTCGGTCACGATGGCCAGCTTCACTCCTTCCGCGCGAAAGGTGAACGCCACCGGATCGGAGGCATCATGCGGAATGGTGAACGGTGTCACCGAGATGTCGCCTATATGGAAGCTGGAGCCGGAAGTGAACGTTTCTACCCGGTCGGGTCTCCAGGTCACTCCCGCCTTGTCGCGCAGCAGCTTGCGGCACGTCTGATAGGTGGCGCCGGTCAGGTACACCGGTACTCCCAGCTTCTTGGCCAGCGCCGCCAGGCCGCAGATGTGGTCGGAATGTTCGTGGGAAATCAGGATGGCGGAAAGCGCGTGCGGGTCTTCGCCCGCCCCTTTGATGCGCTTGAATGTCTCGCGTCCGGAGAGCCCGGCATCCACCAGGATGCGTGTGCGTCCGCCGGCCACGATGCTGCAGTTGCCCCGGCTTCCGCTGGCCAGCACGGTTAAGGAAACCGCCATGCGCCGAGCATAGCTGGTATTAGGGCGGCGCCGGGAGTAACTTATTGATTAACGTGGGCCTTTGGTGTGGATTTTCGAGTCAAAACGGCATTCTGGAACGAATCGCTGGCGGATCGCTCAGGCGCTCGAAAGTCCGTACCCAGTCTCGCTCCCACTTTCTCGACAGTTGGCTCCCGCAGGAGTGTTTCGATTCGGGCGTTCACCCTCGCTTTGCATAACAGTTGTGAGGCCATGGAACTGATGTACGCAGCTATCCCCGCTCCTCGGCAGCAAAATGCCGGAAGGTGGACCACCGAAACCGGCCACTGACCACTGCTGTCAACTCCCCTTCGCCTTCCCCTCTGCTATATTTCTGATAACGCCCAAGATGGAACTGATTTCGCCAACCGACTGGACGAAAAACCTGGTGCTGGCTATCCAGGAGTGGACCTACCTGGCGGCGCGCTCCATCGGCAACGTATTCCGCCAGCCGCGCTACGTGGCGGACACGCTGCAACAGGCGGACCTGATCGGCGTGGGCTCGCTGCCCATCGTTGTGCTCACAGGGTTCTTTACCGGCGGCGTGCTGGCCCTGAACGCCGCGCGCACCCTGGAGCAGTACGGCTCGCTCAGCCTCACCGGGCAGCTGGTCTCGATTTCCATGGTCCGCGAACTGGGTCCTACGCTTGCCGGCCTGATGGTGGCGGGGCGCAACGCTTCCGGCATGGCCAGCGAACTGGGCTCGATGAAAGTAACCGAGCAAATTGATGCCATGCGCGCGCTGGGCACCGACCCCTCCAAGAAACTGGTAACGCCGCGCGTAGTAGCCACCATTATCATGCTGTTCTTCCTGACCATCATTTGCGACTTCTTCGGCCTGACCGGCGGGTTTGCGGTGTCGCAGCTCGGACTGCACCTCGATGCCCACCAGTACTGGAGCAATGCCTACCAGAGCCTGGAATTCGGTGACGTCATCATCGGCCTCATCAAGCCTCTGCTGTTCGGCTTCCTGGTGGCCACCATTGGCTGCTATTACGGGCTGACCTCGCGCGGCGGCACGCAGGGCGTGGGCCGCGCCACCACCCAGGCGGTGGTGGCTGCCTCCATCATGATCCTGGCGGTAAACTACTTCGCTTCCCAGCTTCTGCTCTACCTGCTCAAGTGAGATGCCCGCGCCCGTCGCCCCCGCCGAATCGTTTGCGCCCATGAGCGGCGCCCAACGCCAGCCTGCCATAACCTTCGAGGACGTCTCCATCGCGTTTGAGGGCAACCCGGTTCTGGACGGAATTTCTTTCGTCCTGGAGCGCGGAGAAACCAAAGCCTTGCTGGGCGTTGCGGGCTCGGGCAAGAGCACCATCTTGAAGCTCACCATGGGCTTGGTCAAACCGGATCGCGGCAACATCTGGGTACTGGGCGAGGAAGTAAGCGCCATGAAGGAAGAGGACCTGTTTGAGTTGCGGCGCAAGATTGGCATGGTCTTCCAGGAGAGCGCTCTGTTTGATTCGCTCAGTGTGCGCGACAATGTTGCCTACCGGCTGATTGAGGAGGACGTGCCCGAGGAAAAGGTGCAAACCCGGGTGGCAGAAGCTTTGCGCTTCGTGGAACTGGAACACACGCTGAACATGTTTCCCGGCGAGCTTTCCGGGGGCATGCGGCGGCGGGTGGCCATTGCCCGCGCCATCGTGGACCAGCCGGAAGTCCTGCTTTACGATTCGCCCACCGGCGGCCTCGATCCGGTTACCTCGACCACCATCATCGAGCTCATCGTCAAGCAACGCGATGTCTACCACACCAGTTCGCTGCTGGTGAGCCATCGCCTGCAGGACGCTTTCACCATGGCGACGCACTATTTCGACCGCACTCAGAACCGCATGGTGCCGGTGAACGAGGCGCCCATTGATACGCGCACCAGCTTCCTGGTGCTGCGGGATGGGAAAGTGATTTTCGACGGCAGCGCCCATGAGCTGGCCAGCAGCCGGGACGAATACATCCGGGAGTACATCTCCTGAGATTAAAACCAAGTTTCACCGCCGAGACGCAGAGGGCGCAGAGAAAAACCCTTAATATCTCGCCGGTCTCGGCGTGCTCGGCGGTGAAATAGATTTAGTCGGCGGCTTTGGCCTTGCTCAGCCGCTCAGCGAAGCGTGCCAGCCGCTCCTGCATCTGCTTCACCCGTTGGCGGCCCTCCGGCGTGCTCTCGATGAATTTCTCGATATTGGCAAACGCCTCCGGCACGCCCATTTTCTGCCGGTACTCCTTGATGAAGAGCTTCACCTTGGCGTAGACAAACCACATTTCGCCCAGGGTGTCGAAGGCCAGGCCGGGATGGATGGCGCCGCGCAGAGCCAGGCATGCGGCCATGTCCCAATAAGTAAACACTTGCCGCATCCAGGCATTTTCCGGGCTTCCAAAAGCCATGGCAAGGTTGACGATGTCGTCGGCGCTTTGCGGCCACCAATTGGCAACGAAATTGCGCGCCTTGCGCATTTCTGCTTCGCGGCGGAAATCATAGAGCTGAAGAATGGTTTGGGCGTCGGCGCTGGTGGCGGGTTTGGTCTTCTTTGGCATCAGTATTTCCCTCCTTCTAAGGGGTAGCGATCTAATGGGTAGCGATCTTGACGGCTGAAGGTTGGAGTGCGCTCCGGCGGGTCAGGACGCAGGAATTTTAACCGATTTGGGTCGGGTGGAGAGGAGGACATTTTTCCCTAATACCCGGCGGTTATTGCGGCAAACCAACGCGCCGGAACAGATCTTGCAGGCGTGGATCGGAGCGAAGTTCATCAATGCGGAGGTCGGCTCTGGCGAATGTAAGGCAAAACATAGCTGGTCGCTATCTTTATGGCGCGGGCGCCCTCGCCCGCGAGACGTAACAAGTTACGTCTCTACCTGTGCGCAGAAAAACAACGGCGGCTCGCGGAGCGTCTAGCCCACCGCCACCGGTTCTCACGCCAGGTACCGCTTCGATTTTGGGCCCGGCGGCCATGGCAGACAGTTTTTGCGGTTTTTCCTTTTTCGCGGGCGAGGGCGTCCGCGCCACAAAGCAAGTTTTGAGCGGCGGCGGAACAGCCGCGAGAGGGCGCTGCGTGCGGTTCACTGCGCGACGGTGGCCGGCTCAGGGGCGGGCCGTTCGTAGTCGCACTCCTTGTTGGGACAGGAGATGACGGGGCCGGCCTTCAGAGTCTTCTCCACCAGGTACTCATTGCCGCAGGACGGGCACTTCTCCGCAATGGGCTTGTTGGCGGAGGTGAACTTGCACTTGGGGTAGTTGGAGCAACCGTAGAAGGTGTTGCCTTTGCGCGCTCGCTTTTCTACCAGTTCGCCGGTCTTGCACAGCGGGCACTTCACGCCGATGAAGTTTTGCTTGACGTATTTGCACTCGGGGTAGCCGCTGCAGGAGGTGAACTCGCCGTAGCGCCCATGACGCAGCACCAGGTTGCGCCCGCATTGCGGACAAGTCTCGTCCAGCGGAATATCGGGCACCTTGCGGCCCTGATCAAGGCGGCGCGTGGTCTTGCACTCGGGATAGCCGGTGCAGGCCATGAATTGACCGAAGCGGCCGCGCTTGAGCACCATGGGACGGCCGCAGTTCTCGCAGTACTCTTCCTGCGAGGTTTCCTGCACGTCGGCCGAGTCCAGGTCGGGCAAGTCAATGGGATTTTCCTTGGTGAAGGTGCAGGTGTTGGGATCGTCTTTGTCGTAGGTGCTGCAGGCGTAGAAGGAACCGTGGCGGCCCCACTTGATGACCAGGGGCGCGCCGCAGCGCTCGCACTTCTCTTCCGTGGGCTTCTCCATACGCTTGATGTTTTCCATGTGCTTCTCAGCGTATTTGAGATCCTTCTGGAATTTTTTGTAGAACTCGCGCAGCGCGTCAGTCCACTTCTCCTGGCCTTCTTCGATCTCGTCCAGCTCTTCTTCCAGGCGGGCGGTGTATTGCGGGTCGAAGATGTCCTTGAAGTTTTCGACGAGCAGGTCGGTGACCACCAGGCCAATTTCGGTTGGTATGAACTTGCCACCCATTTTCTGCACATATTGCCGTTCCTGGATGGTGCCCAGAATGGTGGCATACGTGGAAGGCCGGCCAATGCCGCGCTCTTCCAATTCCTTCACCAACGAGGCTTCGTTGTAGCGCGGGGGTGGCTCGGTAAAGTGCTGCTCGGGTTTGAGTTCGCGCAAGGTGAGCGTCTGGCCCGCTTCCAGCGGCGGCAGCTTGCGTTTGAGGGCCTCGTCTTCCTCGTCCTTGCCTTCCTTCGACTCTTCGTAAACTTTCAGAAAGCCGTCGAATTTCGGCACCGAACCGGTCACGCGGAACCAGTACTTCACTTCGCCGGCAGCGGCGTCAATGTCCACCGTGGTCTGGTCGAAGACGGCAGGATTCATCTGCGAAGCCACGAAGCGCTGCCAGATGAGCTTGTAAACCTTGTACTCGTCTTCCTGCAGGTACTGCTTGATGGAATCGGGATGGCGCGCCGGCGAAGTTGGACGGATGGCTTCATGCGCCTCCTGCGCCGCTTTTTTTGATTTGTAAGTGTTGGGCGCTTCCGGCAGATATTCGTTGCCGAACTGTGACCCGATCAACTCGCGCACTTCCGTGATGGCGTCCTGCGAAACGCGCACGGAATCGGTGCGCATATAAGTAATGAGGCCGACCAGGCCCTCTTCGCCCAGTTCCACGCCTTCGTAGAGGCGCTGGGCGAGCATCATGGCACGCTTCACGCTGAAGCGCAGCTTGCGCGAAGCGTCCTGCTGGAATTTGCTGGTGGTGAAAGGCGGGGCGGCGTTGCGGCGGCGCTCCTTCTTGTCCACCGAGCGCACCGACCATTTGGCCTGCTCCAGAGCCGCGCGCAGCTTCTCGGCTTCCTCGCCGTTGGGAATTTCGATCTTCTCTTCGCCCTTGCCCTGAAAGCGGGCGTCGAAGGAGGACCCCTTATTCGGCGCAAGGTGGGCATCAAGGGTCCAGTACTCCACCTTCTGGAAAGCTTTGATTTCGCGCTCGCGCTCCACGATGAGGCGGAGAGCGACGGTTTGCACGCGGCCGGCAGAGAGGCCGCGTCGCACTTTGTCCCAGAGCAGGGGCGAGACCTGGTAGCCCACCAGACGGTCGAGCACGCGGCGGGCCTGCTGCGCGTCCACCAGCTTCCAGTCAATCTCGCGAGGCTGGGCAAACCCTTCCTTTACGCCGCGCTGGGTGATTTCATTAAAGGTGACGCGGTGAACGGGCACGCCGCTCTTTTTCTTTTTGCGGGCGCCGTTGCCCAGTTCCTCCGCCAGGTGGGCGGCGATGGCTTCGCCTTCACGGTCCGGGTCAGGGGCAAGGTAGATGGCGTCGGCGTCCTTGGCCAGCTTCTTCAGCTTGGTCAGGACCTTTTCTTTGCCGGGGATGACGATGTAATCGGTTTCGAAATCGTTCTTGATGTCCACGCCCAGCTTGCTCTTGGGCAAGTCCTTGACGTGGCCCAGCGAGGCTTCGACCTCGTATCCACGGCCCAGGTATTTCTTAATGGTCTTCGCCTTGGCCGGCGATTCGACGATGACTAATCCTTTTGCCAAAAGACCCTCTATGGGTGGTGGTTGTCTTTCAAACTAGCACGATTCTAGGAAAACAGCTATCAGCCGTCAGCTATCAGCTTTCAGCTTCCGCAGTAACGATGTGAGCATCCTTTTCACCTCGGTTGCCTGAGATGCAAGAACCTTGTGGTCAGATTCGCGCACAAGGCCCAGGTCATGGCTGAGCAGAAGCTGATATTCCAACTCGCTGGCCGATCCCATGGCAATTTGCAGGAAGCGCCCCATGTCGGCGTCACCGCCTCTCCCGCACCCTTCCGCGATGTTGGAAGCTACAGAACAGCTACAACGCCTCATTTGACTGGTCAATCCGTATAGTTCTTCCTTAGGAAAACATCGGGTGCATCGGTAGACGCCAAGGGTTAACTGATGAGCCTTTTGCCAAACTTTGAGGTTTCTGAAATTCTGCATGTCCCCTCCTCAGCGGTCGCGCGCCGGATAGCTGAGAGCTGATAGCTGATAGCTGAAAGCCATGCCGCTAGCCTCAAAATGCCTTCACAAAATTTTTCCCCGGCAGCTGCCGAACTTTGCCGGCCAGCTCCAGTTCGAATAGGGCGGCAAAAATCTCCGAGGAAGAAAGTTCGGGCTCCAGGCGTTCCACCAGTTCATCAATGTGGGTGGACTCGTCGCGACGGAGGAGGCTAAGGATGCGCCGTTCGTGAGGGGTGAGCGTGTCCTCTTCAAACAGAGATGCGGTAGCTGGGGCTGAGGATTCAGACTCGGGAGGCGCGAGCTGCAGGCGGATTTGCGCAGGCAGTTCTTCCCAGACATCCTCCCAGGTGGCCACCAGCTTGGCCCCTTGCTTAATCAGGGTGTTGGGACCCCAGGCCTGGCGGTTGGTCACATTGCCGGGGACGGCGAACATTTCCCGGTTCTGCTCCAGGGCGCAGCGGGCGGTGATGCGGGTGCCGCTATACTCGCCCGCCTCGATGACCAGAACGCCCAGGGCCAGGCCGCTGATAATACGGTTGCGAATGGGGAAATTCTGGGGCGCGGCGAAGGTGGCCATGGGGAACTCGGAGCACAGGATGCCGCCGGTGGCCAGAACCTGGTCGGCCAGGCGCTGGTTTTCGCGAGGATAGATGACGTCCACGCCGGTGCCGAAGACGGCTATGGTTTTGCCGCGTCCGGCGAGCGCGCCGCGATGGCCGGCAGCATCAATGCCGCGCGCCAGGCCACTGGTAATCACCAAATGGTGCGCGGCCAGGTCACAGGAAAGGCGCTCGGCCATGCCCAGTCCGTAAGGCGTAGGGTGGCGCGTCCCCACCACTGCCAGCGCGGGCTGGGAGAGCAGTTCGGGATTACCTCGCACGTAGAGAGCGAGCGGCGGGTCGTAGATCTGGCGCAGTTGTGACGGGTAACTGGGATCGTCAAGCGTGACCAGGGTGACCCCCGCGGCGCGGGCACGCACCAATTCTTCATCGGCCAGCTCCAGCGATTTGCCGGTGGCCAAAGATTGCGCGGCGGCGGCGGGGATCCCCGCGGCTTCCAGGCTGGTGAGAGAAGCCTGAAAGACATGGTCAACGGTGTCGAAATATTCCACCAGGTGGCGGGAGCGGGTGGGGCCCAGGCCGGGGGTGAGCGAAAGTGCCAGCCAGTGCAGCGCCCGGGTCTCGCCGGTGCACGCGGGGGATGGGTTGGTGCTCATAGCTCATGAGGCGTTGCAAGCAACGTCTCTACCGAATTCAATCTCGTGAGCGCGAATAGGGGTAGGGACGGCTTGTTACGTCTCCTCGTTCCCTATACCGGACTAGAACACTCCGCCAAAAAGGTGTCAAGGAAGCGGAGCACAGGGGAGATGTGAGCATGGACCAGCGGGTCTGTGAAAACGGCGAAAAGCAGGTCCATTCGCCGCGCTCCCTCGCCAAGGCTCGGTCACGCGGCTCAGGATGACAATTTTAGTGTGGGCGGGCAAGCCGGGCCCCTTCAAGGCTCCTCGTTTCGCCCTTTGGGCTCGAACAGTGGGTAATAAGCATCGGGCTCAATAAACGGCCGAATGTGCGGGGCAGATCGCGGGCAGGGGCGCCGCGCCACACAAGTGTGTCTGCTAGAATTGGCAGTTCTCGAGCATGCGCCGGCTCCGCATCTCCGCCATCTCCTACCTCAATACCGCTCCTCTGATGTGGGATTTCGATCACGGAGACGCGGGCAAGGATTTCGACATCTTCTATAGCGTCCCTTCCTCGTGCGCGGCGGCGCTGCGTGACGGGACCGGCGATATCGGCATCATTCCCGCCATCGCCTACAACAACATTCCCGCCCTGGTGATTATTCCGGAGGTAGCGATTGCCGCCCGCGGGCCGGTGCGCTCCATTCTCCTCGTCTGCAAAGTGCCGCTGGAGAAAGTGCGGACGGTGGCCACTGACAACTCTTCCCTGACCTCGGTGGCACTCACGCGAGTGCTGTTCCACAAGTGGTGGGGAGGAGGACGCGAATTCCATTCGCTCGCACCAGATCTCACGGCCATGCTGCGCGAATGCGATGCCGCCCTCATCATCGGCGATCCCGCGCTCAAGGTGGACCGGTCGCGGTGCCAGGTGCTCGACCTGGCCGAAGAATGGCGGCGGCTCTCCGGCAAATCCTTCGTCTTCGCCTTCTGGGCGGTGCGCGAAGCAGCCTTGGCGGAGATGGAACCGGGGCTCGACTTGGCGGCAATTTTCCAGGCCTCCCGTGACCATGGATTGCAACCCGAGGCCCTGGAGCAGATTGGCCGGGAGTGGTCGGCACGGCTGCACATAAGCCAGGCCGAAGTAAAGAGCTACCTCACCAACAGCATCTATTACCAGCTTGATCAGGACTGCCAGGAAGGGATGGACCTGTTCTTTCGCTATGCCGCCGAATGCGGCGCCATAAGCCAGGTTCGCCCGGTTCATTTCCTTCAGCCTGCGCCGGCCCAGAGCGCGCGGCGGGCATGAGCTGTCGCCTTTGCATCCTTCCTGAGTATCTCCAAGGGCAAATAATGCGTCTAAATGGTCGGCGGCTCTTGGCTTTTAGCTGTTAGCTTTTGGCTTTCTAGTATCCGCCGGCGCTGTCGCACGCGCGCCCAGGCCTTGCATGCGCAACCTCCTGATATCAGTCCTGCTGGTTAACCCGGTATGGACCTGGCTGCACCGCCTGGGCGGCCCAGGTCTCATCCTGCTGGGTTTGGCCGACAACTCGCTGATTCCTCTGCCCGGCAGCGTAGACGTGTTCGTGGTCCTGCTGGCAGCACACCGCCGGGAGTGGTGGCCCTATTACGCCTTTATGGCCGTGGTGGGCGCGGTGATTGGCGGCTACCTGACCTACCGGCTGGCGGAAAAGGGAGGCGAGGAGACGCTGGAAAAGAGGGTCGGCAAACAGCAGGCCGAGAAGGTTTACAAGCGATTCGAAAAGCGCGGATTCATCACGGTATTTATTGGGTCAATCCTGCCGCCCCCGTTCCCCATGGTTCCTTTTCTGATGGCGGCAGGGGTGCTGCAGTATCCGCGCAAGAAGTTTCTTTCGGCCCTGAGCGCCGGGCGCGGTGTGCGCTATTTCGCGCTGGCCTGGGTGGCGCACGTGTATGGCAACGCCATCGTCACCGGGCTGGCGCAGTATTACCAGCCGGTGCTCTATGGATTGATTGCACTGGCGGTGGCGGCGGGTATTGTCGCGCTCGTTTACTTCAAGTGGTACCGGCCCAGAGCGCAGCGGCAGGAGCGGCAGCGGGGGGAGAAAGTGGAGGAGTTTCCGATGCCGCGAAGGAAGCATAAGGGGTCGGGACGACAGAGGGCGTGAAGGCAGCCGTTAGCCATTAGCACTTAGCATAGCCAGTGAACGTTGGTGGCGGCTTTGGGAACCCTGCGCAGGCGCTGTGGGCTAAATGCTAATTACTAACTGCTAAATGCTTCGAGTGCTGATTGCTGCTTCTGGCTGCATTACAATAGTTGTGTTGCCAGCAGAACCATGTCCCTCACCAAAGCCCAAGCCCTGGAGTTGTTTAACTCGCCTGACTTGATTGGCATCGGCATGGAAGCCGACGCGGTCCGGCGTAACCTACACCCCGAGGGCGTGGTCACCTACATCATTGACCGCAACATCAATTACACAAACTTCTGCACTGAGTACTGCACCTTCTGCGCTTTTTACCGGCCGCTGAAGGGCCCGAAAGCCAAGGAAGGCTACATCCTGGATTTTGACACCATCTACGAAAAGATCCGGGAAACGGTAGAACTGGGAGGCACGGGCGTGCTGATGCAGGGCGGCCTGCATCCCGACCTGAAAATTGACTGGCACGAGCAGATGCTGCGCGGCATCAAGCAGCGCTTTCCCCGGGTGCACCTGCACTGCTATTCGGCCTCCGAAGTGATCGCCATCGCTGAATACAGCGGCCTCACCATTCGCGACACCATCGTTCGCTTGCGCGATGCCGGTGTGGATTCGATTCCCGGCGGCGGGGCGGAGATTCTCGATGACGAAGTGCGCTACAAGATTGCCCGCCTGAAGTGCCTGACCGACGACTGGCTCAACGTACACCGTACCGCGCACCAACTCGGGATGCGCACCACCGCCACCATGATGTTCGGGTGCGGCGAAAAATACGAGCACCGGGTGAACCACCTGCAGCGGCTTTACGATTTGCAGGAGGAGACCGGAGGCTTCACCGCGTTCATCCCGTGGAGTTTCCAGCCGGCCAATACGGCACTAGGCGGGCGGCACTGGGATGAGGCGACGTCGGTGGAATATCTGAAGACGCTGGCCGTTTCGCGGCTCTATCTTTCCAACTTCCTCAACGTGCAATCCAGTTGGGTGACGCAAGGTCTGAAAGTCTGCCAGGTGGGCCTGCGCTTTGGCGGTAACGACGTCGGGTCGGTAATGTTGGAGGAAAACGTGGTGAAGGCCGCCGGAGTGAACAACTGCACGACGGAAGAGGAGTTGCGGCGCATTATCCGCGACGCCGGCTTCCGCCCCGCCCAGCGCGACACCCTCTACCGCACCTATTTCCTGAATTAGGAAGTCCATTCCCATACTTCAGTGAAACCTGGTTGCGGCGTTCCGAAACTGGGGTACAATGCGCTCGCCGAGGTCGTCCCATGCGGCGGTGTTCGCTTTTTGTGTCAGTCTTGCTCCTGGCGCCGTTCGTATTCGCGCAGCAATCTCC
>DASYWT010000311.1:0-15166 GCA_035935775.1 Terriglobales bacterium
GAGGTTCTCAACATGGGGATACTTCTGCAGGATGTTCGCTTCGCGCTACGCATGTTGCGCAAATCCCCCAGCTTCACGGTGGCGGCCGTCGTGACACTGGCCGTGGCCATCGGCGCCAATGCCGTCGTTTTCGGAGCGCTCAATGCTGTGTTGCGTCCCCTGAACGTGCCCCATGCGGAGAGCTTGTATGAGCCCGGGCGTACCAATGGTCAGAACGAATCCTATCCCAGTTATCTTGACCTGCGCGACCGCAACCGCAGTTTTGAAAGCCTGGCGGCGGTTGCTTTCGATCAGGCGGGGCTGGATACGGGCCAGGGCCCTGCGCTGTCGTGGGGCTGGAACACCAGTGGGAATTACTTCGATGTACTAGGCATCCAGCCGTATCTTGGCCGTTTGTTCCACGCCTCCGATGAGCATGGCCCCAATAGCGCTCCCTATTTGGTGCTCACCTATGCCTTCTGGCACTCGCGTTTTCACGATGATCATGGCGTGGTCGGCCGTGTCGTCCAGCTTAACAAGCATCCTTTTACCATCATTGGAGTGACGCCACCGGGATTCGTGGGCACTTTTGTGGGTTGGTCTCCCGATTACTTCGTCCCCATCGTGAGCCAAGAAGGGACAGATGATCTCCTGAATGCGCGCGGAAATCACTGGATTGACTTTGTCGTGGGGCATCTGAGGCCAGGGGTCACTCCGGCGCAGGCGACTGCCGATCTGAATTCCATTGGCGCTTACCTGCTAAAAAACTATCCGAAAGAGGAGACCGATAGGAGTTTTGAGATGGGGCGTCCCGGATGGGATATCTTCGGGGTACGGGCATTTGTCGCGGGGTTGATGCTGCTGGCGGGGTTAATCCTTCTGGCCGCCTGCGCCAACCTGGGGAGCCTGTTTACGGCGCGCGCCGCCGAGCGTTCCCGCGAAGTTGCGCTGCGTTTGGCGCTGGGGTCGAGCCGCCGGCGCATTTTGCGCGCCCTGTTCACCGAAGCCCTGCTGGTCTCGCTGGCCGGTGGCGCAATAGGGCTTTGGGGCAGCGTGATGCTGTTGCGCTGGCTGAGCGCCTGGCACCCCTTTCCCGAATTTCCCTTCAACGTGCCGGTCAGCCCCGACGCGCGCGTTTACGCCGTGGCCTTACTGCTGGCCCTGGTAAGTGGGCTTCTCTTTGGCGCGGTTCCCGTGCGGCAAGTCCTGCGCACCGATCCCTATGAACTCATCAAGTCGGGGTCAAGGAGCACGCCGGGCCGGCGGTTTACTGTGCGGGATCTGCTCTTGGGAGTGCAGATTGCTATCTGCGCGGTGCTGGTGACCTCTTCGCTGGTGGCGGTGCGCGGACTCCTGCGCTCACTGCATGCCCACCTCGGGGTGGAGCCAGAGAACGCCATTCTGGTGTCTACGGATATGCACACAGCCGGTTACACCGACCATGAAATTCCGGCGATGCAAAAGCGCATGATGGATGCGACCGCGACGATTCCCGGCGTTGCCTCGGTGGGCCTGGTGGGGGAATATCCGCCCTTGCACATGGGCTGGGACAAGACGGATGTCTTTACCGACCGAACCTCGGATTTGCGGGCTTCCAACGCCGCCGCGGAGACAGTCCGGTACAGCATATCTCCAGGGTACTTGCAGGCCGCCGGCACGGCGCTGCTCGCGGGCCGGAGTTTCACCTGGCATGATGATAAAAATGCACCGCGCGTGGCCGTTATCAACCGGATGTTCGCGGGCAAAATATTTGGCTCGCCGGCCAGAGCCCTCGGCGGCTACTTCAAGTTGCGCGACGGCGCGCGCATCCAGGTGGTGGGCATCGTCGAAGATGGAAAATACACGGCTGACCTGGCGGAAAGTCCTCAGCTCGCGATGTTTCTCCCCATCCTGCAATCGCCCTCCAGCAATTCCTGGATGGTGGTGCGCTCGAGCCGCGACCCGCGGCAACTGGCGGCAGCCATACGGGCCAAACTGCGGAACCTGGACGCGGGCGTGCCTGCCTTTATCCAAACCTGGAACAGCGAAATGAGCGGCGCCATGTTTGCTCCCCGCATGGCCACTCTCTCGCTGGGCGTGCTGGGCATGATGGGCGCCATGCTCTCCATCATCGGCATCTTTGGCATGGCGGCTTACTCGGTGAGCAAGCGGAAGCGAGACCTGGGAATTCGCATCGCCCTGGGCGCGCAGCGCAAAGAAGTTTTGCAGGCAGCGTTGGGACGCGCGGTGCGATTGCTCGTCCTTGGTTCCGCCGTAGGATTGCTGGTGGGGATTTTTGCCAGCCGGCTGCTGGCGTTCATCGTGTATGAGGCAACGCCACGCGACCCGCTGGTGCTGGCCGGCTGTGTTCTGGCTATGGCGCTGCTAGGTCTGATGGCCACGTGGGTTCCGGCGCAACGCGCGCTGGCCATTGATCCCATGGTGCTGCTGCGCGAGGAATAAGCGGGAAACATTGTTAGCCAGGAATCCCGGTGGGAGGGCTGGAAACCGGAGCCGCCTGATTGCGCAGGGCAGACCCGCAGTACGGACAGTAGATGTCGCTTGCGCTAACCACGCGCTGACACTGGGGACAACTCGGACTCAGCTTGCAGCTACAGTGAGGGCAGTAGTTGAAACCACTCTGCGTGAAGTAGCCGCATTGCGGGCATGCGCTGCGCAACGGCTGACGCAGAAGGAAGTAAAGAACGAAACCCAGGGCGTTGGGAATAATGATGACCACAATCGTCCACAGGACGGGGCTCATGCCGCGGCGCTTGGCATCGCGATTCACATAGCCGATGAGAGCCAGAAAAGCGACTCCGCCAATGCCCGCCAGAATGCCGAGCAGGGGCCGCGCCCATGCCGGCGGAGGGCTCGTTTCGTGAGCCAGCGGAATATTGAAATACCACTGGGCAGCGAGAAAAGCGATGGCCCCCAGGACCCAGGCCCAACCGGGAATAATCTTGAGTTCCGCTCGAAATCCGCTTTGAGTTTCGTTGGTTGCCAGCATAGTTTGTCAGCTTTCCCGTCGCCATTGCCGCGACCGTTCGGTGTCGCCCGTCCAATGAGTGCCACGGGCCAGGAGCAACACGCTCACGACCAGCGCCGGCGCGACAGAGAACAAGATGAAGCCCGCCTGCCACATCAGGGTTGAAACTCCGGCCCACTGGCCCAGCCGTGCAAAGAGTCCCCACAAAAGTGGGACGGTCAGCGTGGCTGAGAGGCCCACGCCCAGGCACGCCATGCTCACCAGCCACAGGCGTTGACGTGTTTCCCTGAGCCGGTCGGCGTGGAAGCGCACGCGCATCTGGGTGGCCCGCACCAGGCGGGAATCGGCGGCCAGCGGCAAGGAACGAAGAGCACTTACCATCTCCTTTGCCGCTTCCGCATAATCGCGGCACGCTTCGCATTCGTTGAAGTGGGAGTGCAGCCAGGCCTGCTGCGCCGGGGAAAGGCCGTCACCCAGAGCGATCAGCACCCGCGCCTCGTCATGTGCGTTCCGGGTCATGCCTGAGCTCCCTTCAGCCGCGTCATTAACATATTCAGTCCGCGATAGAGCCGTGACTTCACCGTGCCCAGCGGCGCGCCGGTCACCCTGGCAATCTCGTCCAGAGCCAGCCCTTCCTGAAAACGCAACACCAGTGTCTCGCGGCATTCTGCCGGGATGCTCACCAGGACGGCAGCCACGCGCTCGGCTTGCTCGCGCTGCTGCACAATTTCCCAGGCCAGGGGCCGGGTGTCGGCCGGCTCGACCGGTGAGCGCTCCTCGTCCTCCATAAGTCCGTCCAGGCTTAAGGGACTCTTCTTGCGCAAATAGTCAATGGTCAAGTTCCTTGCCACCGCGTAAAGCCAGGTGGCGAATTCGTGTTTGCCATCGTACTGGTGGCCGCGTTCCAGGACGCGGATCCAGGTTTCCTGGAAGAGGTCCTCGGCCAGTTCACGATTTCCGGCCAGGTAAACCAGATAGCGCAGCAGCCGGTGCTGATATTGCTCGATCAGGCGGTCCAGCAGGTCCGGATCACGCCGGCGGAGACCGCGGGCAATGGTGCTGGGCTCGGATTCCATCGCGCTCATCAAGCAGTGGGCTGTGGCGCTCATGCTACCCGGATATACGGGCCAGGGGCGAAGAAAGATGCAGGTGATAGAGGATTCTCACTAATGGGATAACCTCTTCTTATTCAAATAGATAGCTGCTTATCTAAGCCTTGTGGGCTGGCGGCGACAGAGATGTAAATGAATTCTGGCCGCGGGAGGCCTTGCGTTTTTCGCAAATCATTTAGCAGTCAATGCCCCGCACTGTGAACCTGTCAGAAACCGGATCTCTGTTGTACCGGGAACTGAGCCCACTACAAAATGCTTCCTCCGTTCTGCTACTGTTGAGCCCCCATGACCCATCTAGCCCGGAAACTGCGCGTGGTGGACTACTTCACGCTGGGCTGGGGAACCATGGTGGGGGTGGGCTGGCTGGTCGTGATGGACGACTGGCTGGGCCGCGGCGGTCCCCTGGGCGGGGTACTGGGCTTCGCGATTGGCGGCGCCCTGCTGCTGCCCATCGGTTACACCTACGGGCGACTGGTGGCGGCCATGCCCGACGCCGCCGGCGAGATCGCCTATACGGCCAAAGTTTTTCCCCAGCGGGTCAGCTATGCCACCGGCTGGATGATGTTTCTGGCCTACTTCATCGTTTGCCCGTGGGAGGCGGTGGCCCTGGGCCGCATTGCTGCCTTCATTTTTCCGCGGGTGGATTCGTTTGAAATTTATCGGGTTGCCGGCAAGCCGGTGTACCTGCCGCACCTGGCGCTGGGCTTGGGGTTGACCGCGCTGCTCACGGTTCTGAATTACCGTGGGATCCGCCTGAGCGCCATTTTCCAAAATTGGACCACATTTGGAGTGCTGGCGCTGTTCGTGATTTTTGTCTCTTTCGGCGCCGCGCATGGTTCGCCGCATAACTTTCCACCGCTGTTCAGCCACACGCCATTTATTTCCGTGCTGCTGGTGCTGCAGATTGTGCCTTATTTCATGACCGGCTTCGAGTCGGTAGCCAAGTGCGCCGAAGAAGCCAGCCCGGAGTTCCAATCCGGCGGCTTTTTTCGTGCCATCGTGATGGCGATTGTGGTGGGGAGTCTTTTCTACGTCATTGTGATTGCGGCTGTGGCCTGGGCTTCGCCTTGGCAGTCGCTGCCTTCCGGCGCATTCTCTACGGCAGTGGCCTTTGAGCGGGCGCTGCACGCGCGCTGGATCGTAAGCGTGATTCTGAGCGCGGCGCTGCTCTCGCTGTTTAAGGTATTCAATGGGAACTTTGTCGCCGCCAGCCGGCTGCTGTTCGCGCTGGGACGGCGCGGCATGGTGGAGCCGCGGCTGGGCCGGGTGCATCCCAGAAATCAGACTCCGGCCGTGGCGGTGGTGTGGGTGGGAATTGCCACCGCCGCTATCCTGCTCGCAGGAGAGGCCATCCTGGTGCCGATCACGGAAGTTGGGTCGGTAGCGTCGGCGCTGGGCTGGATGGCGGCCTGCGCCTCCTACTACCGCATGCGCCCGCTGCCGCTGAGGCGGGCGGTGGCGCTGGTGGGCGTGGTGGTCGCGATTGGCATGGTGCTGATGAAGGCGCTGCCCTTCATTCCTGGCCACTTCAGCGTGTACGAATGGATCGCGTTCGGGGGCTGGGTAGTTCTGGGATGGGCGGCGCGGCGAAGGCCCGTGGCGGCGCAGGCAGTGTCGAGCATGAAGTAATGGGAAACGCAAGGTCCTTCGACTCGCGCTCGTTTCGCTGCGCTCGCTTCGCGCTCGCTCAGGATGACAGCCCAGCTACGGGGTGATCAGGCGAGCTTCGCTCGCCCGCACAGCCGAGGGCGGCTGTGCCCACACAGACGAGGGCGGCTGTGCCCGCACAGACGAGGGGGCTGTGCCCACACAAAGGAGGGCGGCGTGCCCGCACAGCCGAGGCGGCTGTGCCCACATATTTCTTGTTCATTGTTGGGTGATGGTCAGCTGGTGGTTGCCCACAACGGCGGCGTCAATGCGGTCGGGGAGCTCAAAGAGGTTGTCAATTCCCAGGTTGGGGTGCTTGGGCTTGATGTAGTGATTCACGAACATCTCCAGGGCAAAGTCAGGGATGGTGACGCCATCGAGGGCCACGGAATCAATGTGCACGTTGCCCACGCCGCGGGCGCCGCTGCCGTGCGCCGTTATGGCAACGTCGTGCACGCCGCTGAACATGCTGAGCAGGGGATTGGCGCTGCGCTGTCCGGCGGTGAGCTGGTCAAAATCCACCCGCGCCCAGGAATCAATCACCCCGGGCTGGCCGGAGAAGCGGACCGACCGCACGCCTTTGGGCAACTGCACTCGTCCGCTGGTCACGTAGGCGTTAACTTCCTGCTCGGTCATTACGGTGGTCAGGGGCCGGGGATTGGCGTGCTCGCCATTGCTCTGAATGCGGTCAAGCTTGCGCTGCATGCTCTCAACGGCGGCGTTGTTGCCAGAGGGGGCGCTCCACCCCGGAGCAAATGAAAAAAGCAGACCCAGGAAAACAATTGCGGCGAGTTTCATTTGGTCAAGGCGGCTTCAGTCTGCGGGCGAGAGACGGCTGTCACTCTGGGAGCGCCCAGCGTCCCCGTGATCTCGAAGGAATGGGAACTGTCGCGCACCAGTTTGATGTTCAATTTGCTGTCGAGCAAAGCTGTTCCGCTCACCTGATAGATGCCGTCCAAGGCCTGCAATTTGCCTGCGGCTAAGGTGAACTCACCGTCATGCAGTGCCAAATGGCCGGTGAAGCGGCGAACCCGCAGCGGCCTGGCGGGGGTGCTGAGGCTGAGGTGGTGCAGCGAACCCTCACGCACGTCGAAGTCGGCGGCGGAAACCAGCGAGGCGGCTAAATCGGCTTTGCTCCAGCCGGAAGCCTTCAGGCGATATTGCAGAAAAAGCTTGCCGCTAGCCCAGTCGTCGCCCATGGCCTGAGCCACGTCCGCCAGGGCTGCATTCTGCAGCGTGCCCGAGCCGCTATAAACCGGCTCCCGCCCGGAGAAATCGAGTTGCCATTCACCATTGTGCTGGCCGCCCCAGATGCCGGCGTGGAGCTGCGAAAGCCTGACCTTGCCGTCTTCAACGCTCAAGTGGCTGGTGAAATGGCCGGCTGAGAGCCGTCCAACAATCACGCGGTTGGCGGAAAGGCTGCCGTTGAACGCCAGGCCAGCCAGCGGCTTCTCGCGGTCGCGCTGCAGCAGACGATACCAGGGGCGGCTGGGGCGCGGATTGAGCAAGCTGTCCAGTTCGGCCGCGACCAGTTGGTCGGCATGCAAATTCACCTGCGCCGGGCAGACTTCGCCGGGGGCACAGTGGCGTTGCAGTTGCACTGATCCGGACAGGTGCAGGCCGCTGCCGGGGAAGCCGGCCGCCAGGTTCTGCAGCGTGAGCTTCTGGGGAGCGAGTAAAACTTCGGCGGATGAGATCTGCAGGGGGGCGCCCACGCCCTTCAGTTGGGCGGTGACGTTGCGCAGTTGTGCCTTCCCGGTCACGGCGGGAGCGGGAAATCCTGTCCACTGGCCCGCGATCTGCAAATCCAGCCTGGCGGTTCCTTTCTTTACGTGCGGAGGCGCATGTACGCCCAGTGTACGCGCCACCTGTTCCAGTCGCGACAACTGGGCGTCGCCCTGCAGGCTCACCTCATATCCGGTGTGCGAAAGCCAGGCATAGAGCACCGCGGGCGCGCCGCCTTCGAGTTGCAGCCGAAAGGGACCGAGAGCCAGGCGCAACTCCGGCGCAATGCTGGGCGGCTGCAGGGAACGGCGCTTGCGGCTGCGCACCAGCAGCGGTCCGGCTCCCCCCACCATGGTGAAGGGAATGGCGCCCAGTTTGAGCTGATTGCCGGTCAGGTCGGAAGAGAGTACGAAGTCGCTGGTTTGTCCGTCGCCCGACCAGGAGCGCCGCCAGCCGCTTTGTGCGGACTTTGAAACCAGGAAGCTTGCGTTCAGTGTTCCAGTAGCAGTCAGGTCGTCGGGCAGGTCGCGCTTGGCGTGGCGCGCCGCCGCCACCACCGACTGCATCGGCAACTGTTGCGCCACCATTTTGAGCTGGTATGCGCCGCCGCTAAGCGGCGCCACCGCCTCGCCATTTACGGTGAGCAGACCGTCGCCCACAGGCGCGCGACAGGCGAGCTTCGACCAGCTCTGATCAATGGAACTGAAGCGGGCTTCGCAACGCGCCTGCAGCTGGAGAAAACCGGGAGTGATGATGTCGTAGCGGCGGAAGTCCTGCACCCGGGCATCGGCGCGGACCCCCAGGGAGGCCGGGGTGCCGCTCAGTTGGGCGGACAGGTTCAGGGCGCCGCGCCAGCCGCGGTCGCGCCCGTAGATCAGTTCCGTCAGTTGTCCCAGTTGCGCATTTTGCCACCTGAACTGAACGACGAGAGGAGTCTCACGCAGCGAGGGCGCGCGCCGGAACGAGCCTTCCATCTGGAGTGTACCGGTATCGCTCAGGTTTTCATCGGTGCGCACGGGGCGGGCGGTCACGCGAAAGTTCCACTTGTTTTCCGCTTCCTGCCAGAGCGCGAAATCGGCATCGGTCAGCGCATAGACCTTCTTCTCCGCCCCGACTTTGAAGTTGATGCGGCCGCTGTCGGCCTCAATATAGGGGAAGCGCGGCCGGGTCTCAGGTTTGCTTTGCGCGGTAGGGGCGGAAGGCGTGCGCGCTGTGCGTTCCAGAAGGGCATAAACGTTCCAGCGGCCGTCGTGCCCTCGGACCAGGTTCAGGCTGGGATTCTGCAGGCTGAGGCGGGCGATCTCGAGGCGTCCACGCCACAAGGAAGTCAGGCGAAGGTAGGCGGTGACCTCGTCAGCCCGCAGCATGGGCTCGGCGCTGAAGGAGGGATCGTCCGCCACCACCAGCCGCTGCAGGTCGAATCCTGGCTGGGGAAGAAGGCGGAGGTTGACCTCGCCGATGGAGACTTGCCGCCCGAGCGCCTGCCCGATGGACTGGTCAATGCGGGCATGAAAACGCCCCATGCTGATCAGCGGGGGCACCAGCAGAGCCAGCAACAACAAAGCCGCAATAGCGCCCGCGATGTTGCGCGTGGTTCGCTTCATCGCACGATGTGCAGCATGCGCCCCCAGCGCGTCTGGTCGAAGAAGTGGAAGATCACATGAAAGATGAAGCCGATACGGTCGGCAGCGCTGCGCTTCAGGTACTGGCCGGAGGATTCCACGAATGACCAGTAGATGAAAAGTGGACGCCCGATAACGTTCTCCCGGGGAACAAAGCCCCAGTAGCGGCTGTCGTAGCTCACATCGCGGTTATCGCCCATCACGAAGAGTCTATCCGCCGGAACCACCAGGTCTTCACCCTGGATATGGGAGCCCATGGTGAGGCGCCATTCGGGAGTCACACTGTTGGCGTCGCTGGCGGAGATGGCGGGGAAATTATCGCGGTAGGGATTGTAGCTGCCGTTGCGCAGCACGTAGGGTTCGGTGAGCGATTGGCCATTACGGTAAACGATGCCATCGCGCAGATGGATTCGGTCGCCGGGCACACCCATGACCCGCTTCACCACGTACAGTCCGGGCTCAGCCGGGGAGAGGAATACCACGACATCGCCATCTTTGGGATCATGGTAGGGCAGCAGAGGTCCCAGATAGTGCGAATCGGGCGCGAACCCAATGCGGTTTACAAAGACGTGGTCTCCGATCAGCAGCGTGTCCTCCATGGAACTGGAGGGAATTTCGAAGGCCTGCACAATGAAAGTGATGATGAAGAGGCCGACCACCAGGACCACGGCCAGCGAGGCCAGGAACTCGACGGTGGTCTCTTTCTTCTTTTCCTCTTTCCTGGGCAGCTTCCTGGCCGAAGGCCTGCTCTTGCTCAACGCGGTTGCCATCGCTATTAATTTACCCGGTTGTACGGGATACTGCTAATTTATCAGCCGAAAGGTGCGGTGCCAGCGGGTGGCCTGGAAGACGTGGGTCATCACGTAGGCGAAACGCGAGAAGGCGTCGCCGGAGGCGCCATCCATCGCGCCCTCGTCAGCCGGAGAGCGGATTGACCAATAGATGAGCAACGGCCGCCCCACGATGTTGGCGCGCGGCACGAATCCCCAGAAACGGCTGTCCAGGCTCTCATCCCGGTTATCGCCCAGCACAAAGTATTGACCCGGGGGAACTTCCAGTTCGCCCTCGTGAACCAGCGTGCGCATCTGCAGCCACCAGCGCGCCTCCACTCCAGCAGCTACGAAATCAGTGTTGGGGAAGTGGTAGTGGTAAGCGTCGTCGGCAGCGGAGCGATAAATGGCGTAGTTCTCTTTCAGGGGCACGCCATTGACCCATACCTGCTTTCCACTCATGCGGATGTGGTCGCCGGGCACGCCAATCACGCGCTTCACAAAATGCTGGTCAGGGTGCACTGGATAGTGAAACACCACGATGTCGCCGCGCTGAATCTTGCTGTAGGGCAGGATGTGTCCCCAAATGCCTCCATTGGCGTAATCCACTTTATCTACCAGCAGGTAATCGCCAATGAGCAACGTGTTTTCCATGGATTCAGAAGGTATCTGGAAAGCCTGCACCAGGAAGGTGATCACAAAAATGGCAATCACCACGGTGACCAACAGCGACTGGATGGATGCCGGGAAGCCGGAGCGCAGCGATCGCCGTCGCTCGGACGAAGCCGGGGCGGGCAACGGTTCCGGCGCTGCCTGGGTTACTTCTTCCGTTGCTGGCTGCTCACTCACTGATTCTTCTCAGACGCTTTGCTTTTCCCGCTCTGTACCGGCAGGGACCCTAGGTATTCCAGGGCCTGACGGGCGGCCTCCTGCTCGGCTCGCTTTTTGGTTGGTCCCGCAGCCCGGGCCACGAACTCGGGATGATGGTCGGTTCCACCCTTATGCAGACGCGCTTCCACGGTAAAAGTTTTTCTGTGCTCGGGGCCCTCCTCCTTAACCAGGACGTAGGAAGGCTGGGCGTGACCGGTGGAGTGGACAACCTCCTGCAAGGTGGACTTGTAATCGGTAATGGGCACGGTGGCGCCGCCGGGAAGCTCCCGCAGTTCGGGAAGGAGTACCCGCTGCAAAATCAATTCCCGCGCCTTCTCCAGGCCCGCGTCCAGGTACATGGCCGCCACCACCGCTTCCAAGGCATTCACCAGCAGGGCAGCTTTGCTGCGCCCGCCGCTTTTCTCCTCGCCCCGGCCCAGGGCCAGGTACTTGCCCAGATCCAGTTCGCGAGCTACCCGCACCAAGTGCCGCCCGCTGACCAGGTGGGCGCGCAGCTTGGAGAGGTGCCCTTCTTCAAATTCCGGATAGCGCCGGTAAAGTTCTTCGCTGGTCACGAAGCCCAGTATGGCGTCGCCCAGGAACTCCAGTTGCTCGTTATCATTGATTTTACCGCCGGTGGTGGCTTCCTGCTCGCGCGCCCGGGAACTGTGGGTCAGCGCCCGGTGCAGCATTTCCGGGCGCTGAAAGTTATGTCCCAGCAGCGCTTCCAGGGCGGCAATGTTCGCTTTCTCCATGGCAGACAGGCGGGCCTCACCGCTCGGCCAGGCGTCCGGCCGCGCGCCACGTTGACCCCGCGCCTACGGATGCGGAGTTTCGGGCTGCGGCGAAGACGGGGCCTGCGGCTTGGGTTGATTGGCCGGAGGGCCGCCGCCCGCCAGTTGCTTCAGCCGGCTCTGTTCCTGGCGCGAGAGTTGGCCAACAGTTGTGTTCTCCTGGGTCATGCCGACCGCCTGGGTGGCTGTGGCCAGGGCTTCCGCGTACTTGCTCTGATTGTCGAGCGCTACCGCCAGGCGCAAATAATTGACCGGATCGGGCTGGTTCTTGCCCATGTCAATCGCCTTGCGCAGGTTTTGCTCGGCGCCCGGGTAGTCGTGCTTGACCATGGCGATGTTGCCCAGAATGGCGTACGCGGTAGCCCGCAGCCAGTCCTTGGCCGCCTGTACCTTCTCCGGGGGCGCGTTGGCTGCAAACATCAGATCGGAATCAATGGTATCCAGGGCATGCGTTGCCAACTTGGTGGCCTCAGCGGTCTTGTCATTGAAGTCCAGATCGGTGCTGCGCGTGCGCTCGGAAACCACTTCCGCGACTTCGATCAGCGCCTGCGGATCATCGGGATCAATTCCCAGAATCTTGCGCCCCATCGCCACCATCTTCTCGCCGTTGTTGGCGTTCTGGTAGCTGTTCATGGCCTGGCGGTAGAGCAGAACCCGCAACTCACTATCGGGGAACTTGGTGGCGAAATCGTCGGCCGCCTTTTCCTGGGCGTCCGGCGTGGTGGCAGCGGCCGCGGTCTGGAAGGCCTTGTACTCTTCCTGTGTCTTGGCCTGCGGCGGATGCTTGGGCGCCGGACCGGGCTGCGCCTGTGCACCTGCGGCCCCGGGCTGCGCCTGCGCACCTGCGGCCCCGGGCTGCGCCTGTGCGCCCTGCGCGGGCGGCTTTTGGCCCTGGGCGCCCGGCTGATTGCTGGTCTGCGCCATGGCCCAGCTTGCGACCAGCAGCGCGGCTACGAAAATGATGGCTCGCTTCATGCTCTCTCCTTGCCGTTTCGGCGGACTACTTCGTGCTTCCCTCTGCCAATGCGAATCTTATTGCGCGTGCCCCGGCGGCGCATACGGCTCCTTCAAGCCCTTCTCGGCCGCGGCTCTTACCTGGGGATCCAGGTCGCCGCTGTTCAAGGCCGTACGGTAATGATCCAGGGCCGCCGGGCGATTATCCTGCAGATCGAAAATTCTTCCCAGATAGATGTGCGACCAGGCCAGCAGGCGGGGCTCGCGGCTCACTTCCACCGTGCGCGCGAAGTACTTCTGCGCTCCCGCCATGTCGCCCTTCATAGTAGCGGTACGCGCCAGAATAAAAAAGGCACGTCCGGGTTCGCCCTTTTGCTCACTCAGGGACTGTTCCGCCAGTTGCTGCGCCCCGGCCAGATTGCCGCTCACCAGGTCTTTTTCCGCCGCGTCCAGCAGCGAAGGCTGAGGGGGAGCAAGGCGCACTACTTCCGGATGCGCGCTGCCGGCAAATTCGATGTTCCGCGCCACCTTCTTTTCGTGGTCTATGTCCATGTCATAGAGCCAGTTGGGGAAAGCGTCCTGCAGACCCGCCGGCTCTTTCTCGAATTTGGGCAGTTGGTCATAGAAATAGCGGGTGAGAACGTAGCCCTGCTTCATGGCGGCCTCCACCGCCTGGTCGCGCTGCTCCTCCACCTGCTTGCCCTTGCCCGGTATGGTACGTGCTTCGACTGCCTGGATCAGGCACTCAGTGGTCAGCAAAGTAGCGTCGTGCTTGAAGACTTCATCCATGGGCGCGGTTTGCACCAGGGGCAGCAGCGGCTCCAGGTGGCTCATGGCCGTGGGCCGCTTCATGGCGATGGGATCGAGCACATAGTGCAGATAGGTGTGGCGGATCTGGTTGTACTGCAAGGTGCCGCGCGCCGGGGTGAGCACAATGTAGTAGTCGTTGCCGTAATTGCGCGCGTTGACCTGGCCGGGCGCGCCCAGCGGCGCCAGATAGATGCTGAATTTACGCCCCATGTAGCCAGCGATGGGCAGGCGCAGGTAAAGATCTGTGGAGTTGAGCAGCTTGGCGATGGGCGTGTGGAACTGGTTGATCAGGCCCTCGTACTGGGGCTGGTGGCGCTCCCAGATGGCGTGCAGGCCGGCGCTCTTATAGAAGGAGGGCAGCAGGGGCTGCAGGCCGAGCACGTAGCCGGCGTCGGGCGGCAGGTCGGCTTCTTTCATGACCGGCTTGAAGTCGGGGGCCGGACCCAGGGTCAGCGCCAGGGATAGGTACTGAGCCAGGTCGTGGGATTGGTCGCCTTGGCGGTGGTCGGTATAGAACTGGCAGATTTGGCGGGTGGCAGTGACGGCGTCAGGCGAGGCCACGGCGGCTCGCGCAAGTTCTCCGCGAATTTGCTGGCGCAGCGGGTCGGATTGGCTCAACTCCTGGTCGTACCCACAGGTGTTCATGGCCGCCAGCACAGTAAATATGGTCTCGCTGGTGTCCACCGTAGCCTTGGGGGTCATTTGGGCGGCGGCAGGGGCGAGGCAGACTGCCATGAGACAGGCTGCCACCAGAGCTACCGCAAGGAAGCGAGCTTTGTTCAGACGTACCAAGGCGAGCGCGCCGATACGCGTGACGCACCACCAGCGACGAAAATTCAGGTTCAGGAGAAAGCCTCCCGCAAGACGGGCCAGAAAGTCGGGGAACGCTTAGGTAAGTTTACGGAGTTGTGGGCGAGGGGTCAAACGGGGGGGGGATAGGAGCTAGACCCTTCCAAAGTTGCACCCCCTCCTCACAACCGAGGCGAAGCGCATTACCTCCGGAGGGAGGAGGAGGAATTAGTGGTGGTGAGGCGATTTATCACCAGTGACGACGCAAAGCACAGGCCTCCAAGGCGTAAGAGGCCCGAAAGAAGTCACTTGTTGACTCCAGCAAAGCACCCTAGCCGGACGCCTGAACAAACAGTTGCAGCGTCATAGCGACTGACTTCCAGGGGTGCGATCTGTTATGGATGCAATCGACAGCCTGGGAATCCTTTTCAAAGCAGCCAGCGACGCGGCAAACAGAACCAGACTGACCAATTCCAGCATCACAAAGGTAATGCGAGGAAGCATAATGGGCAGGACGGGATTAAAAAGCACTCCCACAGCAAGGAATGCCGTAGCCCATAAGTACTTACCTCGACTAGTCGATTGCACGAGGACAACAATGGCACCGGCAAAAACCACAAGCGCCGCCAGTGCGGTGCGGTAATCGGCAAGGGAATGCGAGTTCAGGGCCACCAGGATGAGTAATGCGGCAATGGAGCCCCATTTCATTAGTTTCGTGGTCATTGCAGTCTCCGTTTCTTTCGTTCTACATCTATATCTTCTTGAGCAGAGCACGAACCGCGGGCTCTCAAGCCGCTGCAGGCGAGCCCGTTCTGGCAAAACCAACTTAAATCCCAAATGCTAAGCACTAACCCCTTACCGAAACTAACTCCGGGCTGCAGCGAGAAGTTTGGAGGGATTTGACCGCGTCTTCGGCCGTGAATTTCCCCATAATCAGGGCCAGTTTACGGTCGGCTGTCGTCTGGATCGGAGTCCGATCGATCCGCTGCACGTATTCAGTGGTATGGGTACCGTTACGCTTGACTTTCACAACAAATTTGATGCATTTCATGGTCTCTCTCGCTCCTTCGGATGACAAGCAAAGGTGACGAACAAATGGGAGGGGTATAAGCCGCCTCCCATTTCT
>DASYWT010000312.1:0-26947 GCA_035935775.1 Terriglobales bacterium
CGTTCAGCGCGCTGACCAGCACCACCTTCCAGAAGCGGTCAATGGCGCGCGGAGTTTGCCCATGGCGCTCCAGCCACTGGTGAAAATTCTCCCTGCCGTTGTCCTCGGTTCCGCGCGCAATGGCCAGCATAGCGCGGGCAATGGCCATTTTGTCGCTTAGTCCCAGAGAAGGCGCCAGCAGAAAAGAAGGCGCGGTGTGCAGCGGCGCGGGCAGCCAGCCCGGCGAGATGGCGGATTGTCTTCCACCCGGTTCCACAAACACCAGGCGGTCGAACCAGCGAATCTTCTCCTCCACCCCAATGCGGCGGTAGAAATCCACCAGGTTGGTGCAGCAGCCCAGCAGCACGTGCTGGCAGTTATCCACCACTTCGCCGGTGCCGGGATGCTGGTAGGAGGAAGCCCGGCCACCCAGATAGGGACGGCGCTCGAAGAGAACGACGCGAAAGCCGGCTTGGGCCAGCGCACAGCCGGCGGCCAGCCCCGCCAGCCCGCCGCCCGCCACCGCCACACTAAGGCCGGTCTGGCTGGAGCGGCCGCTCATGCGGTAAAGCGGCGCGCCAGGCCGCGCGTCAAAATGGCTACCTTCTCCGCCTTGGTGAGGCGCACTCTGTGGCGGAAGACGTCGTAGTCGCGCTCGGCGATTTTGTCCAGCAAGCGGCGGTAGATGTTCACCAGCACCCACAAGGCCGGCTGGCTGTCAGGCTCTACCAGGGGGATCAGCTCATCGGCGGCGCGGTAGTAGCCGCGGGCCCTCTCCGCTTCCAGTTCCAGCACCGGGCGCAGAAGCTTGGCATCCGGACTCCTCATGGCCGAGGCCGACAAACCAAACATGGCCAGGTCTTCCTTAGGCAGATAAATGCGGCTCATGGCCGCGTCTTCCTTCACGTCACGAATGATGTTGGTCAGCTGGAAGGCGACGCCGCACTGCTCCGCAAGCTTTTCCGCCGCAGGGTCCTCGTAGCCGAAGATGCGGATGCAAATCAGCCCCACGACCGAGGCCACGTGATAGCAGTAGTTGTAGAGCTGGTCGAAGGTCTCGAAAGAGAGCTTCAGCCCAGGCCCCTCCAGCATTTCACGCACATCCATGGCCGTACCCTCAACCAGGGCGTCCAGCAACTCGGGCCTGATCCGGAAAACGCGCACGGTATCGGCCAGGGCCAGCAGCACGGGTTCGTCGCTCACGGCGCCGGCGAGAACCGAATGCATCTGGCTGCGCCAGTTTTCCAGGCGGCCCAGGCGATCGGCCGCCAGCAGGTTGGGGTCGTCGCTCAGGTCGTCGCAGTGACGCATGAAGGCATACACCGCGCTGAGGGCGTCGCGCTTGGGCCGGGGCAGGGCCATGAACGCGTAGTAGAAGTTCTTGGCGGCGGAGCGGGCAATGCGGCGGCAAACGCTATACGCGGTGCTGAGCTGGGACTCGGTCACCGCCGCGGGTACAGCCTGGTCGCTGGCGCTCATAACAATTTCCGCAGTCCGGCGCGGGCTACCAGCGCCAGCTTGCGCGGCTTGGAGATAACGGGGCGGCGGCGCAGTACGTCGTAGCCCTGGTCTTCGATGGCCTGCAGAATCGCCAGCCCGCCGCGGCTGAAAAGTTCGATATCTATGGCCAGTTCGCTGTCCACTTTCTTGGCCAGGGGCAATCCTCTGTGAAACCACTCGCGCGCCCGCTCCACCTCAAAGCGCATCAACTCCAGGAATTGCGACGTGGCACGGCGTTCGGCAATGTCCTTTTCGCTCACCCCAAAGCGGCGCAGGTCTTCCAGCGGCAGGTAGATGCGGCCTTTGCCGTAGTCCACGGCCACATCCTGCCAGAAGTTTGCCAGTTGCAGCGCGGTGCAGGTGTAGTCGGAAAGCTGTTGCCGTTCAGCATCGCGGTAGCCGCAAACGTAGAGCACGAGGCGGCCAACGGGATTCGCCGAGTAACGGCAGTAGCCGAGAACATCCTCGAAGGTTTCATAACGGCTGACGCGCTGATCCTGACGGAAAGCGGTAAGCAGGTCGGCGAAAGGCTGGCGGGGAATATCACAGATGCGCACCGTCTCGGCCAAGGCCACGAACACCGGATGGTGCGGCCGTCCCGCGTAGCAGGCGTCCAGTTCGCCTTCCCAGATATCGAGCAATTGCAGCGCATGCTGCGGGTTGCCCACCTCGTCACCCAGGTCGTCGGAGATGCGGCAGTAGGCGTAAACGCTGTGGAAGTGGGGACGCAAGCGGCGGGGCAGAAACCAGGTAGCTACGGAAAAATTTTCGTAGTGGCTGCGGGCCAGGCGCTGGCAATAAAGCTGCGCCTCTTCCAGTGAGGGTGCCACGGCAGGGATGGCGTACTCGGGCGGCAGCGCCCGCCAGCCGGGAGCGTCGGTTCTGGCGAAGGACTGGGATCCGTTGCTGGCGATGGATGGCATAACCCTGCGCTTCCCAGTCGTCAAATGCGCCCTAGTGTCCGGGAATGATGGCGGTCTTAATATCGCCGTTGCGGTTCAGCATGTGATGCAGCACCTGCTGCAGGCGTGAAAGCGGCGCTTCCCCGGTGATGTAATCAGTGCCTCGGATCTTGCGTTCCGCGATCAGGGCAAACGCCCGCCGCACCGTCTCCGGCGTGTGGTGGAACGTGGCTTTGAGCGTGATCTCGGAATAGTGCAACCGGTTGGTGTCCAACTGCACCTTGGTACCGCTGGCGCAGCCGCCGAAAAAGTTGACGGTGCCGCCCTTGCGCACCATCTCCACCGCCCACTCCCAGGCCTGCGGGCGGCCTACCGCTTCGATCACAATGTCGGAACCGCGCTTCTCGCGGGTAAGCACGCGCACGGCATCCACCGCGTCCGCCACCTTGGTGAACTGCACCACATCGTTGGCGCCCATGCGCCTGGCCGCAGTCGCCTGCGAGTCGCGCTTGACCACGGAGATGACGTTGCATCCGATCAGGCGCGCCACCTGCACAAACATCATGCCGATGGGCCCGCCGCCGATCACCGTTACGGTGTCGCCGATCTCGGGCTTGGTTTCATGCAGTCCGCGCAGCACGCAGGCCAGCGGCTCGGTCATGGCCGCTTCTTCGAAGCTCACGCCCGCCGGCATGGCCAGCATGTTGGATTCGACAATGCGCCGCGGAATGCGAATGTACTCAGCGTAGGCGCCGTTATTGAACAGCAGGTCTTCGCAGAGATTTTCCTGGTGCTTGGAACAGTAGAAACATGCCTGGCAGGGCGCGGAGTTCAACGACACCACGCGCATGCCCTTGCGAAACCACTTGACGCCCGGCCCAACTTCCTCGATTACGCCGGCCAATTCGTGGCCAAACAGCGCCGGCGGCACAATCATGCGCGCGTGGTAGCCGCGCTGGTAAACCTTCAGGTCGGTGCCGCAGGTGAGCGCCACCTGCACTTTGATGAGCACCTCGCCTTCCCCAACCCGGGGAATGGGGACCTGTTCAATTTTGACGTCCTCTTTACCGTAGAGGACCGCCGCTGTCATCTTGCCGTTCACTCTGAATGTCCTTCCCATGCGCTGCCCGGTTGAATAACCACCTTCAGCGAGTCCGCTTGCGGATGGGCAGCCAAATTAAGCGCCTCCAGGCTCTCCTCTAAGGGGAAACGATGGCTGATCAGCCCTTCCAGGTTCATTTCCCGGCTGAAAACAAACTGCACCGACTCCTCCTGCAGGTCCACAGAAGCGCTATATGAACCGAGCAACGTTTTTTCATCCACGCAAACCGCGGCCGGGTCAATCACCGCCTCCCCATGCACGGTTTGCGCGAACAACAGCACCCTCCCGCCGGGACGGCACGCGTCCATAGCCGGACGAATCAGCTTGTTGCCTCCTACTGCCAGGATGACTGCGTCGGCCCCACGCCCCTCGGTGAGTTCCCGTACCCGCAAAACCAGATCGGTTTGCGAGGCATCTACCGTTTTCTCTAGGCCGAATGTCTTAGATATTTTAAGCCTCTCAGGAAACAAATCGGAAGTTATTACCCTTGCGCCTGCCCTCTTGGCCAGTGACCCGAGGATGATGCCGATTGGCCCTTGCCCGATAACCGCCACAGTTTCATCTGCTTGCAAGCACAAGGTTGAAATTCCCTTCAGGCAGGTATTCACCGGCTCAACGAAACAGGCTTGCTCAAAGGAAACGCCGTCCGGAATGCGCACCACGCCTCGTTCCACAATCCAATCCATGACCCGGACGTACTCCGAAAATCCGCCGCCGCTGGGCTCGTACCCCGCGGTGCAGCCCACCTTCTTGTACACCGGACACTGGGCAAAAACCTTGTGACGGCAGTAGTAGCACTCCCGGCAAGGAATGTGGTGGAAGGCCATCACCCGGTCACCCACCTGGAACCCGGTCACGCTCTGGCCCACGGCGGCCACCACGCCGGATGTTTCATGACCGAAAATTCGGGGAGCAGAATGGGACCCGGTGGCAATTTTCTTCAGGTCGGTCCCGCAGATGCCGCAGGTGTGCACACGGATGAGCAACTCTCCTGGGCCGATCTTTGGCACCGGGACGGTCTCCAGGCGCACGTCTTCCTTGCCGTGATACACCGCCGCCCGCATGGTGGCAGGGATTGCCTCCCGCCCCTGCTTCACCGTAAATTGGCCCGCGACTGCCATCAGTGCCTTCCCGATCCCATGGGGTGAAGTTCCTCTTCGCCGACGCCGACGTTTCGCGCGGGCTGGTTGTACCACTCCAGCCAGGCGCACAATGTGGCGGCGGCGTGCTCGCTGTTGCGCTTCAGATAGAGCAGCTTCTTCCAGAGCCAGGGCCGAATGGCGGCGTACATCACCAGCGCGCCGCTGCGGAAGCGTCCGTCAGGCGCGATGAAGCGCTCCAACTGGGGAAACTCGAAATCATAGGCGTCGGAGATGGCCTTCACCGCCATAAAGTCGGCTTTGCGGGCCACGGCGCCGCGCGCCACAGCGGCACCTTCCATGTCCACAGCATTCGCGCCATAGGCTTTGGCCAGCTTTGACTTCTGCTCCACATTCGCCACTGAATTCCAACTCACCAGTGTGCCTTGGCCTTGCGCCATCTCCAGCACGCTGCCATCGCTGGCATCTACGAGCCGGTTGGGAATGAATAAACTCCCCACTTGAGCTCCGGCATCCAGACCGCCGGCCAAACCCACGGAAATAACCAATCCAGGCTGATACAGCCTGATAACGGCTTCACAGGCCCGCCGCGCCGCTTCCGCTCCTACGCCCGCGCACACCAGCACCGCGCGCTGGTTCTCGAAGAACTTGTAGCGCTGGCCCGAATATTCGCGCTTGCTGACGCGCCAGTGCTTGATGGCGCCGGCAACTTCGCGCTCCAACGCGGCAATGATGGCTACCTTCGGCATAAAGAAGCTGGCTAGCTATCTAGCCGACTAGCTTCGTAGCGCCGGCCTCTGGCCGGCTGTCGTGAGGGCGTCCCGCCCTCGTTGATGCAGCCGCCGGGACGGCGGCGCTACGCCTGCACATACCCGTGACTCCGAAACCATTCCACCGCGCGGCGCAGCGCGTCATCCACCGGCACTATCTTCCAATCCAGGGCACGCTCTGCTTTGGCGGAGGAGACGAACATCTTCTTCCGTCCCATGCGCACGGCGTCCACGGTGGCGCGCGGCTCGCGCCGCAACAGCAGACCGTTGACCGCCGTATCCACAATTCCCGTCGCCATCGCCACCGCATAGGGCAGCTTTACCCTGGGCGACGGCAGCCCGGTGATGGCGGCCAGCTTATCCAGAATCTGCTTCAGGGTCAGGTTCTCCCCGCCCAGAATGTAGCGCTCGCCGCGACTCCCTTTTTCCAGCGCCACAATGTGCCCGCGCGCCACCTCGGCCACGTCCACCAGGTTCAATCCCGTATCCACATAGGCCGGAAACTTGCGTTTCAAAAAGTCAACGATAACCCTTCCCGAGGGCGTGGGCTTGATGTCGCGCTCGCCCACGGGCGTGGTCGGATTCACCACCACCACGTCCACCCCGCTGCGCCCGGCCTCCAGCGCCACCTGCTCAGCCTGAAACTTCGATTTCTTGTAATGGCCGATCATGTCACCCAATCCGACCGGCGAATTCTCATCCGCCAGGTGGCCATTGGAAGTGAAACCCATCGTGCCCACGCTGCTGGTGTAAATAACGCGGCGCACACCAACTTGTTGCGCCAGTTGGATAATGTTCCGGGTTCCCTCCACATTGGAGCGGTACATCTCCTGCGGATCGCGCGTCCACAGGCGGTAGTCGGCGGCCACATGAAATACCGCCTCGCAACCGGCCATGGCCTTGCGCAGCGACTCCGGTTCTCGCAAGTCGCCCGCGACCCGTTCTCCTGCTATGCCTTCGAGATTGGCCGTGAGACTCGTGGGGCGGACTAGAAGGCGAAGCTCAGCTCCCTGGTCGGCCAACCAACGTGCTACGTGACTGCCGACGAACCCCGTAGCTCCTGTGACAAACGCCTTCATGGGGATGTGAGGCGCTATTCGAGCTCTTCCGGGTGCAGCGAAATGTGTTCGCCCGCCATGCGCTTCTCCCAGTACTGGCGGACCCAGTTTTCCCAGCTCTTGCCCGCCGCCATGTCCCGCCCGGTAAAGGCGAGAGCGGCGATCTCGGCGTAGCTGACAGAAATTTTCCCGCCCCCGGTTTTGGGCAGGATGCGGACAAACGAGTCTTGCAGACCGCGGCCAGTGCGGCGATCGAAGACGTAGCCCTCCACTCGGCTTCCGTCCTTGCGCGTGATGAGCACGTCGCCGCGGTAATCGAAGGCCTGCTCCAGCGCCGCGCGAAGTTCTTCCGCCTTGGCCAATTCCGGTACCCAGCCTTCAAGATTGTCGCGGTGTTTGCCGGGAGCGACCTCAAGCGCATTCGGGTCGGCGGCCGGCTGGTGACCTGCTTCTCTGCCGCTCACGCCCGTATCTCCTGCTGCGGGTTGTTTTCGATCTGCACCAGCGGGTTGACGGCGTGCACCGGGCGCACCGGCTCCTCCAGCAACTTGAGGGCGACGGCGTCCGGGTAAGTGTGGACGAACGTGGCCTTCACCGTGTCCCAAAGACCGCCCAGCGAGCTGAAAGTATGGTTGACAGCGGAGGCCTCGTAGCCGCTGTGCACCATGCAGTTGGCGCATTTCGGGTTGCCGGACTCGGTGCCATAGCGCTCCCATTCAGTGGCTTCCAGCAGCTCCTGGAAGGTGTCGGCATAGCCGTCCTGCAACAAGTAGCAGGGCTTCTGCCAGCCGAAGATGTTGAACGTAGGCATGCCCCAGGCGGTGCAGGGATACTCGCGCTTGCCCATCAGGAATTCGAGAAACAACGGCGACTGGTTAAAGCGCCAACTGGGCTTGCGATTGGCCAGAATGGCGCGGAACAGCCGCCGGGTGCGGGCGCGGCCCAGGAAGTGGTTCTGGTCGGGCGCCTTGTCGTAGGAGTAGCCGGGCGAGAGCATCATGCCCTCGATGCCTAACTGCATCATCTCGTCGAAGAACGCGCGCACGCTCTTAGGATCGGCGCCGTCAAAGAGCGTGGTGTTGGTGGTGACGCGGAAACCGCGCTGCAAGGCTTCCGTGATTCCCTCGAGCGCCTTGTCGTAGCCGCCTTCCAGGCACACCGAAAAATCGTGGTGCTCGCGCTGGCCGTCCAGGTGCACGGAGAACGTCAGATACTTGCTCGGCTGGAACAGGTCAATTTTCTGCCTGAGCAGCAGCGCGTTAGTGCACAGGTAAATGTATTTCTTGCGCTCCACCAGGCCGGCTACGATCTTGCCAATCTGCGGATGCAGCAGGGGCTCGCCGCCAGGGATGGAAACCATGGGTGCGCCGCATTCCTCCACCGCCCGGAAGCACTCCTCGGGCGTGAGTTCCATCTTGAGCACGTGTCCGGGGTACTGGATTTTTCCGCACCCGGCGCAGGCCAGGTTGCAGCGGAACAGCGGCTCCAGCATGAGGACGAGCGGGTAGCGCTTGCGTCCCTTCAGCTTTTGCTTGAGGACGTAAGTTGCCACCGTCCACATCTGCGAAATCGGTACCGCCATTCGGCTCCTTATTCAGTAGCTGGTAGTTAGTAGTTGGTAGTTGGACGATTCACTCAGCTATAAGCTTCTAACTACTAGCTACTAGCTACCAACTTCCGTTTATGCTCTGGGCAGCGCCTGTACTCCCAAAGCCACTTCCTGCGTCCCCGCCAGCACCTTGGAATACGTGGTCAGGGCCAGCAGCGGGAAATATTGCCGGTACAGGTGGTACATCAGATAGAACACCCGCGGGAACCCTGTACCTGTGTAGTAAGGCTCATCCCAGGAGCCTTCCTTCTTCTGGGTCCTCAATAGATAAGCGATGCCGCGCGCTACGGAATCGCTGCGTGTGTCGGCGGCGGCCAGCAAACCTAATACCGCCCAGGCTGTCTGCGAAGGGGTGCTTGGCCCGATGCCCTTAATGTGAGGGTCGTCATAGGAGCCACAGGTCTCGCCCCAGCCCCCATCCGGGTTCTGGATGGAGCGCAGCCACTCGGCGGCGTGCTGCACCATAGGCTCGTGGTTATCCACTTCCATGGCTTCCAGGCCGCGCAGCACCTGCATGGTGCCGTAGACGTAGTTCACGCCCCAGCGCCCAAACCAGGAGCCGTCGGCTTCCTGCTCGTCCTTGATGAACTGCAGAGCCTTCTGCACCGGCGTGTCGTCTTTGGTGTAGCCGTAAGTGGCCAGCATCTCCAGCACCCGCCCGGTGATGTCCACCGTGGGCGGGTCGAGCATGGCGTTGTGGTCGGCGAAAGGAATGTGCTGGAAGACCATGCGGTCATTGTCTTTGTCGAAGGAGGCAAAGCCGCCGTTCTTGCACTGCATGGAAAGCACCCAGGCAATGGCGCGCTGCACCGTCTCATACTGGTAGCGCCCGTTGGGGTGCTCCACGTGACTCAACCCCAGGTTCACCATGGCGGTGTCGTCCACGTCAGGGTAGAACTCATTGTTGAACTCGAAGTACCAACCCCCGGGCTGGCCCTTCTTGTTTTTGAAGGACCAGTCGCCCTTGTGCGTCACTTGCTTCTGCAGGATCCAGTCTGCCGCCTTGACCATGCGCGGCTCGCTGCGGGGCACGCCGCTTTCGCCGAGAGCAAACAGCGCATAGGCTGTGTCCCACACAGGCGACATGCAGGGCACCATGCGGAAAGTGTCTTCCTCTTCAATTCCCAGCTTCTCAAACTCATCCATAGCACGGATGAATTGCGGGTCGTCCACCGAATAGCCCAGGCAGCGCAGGGCGATGATGGAATTCATGACCCCGGGGTAGATTGCGCCCAAACCATCGCTCATCTCAAAGCGCTCCAGCATCCACTCCTCGGCGGCGCGCAGGGCGATGGAGCGCAGCGGCCGAATGTGAATCCGCTCCAGCCAATGAGTCAGCGTGTCCAGCGCCAAGAAGAAGTTGCGCCAGCTCACCAGCTTCTGCGACCAGCGCAGGTGCAGATTCACCCCCCGCATGGTGCCGTTGGGAAACAGCTCCTGAATCCCCATTTCCGCCGGAATCTTCTTGAACGGCTTTTTGGCGTAGGCAATGGAGAGGGGGATCAGGATGGCCCGCGACCACGACGAAATCTCGTAGATGTTGAACCAGAACCAATTGGGAAACAGCACGATCTCCGGCGGGATAGCCGGCACCGCGTTGTAGTCGTACTGTCCGAAGAAGCACAGATAGATCTTGGTAAAGGTGTTAACGGCGGTCACGCCGCCCAGTTCGCCGATTCGTTTCCGGGCTCGCGCCAGTGCCGGATGCTCGGCGCTATAGCCGGCAAGCTTCAGTCCAAAATAGGCCTTTACGCTGGCGCTAACGTTGGAGGGGCCGCCGGCGTAGATGCTCCACCCGCCATCCTGGTTCTGGTGCTGCAAAATGTAGCGGGCGGCTTTGGCGATGCGCTCTGGGTTACCGGTACCCAGAAGCATATGCAGCAGGATGTAGTCGGATTCCAGCGTGGTGTCCGCTTCCAGTTCGCCACACCAATAGCCCTCTTCGCTTTGCTGGGAGAAAAGGTACTTACGGGCGGCGTCCACTGCGACCATGACCCGGCTTTTCAGGTCATCAATCTTGCCAAATCTCATCTGTGGGATGGTGGAACTACTACCAGAGACATCTTCCATGCAATCACTCCGATGCCACGGCGGGCGCGCTGGCGATAGCTTCGACAATTTCCGGCGGCAGGCCAAACCGCACATCTTCCGGCATGACCTCCACCTCGCGCATATTGGTGAACCCTTGCCCGGCCAGGTACTTGACCACTTCCTCTACCAGGCATTCCGGGGCAGAGGCACCCGCGGTTAAGGCAATGGTCTTCACGCCCTCCAGCCACTCTGGGCGGATCGATTTGTAGTTTTCAATGAGATGGGAAGCCGTAGCCTGGTTGCGAGCTACTTCCACCAAACGGTTGGAGTTGGAACTGTTGTCGGAACCGACTACCAGGAGCAAGTCCGCATCTGCAGCCACGTGCTTGACCGCCTGCTGACGGTTCTGGGTGGCGTAGCAGATATCCTGCGCTGCCGGCCCCTTAATATTGGGGAAGCGCTCGCGCAGGGCTTCGATGATGTCCTTGGTTTCGTCCAGACTGAGCGTGGTCTGAGTCAGGTAAGCCACGCGGTTCGGATCGGGAACAATCAGGTCGTCCACCTCGTCCGGCGAACCCACCACCTGGGTGACCATGGGAGCTTCGCCAAGGGTGCCGATGACCTCGTCGTGATCGCGATGACCAATCAGAATGAGCGAATAGCCCTGGCTGGCAAAGCGGACCGCTTCCACGTGCACCTTGGTGACCAGGGGGCAGGTAGCGTCAATCACCCGCAGCTTGCGCAGGTGGCTTGCTTCCCGCACTTCGGGGGAGACCCCGTGGGCGCTGTAGATAACCCGCTCTCCGGCGGGAACCTCTTCCACGCTGTCCACAAAGATGGCGCCCTTGGCCGAAAGCTCCTCCACCACAAAGCGGTTGTGCACAATCTCCTTGCGCACATAAATCGGGGGCCCGAAGGTCTCTAAGGCTATGCGCACAATGTCAATAGCCCGTACCACACCCGCGCAGAAGCCCCGCGGTTTGAGCAACAGCAGGGCCTTGTCGTTGTCCGAAGTCTTCATCCAACCCCTATTTAGGGCCTGAACGCCCACATTTATCCTTCCAAACTACCCTAACCGCCCCGGCCGGGTCAACGTAAGCCACAGAAAAGCCGAGGATTAGCATTGTTCTGCTTGATTCCTGCAGTGAACGGCGTCAGGCATGGGCGCGCAGCATTTGCTGGGCATTGCGCCGCGAAGCCTCGGTCAGCCGGGCCCCGCTCAACATGCGGGCTACCTCGTCTGTCCGCTCACTTCCCTGGATTCTCCGGACCGTGGTCCGGGTACGCCCTCCAGCTATGTTTTTTTGGATGACATAATGGTGGTCCGCGAAACAGGCAATTTGCGGCAGGTGAGTGACACACAGGACCTGGCTGCTGCCGGCTAACTGCTTTAATTTACGTCCTACGGCCTCGGCGGCGCTGCCCCCGATCCCGGTGTCAATTTCGTCGAAAACCAGGGTGCGTTGACCGGTCCCGGGATTGCGCTGGCGGGCTGCGTTCTGGCCGGCTTCCACACAGGCCTTTAAGGAAAGCATGACCCGGGACAGCTCTCCCCCGGATGCAATCTGCTCCAGAGGCTTCTCCGGTTCGCCAGGGTTAGTGGCAATCACGTAAGCCACCTGGTCGAAACCGGCTGCGGTCCAACCGGCCTCTTCTGCCGAGCTGCCCACCTCGATGCGAAAGCGCGCCTTCATGGCCAGTTCGTTAACCTCGTGCTCTACCAGCTTTTCCAGCTTGCGGGCGGCCTCCTGGCGCTTGCGGGAAAGAGCCTTCGCGAGACTCAGATATTCCTGGCCTGCCGTTGCTAAGTCTTTGCGCAATTGCCCCAGGACTTCATCTTTGTTCTGCATCTCGGCCAGCTTGCGGGTTACCTCTTCGCCGAAGGCGATGACATCCGCCAGCGTGGGACCGTACTTGCGCTTCAAGCGATCGAGGTCCGCCAGCCGGTCCTCCACTTCCGCCAGGCGTTCGGGTGAAGCCTGCACGCCGCCGGCATAGTCGCGGAGGGTGGCTCCGGCGTCCTCCACCGTGATGCGCGCCGAATCCAACGCGGCCGAGAGCTCCTTGAACTTAGGCTCAAAACGCGCCAGTTCTTCGATCTGGCGCTGGGCGGCGCGCAGGGCCGAAGAGGCCGAAGCGTTGCTTTCGTAAAGCAGGTCGTAGGCGCCGATGGCCGCGGCGTAAATCTTTTCTGCGTTGGCCAGCACACGCTTTTCGATCTCCAGCTGCTCATCTTCGCCAGCCTGGGGCCGAGCCGCTTCGATCTCCTTTTGCTGGAAGCTCCACAGATCGAGCAGGCGCAGGCGGTCCTGCTCGCCGCGCTCCAGCTCGGCGATGCGCTCGCGAACGGACTTCCACTTGTGAAACGCAGCTTCCACCGGCTCCAGTCGGGCTCCGGCAAAAGCGTCCAGCAGCTCCAGGCGCGCCGCCGCATCGAAGGAGACCAGGGACTCGCTTTGTGCATGAATGGCGGCCAGGTGCGGCGCCAGTTGCCGCAACACCGCCACCGTCGCCGGCTGATTGTTGATGAAGACGCGGCCCTTGCCCGCCGCCGCTATTTCCCGCCGCAGGATGAGTTCACCTGCTTCCTCGTCCAGGCCGTTAGCCTCGAGCAGTTGACTCAATGCCTTGGCCGTCTTCCCCTCAGCTTCGAAGACCGCGGCCACCACCGCGCGCTCGGCGCCGTGACGGATCACGTCGGTGGAAGCCTTCTCGCCCAGCAGCAGCGCCAGGGCATCAATCAGGATGGATTTGCCCGCGCCGGTTTCTCCGGTCAGCAGGTTCAAACCGAGGGCGAACTCCACCACCACGTTGTCAATGACCGCGTAGTTTTCCAGCCGCAGCTCGCGCAGCACGTTGTTCAGCCTGTCGTGGGAAGTTGCGGGAAGGATAGCATGACCGCTGAATGCGCAAAATGCCGTACCGCGCCTGTCATCTTGAGCGAAGCAGGCCAGTTCGCCTGCGAACCGGCACGCGAAGTCGAAAGACCCAGAATTCTCTAGCCACTACGCTGCGCCAGGCGGTTCTCCCAAATTCAATGGGTCCTTCGCTGCGCTCAGGATTTCGGCAGCGGGCTCAGACGCCCGCTGAACGCCTCAATTTCGACTCGGGCCTGCGCCCTCGCTCAACATGACAGAAGTTTAGAGGAGTTTAAGAAACAGTCGGCTCGGAAGGAGGGAAAACCTACTTACCTCGAAGCTGCATCAGAGCTGGTGCAACGGGCTAAGGCTTGGGCCTGACGGCTCCACGCAACCTGCTCCTGAAACGGTTAAAGCCCTTAGCCCGTGGCGCACTACTCGTTATTACCCGGGCTTAGGCGCGGGGCTCTTGCGCCGCTTCGCGGCTGAAGCTTCTGAGGGTCGGTAGCGATAGGCGCAGCAAGGACGCTGAGGCCGGGACGGCCTCAGGACAGCCGGCGGGACGCCGGCGCTACAAGGCAATCAGCAACTACGCACCGGCAAGGGCGCAGTCGCCACCGCTAACCCTGGCTACCGACTCCTGACTCCCGGTTTTCTACGGCCTTTCCCCGGTTACCTGATTTGATTCGCAACTCTCACTAAGGTAGACGCTTGGCAGCTTTCCAGCATCTCTGGAGATATAATGTTTTTACGTAACCTACGGGAAATCCGTCAACATACGGGAGGCCGGTAGGCGCTTTGCGCCTTATCGTCTGCGATGCTTATTGCACAATTTTTTGCTGCCGCGGTGGGTGGCGAGGTCGGGAATCTGGTCCAGCAAACCGGCCTGGTAGCCAAGATCGTATTGCTCATCCTGCTGGCCTTCAGCGTCTTCTCCTGGGCCATCATCCTGGCCAAGTGGAGCGCCTTTAAACGCGCCCGGGCGCAAAGCGGCCGGTTTGTACGCGCCTTCCGCAAGGCGACGCGCGTGCAGGACGTGGCCGCGGTAGCGGAGCAGTTCAAGCCTAGCCCGCTGGTGGGCGTTTTCGAAAACGCCTACGAAGAGTACCGCCGCCAGAGCGGAGGGACCCTGCGTGTGACCGCCATCCAGCGGGCGACGCAGATTGCGGCTTCCGAAGAGATGACGCGCCTGGAACGCCGCCTGCCCTGGCTGGCAACCACCGGTGCGGTCACGCCCTTCATCGGGCTGTTCGGCACAGTGTGGGGCATTATTGACGCGTTTCAGGGACTGGGTACGGCCGGGGCCGCCACCCTGCGCGCCGTGGCGCCTGGAATTTCCGAGGCCCTGATCACGACCGCCGCTGGTCTGTTCGCCGCTATCCCGGCGGTAATTGCTTACAACGCCTTCAGCCACCAGATCAAGGAATTCGCGGCCCGCAGCGACGACTTTGCTCTCGAACTGCTGAACGCGTTTGAGCGCTCGGCGTCACCGCCGCAGCAGCCGCACCCCACTTACCGGAGCGCACTCAGTGAGGTTCGCGATTAATGGCTTTTACGAACGCCCAAGGCCGCACCCAGAGCTCGCTCGCCGACATTAACGTCACCCCGCTGGTGGACGTGGTGCTGGTTTTGCTCATCATTTTCATGGTGACCGCGCCGGTGCTGCAGTCCGGCATTGACGTAAACGTGCCCAAGACACGCACGGTAAAGGAAATCACCGAGGAGCGGGTGGTGATCAGCATTGACCGCCAGCAGCGGGTTTTTTTGGGCAACAACCCGATCAACATCAACGACATTCCCGCCGCTCTCCATCAGCGGCTGCGCGACCCGTCGCGGCAATCCATTTTCTTGCGTGCGGACCAGGATGTGCCCTTCGGCGCCTTCGCCACTGTGATGGACGCGGTGAAGCAGTCGGGCATTACCAACGTCAGCATCGTGACCCAGCCTTTGCAGGAACATGGCAGCAAGCGCTGACATTTTTTTCGAGCATGATTCCTGGCGCCGGCCTCTGACCTGGTCGGCGATCCTGCACGGGGTATTGTTCGCCACCATCCTGCTCTACTCCGCGTTCCATTTTCCCGGTGAAAGCTGGGGCGCGGGCACGGGAACGGGTGGCGACGCCATGAGCGTCCAAATGGTGTCCACCATTCCGCTTCCCGCCAGCCCCATCAAGACGCAGAACGTGCTGGCTAACGAATCCACAGGACTATCGCAGTCTGTGCCCAAGCCAAAAATACTGGAAGAGCCCACCGCGATTGCGATTCCTGAACGCGAGGCTAAGCGCAAGCCCCGGGAAAAGATTCCTTCCGTGGACCGCGCCCGGCCCATCCAGCCTATTCCGGAAGCGAGCAATGTAGTGCCCTACGGCGAAGGCGGCCCGGTCACCAATCTCTACGGCTTTACCTCGGGCGGGGCCAAGGGCGGCTTCAACTTTACCGGCGCGGGCGGGGATTTTGGCAGCCGCTACGGCTGGTACGTGAACGCCATGCGCAACAAGATTTCCGAGAACTGGCTGAAATACGAAATTGATCCGCGCATCAGCACGGCGGCGCGTTGCTACGTCACCTTCGACATCACCCGCTCCGGCCAGCCGACCAACGTCCGCGTCGAGCAGTCCAGCGGCGTACCCTCGCTCGACCAGTCTGCCGTCCGCGCTCTGCAGCGCATTGATACGTTCGGGCCCCTGCCTGCGGATTATTCCGGCGGCCGGGTTTCGGTGGAGTTCTGGTTTGACTACCACCGCTGATGCGTTTTCAGGTTCTTGGATGAAATTTTCGTTGAATCCTCAACTCTAAGGTTGATAGGGTCGAACCAGTGATGAAGCGTCTTATATTCCTCGTTATCAGTGTCTTGTGTTGTCCGGCATGGCTGTTGGCGCAACAGGATTGGATCCGCACCGGCACCGGCTTGGGCGTGGAGAAAGTTCGTCTCGCGGTTCCCGATTTCAAGGTCACCACGCCCGCTCCGCAAACGGCGGCGCTGCAGAAGGTCTTCGACGACACGCTGTTTTACGATCTCGACCATTCGGGCATTTTCGATATGGTGTCAAAAAGCTTCATGCCCACGCAGATTGCGGGCACACCTTCGGAGGTGAATCTCAGCCAGTGGAGCAGCCCGCCGCCAAATGCGGCGATGCTGGCCTTCGGCAACTTGAGCGTCACCGGCGCAAACCTGATGGTGCAGGGCTGGCTTTACGACGTCAAAAACACGACCAACCCGCAGGTGCTGGGCAAGCAGTACACCGATACCGCCGGCGAACAAGCGGCGCGCAGCATCGCCCACAAATTCGCCGACGAAATCATTTTTCGCCTGGGCGGCGGCATCAATGGAATCGCCGAAACCAAAATTGTGTTTGTCAGCAGCCGCAGCGGCCACAAAGAAATCTGGGAGATGGATTACGACGGGGGCAACCAGCACCAGTTGACCCACCTGGGCTCCTACGCTCTTTCGCCGCGCATCTCTCCCGACGGCAGTCGCGTGGCCTTTAGCGGCATGACCAAAAACGGCTGGGAGATTCTGATGTATTCCATGGACCTGGGCAGGTTAGTGCACTTTCCCAGTGTTGGCGGCTCCAACTTTACTCCCGCCTGGTCGCCTGATGGCACCCGCCTGGCCTTCTCTTCTTCGCGCACCGGCGACCCGGAACTTTACGTTACTGACTCCGACGGGGCAGGCCTCAAGCGCCTGACCGTCCACCCTGGTCCCGATGTGGCTCCCGTCTGGAATCCCAAAACGGGAGGCCAAATCGCCTGGGCAGAACGAAGTCAGGTGACACGCCTGCCGCAGATTTGCATTATGGAAGCAGATGGCACCAACCAGCAGCACGTCACAGACGAGGGCTTCGCGGTTTCGCCATCATGGTCTCCGAATGGGCAATTCCTGGCCTTTTCCTGGATGCGCAAATTTGGTCCCGGCGAGCCGGGCGCGCAGGACATTTACGTCATGGACGTGACCACTCACACCTGGGCGCAGTTGACGCACGGGGAGGGCCGCAACGACTTCCCGTCCTGGTCACCGGACAACCGGCACATCGTGTTCCAATCCAGCCGCTCCGGACAAGAAGAGGTATGGACCATGCTGGCAGACGGCACGCAGCAGCAGCAGTTAACGAATTCCGGCAGCAATTACGAGCCGAACTGGAGTTGGAAATAAGGTTGCCAAGTTTCAGTGCGAACGATTTTTGGTTGGGCGGACACCCAGGGAGAACCTACTCCCTGGGGCCGCAGTTTGATTTCGCGCGCCAGCCCCCCTGGCGCGCTTCTTTTCAAGGGAGGATGAGGTGAAGCACAGCTACAGAAAGTGGATTACGCTCATTGTCGCGTTGGGCGTTGTTCTCATGCTCGGCGCCTGCAAGAAGAAAGTGGCGCCGCCACCGCCGCCACCACCACCGCCACCGGCGGCACCCACCGCTTCGCTTACGGCCAATCCCAGCACCATCGAGAAAGGCCAGTCCACGACGCTGACCTGGGAAACGCAGAACGCTACCGATGTCAGCATTGACGGAATTGGCAGCGTACAGCCCAACGGCAACCAATCGGTCTCGCCCACCGACTCCACCACCTATCACCTGGTGGCGAAGGGTGCGGGCGGAACGCAGGAGGCCACGGCCCGCGTCACCGTGACCCAGCCGCCGCCACCGCCACCGCCGGCGCCCACCGCGAGTGAAGAAGATCTCTTTAACCAGAATGTTAAAGACATCTACTTCGACTTCGATAAGTACGATGTCCGGGGCGACCAGCAGACGGCCGTGCAGGGCGACGCCGCCTTCCTCAAACAGCACCCCGACATCAAGGTAACGATCGAGGGACACTGCGACGAGCGCGGCTCGACCGAATACAACCTGGCCCTGGGCGACAACCGCGCCAACGCCGCCAAGAATGCGCTGGTACAGAACGGGATTCCCGCCGAGAGCATTAAGACCATCAGTTACGGCAAGGAAAAGCCCTTCTGCACCGAGCACACTGAGGACTGCTGGCAGCAAAACCGGCGCGCTCACTTCGTTTACCAGAAGTGAGCCCTGGCGAAGGGTGGCGGGGCTGGCAGCCTCAACAGCTGCGGGCGCGCCGCCCTTCGCTGTATCCTTAATGGGCAGGCAATTGCCGGTCTCGTCTGAATCGCCTGGCGAGCGCGGCAAGCGCAATGCCGGGCCGGGCTAACTTCGCCGCGATCGCCGTCGAGCAGGCATTCTGCATCCAATCAGGGCAGAATCCTTGCCTTCAAATATGGGAAAGTTTATGAAAATTCAAAGACTTTTTGCGGTTTCATTCGTCACTGCCCTGCTGCTGTTGAATCTGCCCGCCTTTGGCGTCAGCAAGGAGATCGTTCAACTGCAGACGCAGGTGCAGGCGCTGCAGGACCAGGTGGCGCGCATGCAGCAGTCCTTCGACCAGAGCATGGGCGTGATGAAGAATCTGATCGAACAGAACACCGACACCATGAACAAGCTGGCGGGCACCATGACCCAGCTGCAGCAGGTCCTGCAGAAGCAGAACGCGGATGCGGGCACCCGCAGCGACCAGCTTTCCGGGCAACTGCAGACGCTCAACGACAGCCTGGATGAGCTCAAAGCGCGCCTGGCCAGGGTGACCAAGCAACTGGAAGACATGCAGGCATCGCAGCAGAACCTGCAGCAGCAACAAGCGCCGCAGCAACAGCAGGCTCCGCCTCCGGACGTGCTTTACAACAACGCGGTGCGCGACTACAACGCCGGCAACATGGATTTGGCCAAGCAGGAGTTCGGCGAATACGTGAAGTACTATCCCAACACCGACTTGGCCGGCAACGCCCAGTTCTACGTAGCGGAAATGGAGTATCGCGCGGGCAATTATCAGGCCGCCGCCCAGGACTACGACAAGGTGCTGCAGCAGTTTCCCAGCGGCAACAAGGCCGCTTCCGCGCAGCTCAAGAAGGGCTATTCCCTGATTGAGCTGGGCGATAAGCAGGGCGGAGTGCGCGAACTGAACCAGCTGATTCAGCGCTTTCCGCGCTCGCCGGAAGCCACCCAGGCGCGGGAGAGGCTGCGGCGGCTAGGGGCTGGACCCAGTCGTACTCGTCGCACGCCCTCGGCACAATAGCGGGTTCAGGATTTGGGGAGCTCACCCAACACGCGAGCAGATGCGCTTTTGCGCAGTTCTGGGTGCCGCATTAATTGGTCTGATTGCTGAGTCCGGCTTTGCGCGTGCGCCGGGAGCGCCGCATGGCCTCTTTGCGCTGCTTCTTGGCCAGCTTAGCCTGGCGGCGCTGCTCGGCCCGCATCCGCGCCTTTTCTTGTTTCTCGCGCAGGCTTAGCTGGCGGGCGGCGTGCGGTGGCATTTTGTGCACCCCTGCCTCGTGGGCCTTGCGCGACTTAGGGGCGTCAGAGCGCCCGTTTTGGGCCCACGCCGCCACGCTCAACAATAGGAGAAGCCACAGCAGCCGTCCCGCCTGCTTCATCACGCCCCCTCTTCCCACCCTTGCACTGCATCGCCTGAATTGTAAAACCCCGGCCTGCTAAAAAGTTGCGTCCCTTCCCGCACGGAGCAACAATGGTGTAGCCCCCGACATCAATGGGGAGGGAATTATGCCTACTTTATCAAGGACGGTGGACATGGACAGCCATAAAGGAGCATTCGAACCGGAAGATCCAAAGGAGCGTGGCAATACCTCCATGGCGGGGCAGCTTCCGCATCGCGGCGAGGACCCGTTGCTGAAGTCGTCCGACACCGATTTCCCCGAGCCCGGCGAGAATGCCGAACACAGCGGCGAGCCTCAAACCGCCAGCCTGCTGGACCGCGATGAGGAGGAATCCATTGATGGCAGGAAGGTGACCGGCAGGAAAACCACCGGAAAAAGAAAGCGGCACTGAGAAACCCAGGGGTCGGGGGTCGGGAGTCAGGAGTCAGGGGTGAGCTTAGTCTGCGGTGGGAGCGGGCTTAGTCGAGCAAAAACATATCCGAATAAAGCAGGCCCTCTCGACGGAGGGCCTTTTCTTGAAGAGCCGCACTGGGGAGGGCGGCCTGTGCCACACTCGAGTTGCTGACTCCTGACTACCGACTCCTGACTCCCGCCTTATCGCAGTTCTTCCATCACCTTTTCCAGCACTTCGCGGCCGGGACGGGTGACCTCCTGCGGCAAGGTCGCCAGCGGCTTATCAGTCATGTTCACCAGCTCCAGGAAGTTCGGCGCCTTGGTGTTCACGTACAACACGCCGGTAAGCACCTCATTCTTCTCGTGCGCCTCCAACAAGCGGGAGATCGCACCGATGCGGTTGGTGGGGTCGTAATCTTCTTCCAGCTTGCGCAGCCGGAGCTGGGAACCATCGTGCATGGTGACGTCCACGGTGGTGCCAGGGTCGTAGTCCACGCTGATGTCCTCGAAGGCAGGCACAAAGTTCACTTCGTGCAGCGGCTCGTCATGGTCCTTCATGTACTTGTAGGACTTGGTGGAACCCTCGTGGTCGTTGAAGGTGACGCAGGGCGAAATCACATCGAGCATGACCGTGCCGCGGTGGGCAATGGCGGCCTTCATCATGGCATGCAGCTGCCTCTTGTCACCGGAGAAGGAGCGGCCCACAAAAGTAGCCCCCAGTTGGATGGCCAGCACGCAGGTGTCAATGGCGGGCAGGTCGTTGATGACCCCGGTTTTCAGCTTGGAGCCGACGTCGGCGGTGGCCGAGAACTGGCCCTTGGTGAGCCCGTACACGCCGTTGTCCTCGATGATGTAGATGATGGGCAGGTTCCGCCGCATGAGGTGAATGAACTGTCCCATGCCGATGGAGGCGGTATCGCCATCGCCGCTGACCCCCAGCGCCAGCAGGTTGCGGTTGGCCAGCACCGCCCCGGTGGCCACCGAGGGCATGCGCCCGTGCACAGCGTTGAAGCTATGGGCGCGGTTCATGAAGTAGGCCGGACTCTTGGAGGAGCAGCCGATGCCGCTCAGCTTGGCCACGCGCTCAGGCTGCACGCCCATTTCGTACATGGCTTCCAGGATGCGCTCGGAGATGGCGTTATGGCCGCAACCGGCGCACAGCGTGGTCTTGCCGCCCTTGTAGTCGAGAACGCTCAGCCCGATGCGGTTGGTCTTGGGCGCGGGAGTTGATGTGCTCGCCATTTACTTGCCCTCCATCATCATGATCTCGTCGGTTACGGAACGCGCGTCCAGCGGCAGCCCGTGGATGTGCGCGATGCTGCGCAGGCGGGTAATGCGCTCCGGCGCCAGGTCCAGCTTGAGCAGCGAAAGCAGCTGCGCGTCGCGATTCTGTTCGACCACATAAACGCGGTCGTGCTTCTCGATGAATTCGTGCACCTCGCGGGTGAAGGGATAAGCGCGCACCCGCAGGTAGTCAGTTTCCAGGTTGTACTCGGTGCGCAACTGGTCGCGGCTCTCGGTGACGGCCCAGTGCGAGGTGCCGTAGGCGATGATTCCGATCTTCGATTTGCCGGTGTACACCTCGGGGCGCGGCACATAGGAGCGCGCGGTTTCAAACTTGCGATTGATGCGCTCCATATTGCGCTCGAAATCATCGGGCCGTTCGCTGTAGTGCGATTTCTCGTTGTGGCCGCTGCCGCGCGCGAACCAGGCGGCTGCCGGATGCTCCGTGCCGGGCAGAGTGCGGTAGGGGATGCCGTCGCCGTCCACGTCCTGGTAACGCTGGAATCCGCCCAGCCGCTCCAGGTCTTCCTTGCTCAGGACCTTGCCCCGATGGATGGGCTTTTCCGGGTACTCAAACGGCTCCGACATCCAGTTATTCATGCCCAGATCGAGGTCGGAGAGCACGAAGACCGGCGTTTGGAACTGCTCGGCCAGGTTGAAGGCTTCTCCGGCAAAGTTGAAACATTCATGCGGCGACGAGGGGAAGAGCAGAATGTGCTTGGTGTCGCCGTGGGACAGGAAGGCGGTGGAGAGCACGTCGCCCTGCGAGGTACGCGTTGGCAGGCCCGTGGACGGCCCCACACGCTGGATGTCCCAGATGACCGCGGGAACCTCGACGTAGTAGGCGAGGCCGGCGAATTCCGCCATCAGCGAGATGCCGGGTCCGGCGGTGGCAGTCATGGCGCGGGCGCCCGCCCAACCGGCTCCAATCACCATGCCGATAGCAGCGAGTTCGTCCTCCGCCTGCACGATGGCGAAGGTGGCTTTGCCGTCGGGACCGATGCGGTACTGCTTCATGTAGTCAATCAGAGTCTCAACCAGCGATGACGAGGGCGTGATGGGATACCAGGTGACGACCGTGACCCCGGCAAACATGCAGCCCAGGGCGGAGGCGGAGTTGCCATCAATAATGATCTTGCCCCGGTTCTTGTCCATGCGCTCAATGCGGTAAGAATCCTGCTTGGTCAGGCTGGCTACCGCGTAGTCGTAGCCGGCGCGGGCCGCCGCCAGATTCAGCTCCGCCGCTTTCACCTTGCGGGCAAATTGCTTGCGGATGGCTTTCTCCACCTCCGCCATGTCCAGGTTCAGCAGGCGCGCCACTACGCCCACGTACACCATGTTCTTCACCAGCTTGCGCAGCTTGGCTTCCGGGCAGACTGTGGCAACCAGCTTGTCATAGGGCACGGAATAGAAAGTCAGGTCCTGGCGCAGGCTGCGCAGGTTGAGAGGCTCGTCGTAGAGGACCACGGCGCCATCGGCCAGCGCCAGAACATCTTCCCGGGCCGTTTCCGGATTCATGGCCACCAGGAAATCAATTTCCTTTTTGCGGGCGATGTAGCCATCCTTGTTGGCGCGGATGGTGTACCAGGTGGGCAAGCCGGCGATGTTGGAGGGAAACAGGTTCTTGCCTGAAACGGGAACGCCCATCTGAAAAATAGTGCGCAGCAGCACCGTGTTCGAGCTCTGGGAACCGGAGCCGTTCACGGTAGCTACTTGAATGCTCATGTCGTTAACGACGGGCTTACTGGCGTGCCGCCCGGCGTGTTGAATCGCTACATCAGTCGTGGCCATGGGGTCCTATCCTCAATGCCCTGCAGCAGAAATGGAATGGAGTGCGCATATAGGGGAGAAACTATTCATTATACAAATGGCCTTGGACGGCGGCAAAGCCGCAGCTGTCGGGGGAACAGGACTGGTAACGCCCGGAACTAGCCTTCGCGGAAGAACTGCGCCATCTGGCGGAACTTATTGTATCGTGAGGCGACTAATTCCGAAGCAGGTTTTTTCTTGAGCTCGCGGTAATTTTTCCGCAGGACCTCATCCAGAAGCCCGGCGGCGGCATCGTGGTCGCGGTGGGCTCCGCCTTCCGGCTCCGGCACCACTTCATCCACGCAGCCCAGCTCGCGCAGGTCGGTGGCGGTAATGCGCAGCGCCTGGGCGGCCAGCTCCTTTTTGCCCGCGTCGCGCCACATGATGGAAGCGCAGCCCTCAGGAGAAATCACCGAGTAGATGGCGTTCTCCATCATGAGCACGCGGTCGGCAACAGCGATGGCCAGCGCTCCCCCGCTGCCGCCTTCGCCGGTAATGGTGGTGATGATGGGCACCTGCAGGCGCGCCATTTCGCGCAGGTTGCGGGCGATGGCCTCCGCCTGCCCGCGCTCCTCCGCTCCCAGGCCGGGATAAGCGCCGGGTGTATCCACAAAGGTGAAAATCGGGCGCCCGAACTTTTCCGCCAGCCGCATGACGCGCAACGCCTTGCGATAACCTTCGGGGTTGGGCATGCCAAAATTGCGGTACACCTTCTGCTTGGTGTCGCGCGCTTTCTGGTGCCCCAGCACCAGCACCTCTTCCCCCTGAAAGCGGGCCATGCCGCAGACGATGGCGGGATCGTCGCCAAAGGCACGGTCGCCGTGCAGTTCGCTCCAGTCGGTAAAGATGCGCTCGACGTAGTCCAGCAGATAAGGACGCTGTGGGTGCCGGGCCAGTTCGGTCTTCTCCCAGGCATTGAGGTGGGCGTAAATCTGCTGCCGCAGGGCATTCACGCGCTCATGCAGCTGCTGCAGCTTGCGATGGGCTTCCTGGTTTTCGCCGGCCAGCGATTCCAGCTGCTCGATCTGCTGCTCGATCCGCTCCAGCTCGTTTTGCGCCTTGATAGCTGATTCCATCTTGTTCTGATGGCCGTCTACGGACGATTCCCACAACGACTCCACCATGGAGAGCAGAAATTCAGAAACGGCAAAAACGCCGTCGCTGCTCTGGCGCGCCCGCGCCGTCCCTGCGCCCGCTCCACCCACACCGTGTTTCGTCGTGACTGCCACTCGCTTCAATCAATGATCCGCACGCTGCCACGACCGCAAAGCTCCTCCACACGGTCAATGAAGTTGCGGTCTGGTTGCACATTATAGCCTTCGGCTTCCATCACCACCATGAAGTCGCCCTGGCGTTCCACATCAAACAAGACCTTGGCGCTGCCTTTGCGCTGCGTGCAAAGCGTGTGCAACAGGTCCACGGTAGCTTCGGTAGCTGTCTCCAGCGGAATGCGAATGCGGAGATGGTTGGCCAGCTTGGGGCGGGCATCTTCCAGAGGAATGATGTCGCTGACCGTGAGTTTGGGACTGGCGCCTTCTTCCACCCGCACGCCGCTGCGCACCAGTACCGGCACTTCCAGCTTCAACCTCTCTCCCAGGCGCTTGTAGGCGTCTGGAAATACCAGCATGTCAAGCGAGCCGGTCATGTCTTCCAGCGTGGCCTGAGCGTAGAGGTCACCTCGTTTGGACTTGAGCACGCGGACATTGGCGATGATGCCGCCGATGCAGAGCTCTTCGTCCTTACCGGTGGAATATTTCATCTGCCCGATTTCTTCCGCGGTGCGCGCACTCAGGTCGCGCAGCTTGTCGCGGTATTTCTCCAGCGGGTGGCCGGTGATGAAGAAGCCGAGAATTTCCTTCTCTGCCGCCAGGCGCTGGTGCTCGTCCCAATCCGGAACCTCGGGCAGGTGATCATTGTGGGCGTGCTCATGTTCCTGCTGGAAAACGCCAAACAGGCCGTGCTGGCCGGATTCGGCGTCGCGCTGTGTCTTGGCCGCCCGCTCCATGGCCTTGTCCAGCACCTCCATCAATTGCGCCCGCCGCCCCAGCGAGTCCATGGCTCCGCTCTTGATCAGCGATTCCAGCACCCGCTTGTTCAGGAGCCGCAGGTCCACTTTCTCGCAGAACTGGTAAATGGTCTGGAAGCGACCCAGCTCTTTGCGCGCCGCTACTATGGATTCAATGGCATTGTGACCGACGTTCTTCACCGCCGCCAGGCCGAAGCGGATGGCGGCCCCATGCGGCGTGAAGTTGGCATCGCTGACGTTGATGTCAGGCGCCTCCACCGCGATGCCCATCTCGCTGCATTCGTTGATGTACTTCACTACTTCATCCGTGTTGCCGGTCACCGAGGTGAGCAGGGCGGCCATGAACTCCACCGGGTAATGCGTCTTTAAGTAGGCGGTGTGGTAGGCCAACAGCGCGTAAGCGGCGGAGTGCGACTTGTTGAAGCCGTAACCGGCGAACTGCTCCATCAGGTCGAAAATCTTTTCGATCTTCCTGGGCGGGAAGCCACGCTGGGTGGCGCCTTCCACAAAGCGCTCCCGCTGCTTGGCCATCTCCTCCGGCTTCTTTTTGCCCATGGCGCGGCGCAGCAGGTCCGCTTCGCCCAGGGAGTAGCCGGCCAGCCGGTTGGCGATCTGCATCACCTGTTCCTGGTAAACGATGACGCCGAGCGTCTCCTTCAGGTTCTCTTCCAGCTCCGGCAGTTCATACTCGATCTTCTTGCGCCCGTGCTTGCGGTCAATGAAGTCGTCAATCATGCCGCCCTGGATGGGCCCGGGGCGGTAGAGCGCGTTCAGGGCGGTGAGGTCCTGGATGGAGTTGGGCTGGTAGCGGCGCAGCACGTCGCGCATGCCGTGCGATTCAAACTGGAACACGCCCGATGTCAGCCCCTTGTGAAAAACCTTCTCGTAGGTTTCGTTGTCCTCCAGGGGGATGTCGTCCAGCGTCATCTGCTGGCCGCGGGTCTGCGCGATCAGCTTGAGCGCGTCATCGAGAATGGTGAGCGTGGTCAGCCCAAGGAAGTCCATCTTCAACAGGCCCAGCTTCTCGATGGCGGTCATGTCGAAGGCGGTGACAATTTCGTCGTTTTTGGTCCGGTGCAGGGGGACCAACTCGATGAGCGGCCGCGGCGAAATCACCACGCCGGCGGCATGCACGCCAGAATTGCGCACCAGGCCTTCCAGCTTCTTGGCGGTGTCAATCAACTGCCGGACTTGGCCTTCGTTTTCATATGCCGTTTTGAGCGGTGGCGAGTCGTCCAGCGCCCGATCAATGGTGATGTTCAGCGTGGTGGGCACCATCTTGGCGATGCGGTCCACCTCGGCGTAGGGAATCTCCATGGCGCGGCCCACGTCCTTGATGGCAGCTTTAGCTGCCATAGTGCCAAAGGTGATGATCTGGGCTACGTTTTCCCGCCCGTACTTCTGGGTGACGTAGTTAATGACCCCGCCCCGCCGGTTCATGCAGAAGTCAATGTCAATATCGGGCATGGAGACGCGTTCCGGGTTGAGAAAGCGCTCGAATAGAAGATCGTGCTGCAGGGGATCAATGTCGGTGATGCCCATGGCATAGGAGACCAGCGAGCCGGCGGCCGAGCCGCGCCCCGGGCCCACGGGGATATGGTTCTCCTTGGCGTAGCGGATAAAGTCCCAAACGATCAGGAAATAGCCGGCAAACTTCATCTGCTGGATGATGCCAATTTCGCGCGAAAGCCGCTGCTCATATTCACTGAGCGGATGCTTCAGCCGGCCTTGGGCTTCCAGGGCACGCAATACGTCCGCCCGGCGTGCGAAGCCCTGGCGAGCCACCTTCTCGAAGTACGTGTCGAGGGTCTCGCCGCTGGGTACGTCAAAGTGCGGGAAGGGGTGGCTGATTTTCTCCAGGCGCAGGTTGCAGCGCTCGGCGATGGTCAGGGTTTGCGAGAGCACGTCGGGCGCATCTTTGAACACCCGGTACATCTCGTCGTAGTTCTTCACGTAGAACTCGGTACCCTGGAACTTCATCCGGTTGGTGTCCTGGATGGACTTGCCGGTCTGAATGCACACCATTACGTCCTGCGCCTGGGCGTCTTCCTCGCACAGGTAATGGCTGTCGTT
>DASYWT010000313.1:0-10696 GCA_035935775.1 Terriglobales bacterium
TCACCGCGCAAGCGCGGCTCGCGCTTTCTCAGGATGACAGTAGCAAGAAAATTACTCTCTCATCCGCTTTTTGATTTCGATGCTGAGGCGCTTGATTTTCTGATTCAGCGTGGAAAGGGGCACGCGGAAGCGCTCGGCGGCCTCAGTCTGGTTCCAGTTGCACTTCTCCAGCATCTCTACGATGATGCGGCGCTCGCAATCCTCAACAATGTCGAAGAGCGAAGCGTCGGGACGGTGCTCGAGCACGGGCAGGCTGGAGCCGCGCCCGGCAATGTGGTCGGGCAGCAGTTCCGGCCCGATGGCAGGCCCGGCGGAGAGCACCACGGCGCGTTCAATCACGTTTTCCAGTTCACGAACGTTGCCCGGCCAGGAATAGCTGACCAGGGGACGCAGCGCCTCCGGGCCTACTTCCCGCACCCGGCGCTGGTTTTCCGCGGTGTACTTCTTGAGAAAGAAATCCACCAGCAGGGGAATGTCCTCGCGGCGGCGGCGCAGCGGCGGCAGGTCAATGGTGATAACGTTCAGGCGGTAGAACAAGTCCTCGCGGAAGCGGCCCTCGCGCACCAGTTGCTTTAAATCCACGTTGGTGGCGGCGATGATGCGCACATCCACCTGGATTTCGTGCACTCCGCCCAGGTGCATGAACTTGCGGTCCTGCAGAACGCGCAGAATCTTGCTCTGCGTGTCCATGTTCATGGTGCCGATTTCGTCGAGGAAGAGGGTGCCGTGGTCGGCTACCTCGAACAGGCCCTTCTTCGAGGCAATGGCGCTGGTGAAGGCGCCCTTGACGTGGCCGAAGAGGGTGGACTCGAGCAGGTCGGCGGGCATGGAGCCGGCGTTCACCGGCACGAAGGCGCGGTCGGCGCGGGTGGAGTTCAGGTGGATGGCCTTGGCGATCAGTTCCTTGCCGGTGCCGCTTTCGCCCTGCAGCAGGACGGTGGAGCGGCTGGCCGCGATCTGCGCTACCAGGTCGAAAACCCGCAGCATGGGCTCGCTTTTGCCCACGATGTTTTCGAAGTTGTAGCGCTGCTTGAGGGCGCGCTTGAGTTGGACGTTTTCTTCTTCGGCGCGGCGGCGGGCGATGGCGGCGCGCACGTCGGCCAGCAGCTTTTCGTTGTCCCAGGGCTTCTGGATGAAGTTGGCGGCGCCGGCCTGCATGGCCACCACGGCGTTCTCCACCGTGCCGTAGGCGGTGATCATGATCACCGAAAGCTGGGGATCGCGGGCGCGTATTTCCTGCAGCACCTCCATGCCGTTGCGGTCGGGCAAGGCCAGGTCGAGCAGCACCAGGTCGAAAGGACGCTCGCCCAGGTGAAGCAGGCCGTCCTGGCCGTCCACCGCGGTCTCTATGTCATAGCCTTCCAGTTCCAGCAGAGTCTGCAGCGACTCGCGGATTTCCGCTTCGTCGTCAATAATGAGCACGCAGCCGGAGGAGCCCTCGCGGGGCTGGCTCACAGCGCGGCGGGGAATAACAGCAGCTTCAGCCATAATCTTCGTTCTCCGGGCAGCGCCCAGGGCGCTGCGCCACGGGAAATCAACTTCATCCTTACGCGCTCACCGCCTTACGAATCAGGGGGAACTCCAGATGGAACGTGGTGCCTTCCCCCGGGCGGCTTTCCACGGTGATTTTGCCCGCATGTTCCTGGATGATGCCGTAGGTGACCGAGAGCCCCAGGCCCGTGCCGCGCGGCTGGCCGTCGCGTGGCGAATTCTTGGTGGTGAAGAACGGGTCGTAGATGCGGTGAATGTGCTCCTGGGCGATGCCCTCGCCCGTGTCGGTGATGACGACGTGCACCCCGGTTCCGTTCGTGGTGCGCACCCTCAGCGTGCCGCCGCGCGGCATGGCATCTTTCGCATTCAGGAACAGGTTCAAAAACACCTGCTGCAGCTTGCCGGTGTTGCCCTGAATGGCCGGCAACTGGTCGTCGAGCGCGCTTTCCACCTGGACCCTTGCGGTCTTGAACTGGTGCTCCAGCAAGGTAAGGGTGTCGCGGATTACCTTGTTGAGGTCAACATGGGTGAACTCGGTGCTGCTGGTGCGGGAGAAGTTCAGCAGGTTGTTGACGATTTCTGAGGCGCGGAAGGTCTGGCGCGTGATCTTGTCCAGCAGCGTTGATTTGCGTTCGTCGCCCTGCACCTGCTTGGCCAGCATCTGAGCGTAGGACGAGATGACGGCCAGCGGCGTATTGACCTCATGGGCCACCCCGGCGGCTAAAAGCCCGATGGACGACATCTTTTCCGCGTGCGAGAGCTGGGATTCCAGTTCGATGCGGTCGGTGATGTCATCCACGATGATCAGACGGCCGATGACGCTGAACTTCTTGGTAACCAGAGGCGCGATGGCGATATTGGTCACCCGGCTCTCTCCCGAAGGAGTGCCCAGGCGGAACTTGTACAGGTTGTGCACGCCGGGGCTCTGGCGCACCCGGTAATACTCCTCCATGAAGGCGGCGGGAAAGATTTCGCTGAGCGGGCGGTTCAGCACCTGCCAGCGCGGCAGGGCGTACATCACTTCCATCTGCGAGTTCCACGATTCGACCCGGTCTTCCAGGTCCACGGCCAGCACGCCCACGCTGATGGATTCCACGATGTTTTCGTTGAATTCCTTGAGCCGTTCATACTCCGTGGCTTTCTGCTCCAGCGAGGCGTAGAGGCGGGCGTTCTGGATGGCAATTCCGATGTAGCCGGCCAGAGTCTCCAGCAGTTCCACGTCTTCGCTGGAAAGGTAGTCGCCATCCACCGTTTTGCCCAGCCCCAGCACCGCCACGTTGCCCTGTTGCGAGGTACAGGGGATGTAGTAGTTCAGGTCAAGACGGGCGATGGTTTCCTGCGCGCTTGGGGTTTCGCGGATGGCCTGGTGGGTATTCTCAAAAAACAAATGACCGGCCCCGCTTTCCGGTCGTGAAACGCTGAGGAAGCTCAGATCGAGGCCGTTGGTGTGGTTAATGCGAAACGATTTGGCCAAGGTGAAGCGTCCCGGCTCTTCGCCTTCGGCCAGGAGAATGGCGATGCGGTCCACCGCCAGCGTGTGCGACAGCCGGTCTATCACCGAGCTCAGCATCTTGTCCAGATCGGGCTCAGAGCTGAGTTCGCGGCCGAAGGCCACCAGCGTGCGCCGGTAGTCATAGCGCTTGTGGTAGAAGACCTGGTCGAGGCGCGCCTGAATCCAGTTTTTGACCGGATTGAAGAGCAGGGCAGTAACCGCGATAGCGACGAACATTCCCACCGTGCCGGTGCTGGGCAACCGCATGTGCACCAACTCGGCAATCGCCGCCACCGCCGCGAAATATGCGCCGGCGATGGCCGCCGCGGTCAGCGTGTACGCCACGCCCCGCTTGAAGATCAGGTCCACGTCCATCAGGCGGTAACGGAAGATGGCGTAGCCGAAGGTAAGCGGCAGGAACACCAGCGACAGCACGGAAACCTTCATCAGCGTGCTGGGTACATCGCCGCGCAGGTAGGGAATCACGTAGAAGAGGGTGAAGGGCGCGATGGCCAGGATGGTGCCCCGCGTCACCCACTTCATCTGCTGCCGCAGGATGGTGGTGCGGGCCTCGCGATAGCTGTGCCATAACACCACCGCCGCCAGCGCGAACAGCAGCGCCAGGTACGACATCTCCACCCGGTCCAGGTTCCAGCGCAAGGTTTCGCTGGCCCGCAGGAACTCGCGCGCCCCAATGTGCAGCGCCAGCAAAATCAGCCCAGGAGCGTAAACCAGCGGCTGCACCCAGCCGTGGCGGCGCACGAACTGCTTGTTTTCCGGGAACGTGAGGGTGAAATGCAGGAACAGCGCCGGCTGCAGGAGCAAGGCGACGGCATTCACCCAATAAATCGCGCTGTCGAAAGTGCTCCAGTTACCGACGTAGTGGAACGAATACAGGATGAACGAAACCAGGCAGAAAATGTAAAAGTGCAGCGACTTGGGCGCCGTCCACCGCCGCAGCAGCACGTATATGCCGATGCCCAGGTAAAACAGCGCAATAAAGCGCAGGCCGATGAACAGGGACTTGTCGGCGGGAATCAGCACCACCTGGGTTTCCAGCGGGATGGAGCCGCGGGTCAGCCGGTACTTGGCCTGGCTCCAGACACCGACCCTATAGAACTGGCGCTCCAGGCCGGCCACACTGGAGATCTCACGGCCGTCAATGCCGTTCAGCTGGTCGCCTTGCTTGATGCCGGCACGAGCCCCTGGGCCTTCGGCGTCCACCCGTCGAGCCTCCAGGTGGCCGCCTTGCTCGACCCACCAAACCCCGTCAACCGGAATCTGCAGTTGCCGCTCTTTAGAGAAATTGAGGACCGCGAAGGTAGCTGCTCCCACGGTAAGCAGCGCCAATACTACGGCGGTGAACCGGATCTGCAGCTCCTTGTTCATGGACGTGAGCGGCGGTCTGGCGGCACGTCCCAATGGCCACGTAGACCGATCCTCGGAAGTTTTAAGCAACTCTGGTGCCACGCTGGCGGCCATGGGAGGAAAGCTAAGCCCCGGCAGAACCAAGGGTTATCTGATTATAAAGCCGATTCTCCCGGCAATTTCCAATTATTGGAAGGCTACTTCGGATTATGGGATTTTTTCGAAAGCGTGACTGTAACTATAAGTATCGGAGTTAGTTATACGCTTTCGGCCACATAATTCTCCGCCCGGCCTCGACTTGTTTTGTTGCCTCCCGTTAGAATCCCACCCTCGGACCCCAACTGGGGGAAGGGGTAGACTGATTTGTCCCGGCTGCTATTAAAACTTGTAGTCTGGTCCCTGGATAGCGTCACTTCACAGCCCGGAGGGTAACCCGAACGGCACCTCATCTCAATGAAAAGGACGAACCTTGGCGACTGATCTGAACCTGGACGAACTCAAGCGTCGCCTGCGCGAAGGCGATTACCTGGAGATCTCAACCGGCGGGGGCGCGTATGAGGTCTGGGCCGAGCCCCTGGGCAATCCGCCGTCGGTGTACTACGAAGGCGAACAGCACCCGCTGACCCAGCTGGATTCCATTGCCGAAAAAATCTTTCGCGAGATGCACGCGGGGGAAATCAGCTGCCGCTGGGTCGAGGAAGATTGAGTCATCGGACAATAAATCATTGAATCATTCAATGATCGAATGATTGAATCATCAGCACCATGACTTTCCAAGACATCGCCGACCTCGAGCGCCGCTACCTGATTCCCGTTTACAACCGCTACCCCCTGGCCATCGCCCGAGGCAAAGGCGTTTTTGTTTATGACCTGGAGGGCCGGCGCTACCTGGATTTCATCACTGGCATTGGTGTTAACGCGCTGGGCCACGCCCATCCGCGCATTGTAAAAGTCATCCGCGAGCAGGTGGCGCGCGCCATTCACCTCTCCAACCTCTACTACAACGAATACCAGGGCGCGCTGGCCAAAAAACTGTGCGAGATTTCCGGCCTGCAGCGCGTGTTTTTCTCCAACAGTGGCACCGAGGCCATCGAAGGCGCGCTCAAACTGGCGCGGGCCGCTGGCCACCAGCGCGGCGGAGAGGCCAAGAGCAAGGTGGTGGCGGTGGAGGGTTCGTTCCACGGCCGCACCTTTGGCGCGCTTTCGGTCACCGGACAGCAGAAATACCGCGACCTGTTCCAGCCACTGCTGGCGGGCGTCACCTTTGTGGCATTGAACGACGTGGCGGCTCTGCGCCAGGCGGTGGACGATTCCACCTGCGCGCTGGTGCTGGAGCCCATTCAGGGCGAAGGCGGCATTCGGGAATGCTCGCCCGAATTCCTGGCTGAAGCGCGGGCCGCCTGCGACCGCCACCGCGCCGTGCTCATCTTCGATGAAATCCAGTGCGGCCTCGGCCGTACTGGCTCGATGTTCGCCTTTCAGAACTCAGGCGTAACCCCTGACATTGTTGTGGTCGCCAAACCCATCGCCGGCGGCATTCCCCTGGGCGCCTTCATCGCCCGCGAAGACCTGGCCACGGTTTTGCCTTCGGGACAGCATGGCACCACCTTCGGCGGCGGCCCGCTGGCCTGCCGCGTGGCCCTGGAGTATTTCGCCGTATTGGAGGAGGAACACCTGCTGCAGAATGCAGCTCGGGTGGGCGCCTATTTTAACCAGCAGCTCATTTCCGTGGCGGAGAAATCTTCTCTGGTGCGGGAAGTGCGCGGCCGCGGCCTGATGCAGGCCATTGAACTGACCATCCCGGCGCGTCCTCTGGTGGAGCAGGCGCTGGCCGAGGGCGTGCTCTTCAACAGCACACACGAGACCGTCCTGCGCTTCCTGCCCTCTTTTCTGATGCAGGAAAAGCACGTGGACCGCGGCATTCGCGTTTTGCGCAAACTGCTGCGGGAGGCGAAAAAGGCGGCCAAGTCGGCGGCGGCGAATTAAACCAAGCAGTCAGCACTCAGCATTCAGCCTTGATGCTCTACAGTAGAGACGTAACTTGTTACGTCTCCTCCCGCAGACATGATCGTGGTAGAACGATTTGTATCAGGGCACGTCTTCAGACGTGCTGATCGGCGGTTCTCAGGAACCCGGCTTTAGCCGCTGGATGAGCCGCGCGGGCAGCGGCTAAAGCGGTGCGGAATCAAGCCCTTTCGCGCGGCTGAAGCCGTGCGCTGATACGAACCGGTTTCGAAAATGCGCCCGCCGGCAGAGCCCTGACCAGAAGGTTTGAGGCCAGATTAGTTACTTAATCGGAACCTTATCCCCCAAGCACAGTTGCTGGGGAAAAGAGCAGAGTCCAAATGTCCGGTCCCACACCGCCGTTCTGCTCCGCCGTTGAAACCGGCATCCACGAGCACTGGGCGGACGTGGAGGGCCACCGCATGCGCTTTCTCCACGGCGGCAGCGGCCCGCCGCTGCTGCTGGTCCACGGCCTGCTCGGCTACTCCTTCTCCTGGCGGTTTAACCTCCCGGTGCTGGCGCGGCGATTTACGGTTTTTGCCCCTGATCTGCTGGGTGCCGGTTTCTCTGAGCGCGTGTCCGGCCTGGATTGCTCCATGGCGGCCATTGCCGGACGTCTGCTGCATTTTCTTCAAGGGCAGGGAATCGAGGCCTTCGATCTGCTGGGCACCTCGCATGGCGGCGCCATTGCCATGATGCTGGCGATTCTGGCCGCGGAACGGGCGCCGGGTTCCGTTCGGCGCCTGATCCTGGTTGACCCCGCCCATCCCTGGTCGCGCCCGCGGCCGGTGCTCATCAAACTGCTCAGCCGGCCGGCCGGAGCAGCGCTCTTCCGTGCGCTCCTTCCCGCGATCAAACTGACCCACGAACACTACCTGCGGCGCATGTACGGAGATCCGCGGCGCATTTCGCCGGGCACGGCAGAGGGCTACGCGGAGCCTCTGGCTAATCGCGGGACTTATAAATATCCCCTCTGCATCGTGCGCTCCTGGCACGCAGACATGGGCAAGCTGCAGGCGATGCTGCCCAAAATTGCTGAAATACCAACGCTTCTGATTTGGGGCAGCCGGGACCGGGTAATCGCGCCCGGTTCCGCGGCTCAATTGCAGCAGCAATTCCGCAATTGTCGGCTCCTGGTGGTCGAAGGCGCGGGACATTTGCCCTACGAGGAGACGCCGGAGGAATTTAACCGCGCCGTGCTGGAGTTTCTGGATGATCAGTAGTTGCAGATGCGCCAGCCAGGGCAGCGGTTCACCGTTTTCGGTTCGCTCTTGAAACTAGAAGTTCCTCTCCGTCCAATCCTTTCTCTCCGCCCCGGTTGCTACAATCCTTAGCTTCTTATGCCGCAAATCAGCCCGGCCGCTTTGTCGGACGTCCGCATCGTGGCAGCCTACGCGATCTTTGCCGCCAGCTACCTGGTGTTTGCCCTGGGCAAATTTCCCGGCATGAAGATTGACCGCCCGGGCGCGGCCATTATCGGCGCCGTGCTGATGGCGGCGTTTCGCATCGTGTCGCCGGCCGCTGCCCTGCGTTACATAGACTTCACCACCGTTGTGCTGCTGTTCTCCATGATGCTCATCGTCGGCAATCTTCGCCTGGTGGGCTTTTTCGAATGGATCACCCGGCTGGTGCTGCGCTGGGTGAAGCCCGTACACCTGCTGCCTACCGTAATTGTCACCTGCGGAATTCTTTCCGCTTTCTTCGTGAACGACATCATCTGTCTGGTCATGGTGCCGCTGGTACTGGCGGTGTGCCGGCGCATGAATGTGCGCCCGCTGCCCTACCTGCTGGCCGTGGCCACCGCTTCCAACATCGGCAGCGTGGCCACCATCACCGGCAATCCGCAGAACATGCTGATCGGGTCCTTTTCCGGCATCTCCTATCGCTTCTTTATTGCTCACATGGCGCCGATCGCGGCGGTCGGCCTGTTTCTGGATTGGGTCATCCTGCACTGGCTTTATGTGCCGCATGAGACTCCCCATCCCGCGGTGGCGCAGGCGATAGAGGAAAAACCGCTGCAGCGCGCACAATTGGGCAAGCCGGCGGTAGTGGTGGCCCTGGTGGTGGCAGGCTTTTTCGCCGGTGTGCCGCCGGCCATGATGGCGGCGGTCGGCGCCGCCCTGCTGCTCATCACCCGCACTCTGGAACCGCGCAAGGTCTACCAGGAGATTGACTGGGGCCTGCTGGTCTTTTTTATTGGGCTGTTCGTCATTGTCGGGGGAGCGCAGCAGGCGGGCCTGGTCGCCGATCTGTTGAGCTTGGCCCGGCCCTGGAACCTCCAGAATTCCGCCGTCTTTACCGTGGTGACCGCGGTGCTGGGCAACATTGTGAGCAACGTGCCCGCGGTCATGCTGCTCAAGTCGCTGGTGCCCGGCTTCGCCAACCCGCACACCGCTTGGCTGATCCTGGCCATGGCCAGCACGCTCTCCGGCAACCTGACCATCACCGGTTCGGTGGCCAACATCATCGTGGTGGAAACCGCGCGGCCGGAAGTGGAAATCGGTTTCCGCGACTACCTTCGTGCCGGCGTTCCCATCACCCTTCTCACACTCCTGATTGGCTGGGCCTGGCTGGCGGCGATTCGTTGATTTTCACCACCAGGGCGCAAAAGCAGGGAGAGATGCAGCAAGCTCGAGGCAGGAGCGCAATCTTAATGTACGTGAAGCGGATTTATCACTCGTCAATTTTCGACCTTTCCGGCCTTGAATATCTCAGCACCAGCAGCAGAAGCGTGCATAATCCAATAACCCTACTGATGGAAATTGCGGTTAGCTGCTCATGACCGTGAATGGGCGTGAAGGGCTGGACAACGTAGGATGCAAAAGAAACCGCGACAACAACGGTCACAAACTTGGCTAATCCAGAGCGAAGTATAGAAAAACTAGCAATGCAGAACAGGGCTGCAACCGAGGCCGATACGTAAATTAACACCTCATCGTAAAGCCACAATTTGGGCCAAGCACCACTCATCAAGAACCCCACGTCCTGGATGATGATGAGGGCGGCACCACAAGAAATGGCAACAATCCCAATGGCGACAAACCATGTTCCTCTCGCCGTAAGCAGCCAATTACGTTGCATCAGGAGGCTTTGTGGACTTCGAAAAGATTATCCCCCAGCGTAATTGCTGTGAACAGGCCTTAGCATTCTTTACAATTCGGACGCCCGCCAGTCGTTATTCGACCTTCCAGTCAGTCACTGTTTCGGCAGGATTCTTCGGGTTATAGCGCACGATGTAAGGGCGGGATTGAGGCAAGTGCGAAATCTTCGATTCTACAAAGTTGAGGTCCTTGTCCTCCCATCCCGCATTCACCCAGGTGCGATAGTCCTGGCCATTTACGCGGTATCGCAACTGATATTCGCCTTTGTAGAGCCCCACGACTGCATGCATGGGTCCAGGCGGGCTAGTATCGTTGCGAACAACGCGACTGTCGATGATGGTGCAGTCAGCTGTAGGCCAGGAACTCGTCCTACCTGCGATGATGAAACAGGCGAAAGCTACGAGCACAGCAGCCATTATGAAAAAAGCAACTGCTTTCACTGGACAGCCTCACCCAAATTATCGGCAGCGAAATGATTGGTGTAAACAGGACTTCACGTACTTTGAGATTATGCACCATTTCTGGTGCAATCGGCTAAAGAGTGATATGCGAATTTATCGCCACGAAATCCGCAGCGCGCAGTCGCGTAGGGAAGGCACACCACCCGCCCAACTCAGGCCTCTTCCACGATGTATACTCAGCGCCCGGAACACGCGAGGAAAGCTGATGAAGATTGTGCGAAATGAAATTGCGGTTGTGGTGTGCATATGGGGACTCGCGGCGGCAGGTGCGGCACAGCAGAAAATACATGTGAACACCCCCGGTGCGCGCCTGGTGAAGTATCACGCCACCATTAATGACGTGAAGTACACCTACGGGGTGGCTACGCCGGTGGCCCGCCTGCGCTCCGGCGACACGCTGGAGGTCAACACGCTGGATGCCTTCGGCAACGTTCTCAACGGCCCGGGCGACACTCTGTCCATGGTCAAAGGCGACAATCCGCTGACCGGCCCTTTTTATATTGAAGGCGCTGAACCGGGCGACACCCTGGCCATCAAGTTTCTCGACCTGCAGGTGGATGGCGACCAGGGCGTGGGCGCTTTCGCTCCCGGCTTCGGAGCTTTGAACTCCAGCACCTATACGCCCATGCTCGGACCGCCGCTGACGGAGCGCATCTGGTATTACCCGGTGGACCAGGCCAGCAACATGGCCACCTTCCACGCACACGATTCCAGCTTCAGCGTGCGGATCCCCCTGCATCCTTTCTTCGGCTGTATTGGCGTGGCGCCCGCCGGCGGCG
>DASYWT010000314.1:0-2449 GCA_035935775.1 Terriglobales bacterium
AACTGCCGCAACTCATGGCCCAGGTGACACGTACGGCCCATGCCGACATCTAACCTGCTGCAAGAGCGTCCCCTGCGCGTCTTCAAGGTTTCCGTTACTATAGCTGCTGCAAAATGAGGCCCGCCACCACTTACGAGTTCCACGTTTCCCGAGCGGCGCGCGACCGCTATCGCTTCGAGCAGACTCTTTTCTCACTTACCGGCAACGTGGTGTTCGCCAACCTGGCCGCCAGCCGCGAGTTCGCCAGGCGCATAAACCAGATCCGGGATGCCGAACGCCATCCCGAACTGGCCGTCAACCCCGGCGCCCTCAACGCCATGGGGCTGATAGATGAAGTTTTGCACGCCTTGGTGGAACTCTACCGCAAGCAGCGCGATCCGCGCGCCATGCAGGACGCGCTCGCCTGGTTCGAAGCGCGCCTTGGCCGCGAGCTACTGGGCCGGACGCTCGAAACCTTCGCCGACCACTTTCCCACGGTTGCGGTCTATCGTGGCGAGAAGAAGGCGGCAGAGTGGCTGCGCGAGTCCACCGCCGGCGTGCCCCATCGCGCTGTCGCACTGGAGGAGTTGATCCTGTTGTGGCTGGCCAACGTGAATCCGGCGTTCAAGCCCTTTGAAGAACTGTTCGATGACGAACCGCTGGCCTCTAAGACGGCCTACACCAAGCTCACCGCCGCCCTGCACGATTACTTCGAGACCCGCCCCCGCTTCGGCCCCGACAATCAGAACCTGGTGGATCTGTTGCGAGCGCCGGCGCTGGCCTCGCCCGACTCTCTCGCCGGTCAGCTCGCCTATATTCGCGAAAAGTGGAAAGACCTGTTGGGCGACCTGGTGCGCCGTCTGCTGACCGCGCTCGACGTGCTCAAGGAAGAAGAAGTTGCTATCTGGCTGCGCTTTCACCCGCCGGGCGTGCATTTTGGCGGGCCGCTGGGGCTGGGCGATTCCAGCGCCGCTGCCATTCCCCACTTTTCCGAATTCGAGTACGAACGCTTCAGCCCCGACCTGGACTGGATGCCGAGCACGGTGCTCATGGCCAAGAGCGTTTACGTGTGGCTGGACCAGCTCTCTAAATTTTATGGACGCCATATCCATCGCCTTGACCAGATTCCCGACGAAGAACTCGACCTGCTGGCGCGCCGCGGCTTCAACTCGCTTTGGCTGATCGGGGTGTGGGAGCGCAGCAAAGCCTCGCAGCGCATCAAGCAGCTCACCGGCAACCCGGAAGCGGTTGCCTCCGCCTATTCGCTGGCCGACTACACCGTTGCCGACGATCTGGGCGGCGAAGGCGCCTGCGCCAACCTGCGTGATCGCGCCTGGGCGTGCGGCATCCGCCTGGCCAGCGACATGGTGCCCAACCACATGGGCATTGATTCGCGCTGGGTCATCCAGCATCCCGACTGGTTTTTGTCCCTGCCCCACAGCCCATTTCCTTCGTACACGTTCAACGGTCCAGACCTGTCCAGCGACGGCCGAGTCGAGATCAAGATTGACGACCACTATTACAACCGCAGCGATGCTGCCGTTACCTTCCGCCGCCTCGACCGCTGGACCAGCGACACCCGCTTTATCTACCACGGCAACGACGGCACCAGTTTTCCCTGGAACGACACCGCCCAGCTCAACTACCTGCATCCCGAAGTGCGCGAAGCCGTCATCCAGACCATCCTGCACGTGGCCCGCCTGTTTCCCATCATCCGCTTCGACGCCGCCATGACGCTCACTAAGCGCCACTACCAGCGCTTGTGGTTCCCCCAGCCTGGCACTGGCGGCGCCATTCCCTCGCGCGCCGAGCACGGCCTCACCAAGGAGCAATTCGATTCCGCCATGCCCAAGGAATTCTGGCGCGAAGTGGTGGACCGCGTCGCCGCCGAAGCTCCCGGCACCCTCCTGCTGGCCGAGGCCTTCTGGCTGATGGAAGGCTACTTCGTGCGCACTCTGGGCATGCATCGCGTCTACAACTCCGCCTTCATGAACATGCTGCGCGACGAAGAGAACGCCAACTACCGCAGCGTGATGAAAAACACGCTGGAATTCGATCCTGACGTGCTCAAGCGCTACGTCAATTTCATGAACAATCCCGACGAGCGCACCGCCGTGGATCAGTTCGGCAAGGGCGACAAATATTTCGGCGTTTGCACCATGATGGTGACGCTGCCTGGCCTGCCCATGTTCGGCCACGGCCAGATCGAAGGCTTCACTGAGCGCTATGGCATGGAGTACCGCCGTGCTTATTACGAGGAGAAGCCTGACCCCTGGCTGGTGGCTCGTCACGAACGTGAAATTTCGCCGCTGCTCCACCGCCGCCCGCTCTTCGCCGAAGTGCGCGATTTCCTGCTCTACGACTTCTACACCGACGACGGCTGGGTAAATGAAGATGTGTACGCCTACTCCAACCGCCTGGGCGATCATCGCGCGCTGGTGGTCTACCAAAACCGTTATGCCAGCACCAG
>DASYWT010000315.1:0-7373 GCA_035935775.1 Terriglobales bacterium
ACAGTTCACGAACCTCTCCACCACATGCGTATCGTGCCATTTGAAGGATTTCCAGAATACAAACAATCCCAACCACACTTCGGCAGGATTCCCCCAGCAGTGCCAGGTGTGCCACAGCACAACCGCCTGGATCCCGGCCAGCTTCAATCACAATTCAACCGGCTTCCCGCTGACGGGCGCGCACACTACCGTGCCCTGCGCCAGTTGCCACATCAACGGCCAGTACGCGGGCACGCCGACGGCCTGCTACTCCTGTCACCAAAAGGATTACCAGGGGACCACCGATCCCAACCACGTGGCAGCGGCCTTCCCCACCACCTGCGCCCTGTGCCACAACACCACGTCGTGGGCGGGCGCCACCTTCAACCACACCTGGTTCCCGATTTATTCCGGCACGCATGCCGGAGTGTGGACAACCTGCGCCACTTGCCACATCAATCCGTCGAATTACGCCGCTTTCTCCTGTATCAACTGTCACACGCACAGCCAGGCCAATACCGATCCTAACCACTCCGGGGTGCCCAACTACGTCTACAACGCGACCAGTTGTTATTCGTGCCATCCCTCAGGGCAAGGTGGCAACTGACGTGCGACTCACCGTGAGCAGAGGCGCAGTGAAGTGGGCCAGAGTTTCCGAGTTGTGCCTGCAGGCAAGGCTGAAGGCGGAAAGCGGGGCGGCGGTGTGCGGGCAAGAATAAACATTTGCTGCTGCTTTCTGTTCCTGCTGGCGCTGATGGCCGCGACACCGGCGCGAGCCGAGGATCTGGCGGTCATCAAGCACGTAGCGGTTGAGCACCACGGGCCGCAGGTGCAGGTGAAGATTGTGCTCAGCCGGCCGGTGACTCCACAAATGCGCACGGCGAGTGCACCCGAACGCGTGCTGCTTGATTTTCCCGGCACCAGTTCGAGTCCCCACCAGCGCCACATCACCGTCGGTAAGGATGGAGTGGAGGCGGTGCGCTACGGGTTGAATCAGCCCATCCCGCCGGTCACCCGCCTGGTGGTAGACCTCGCGCGGACGGGCAAATACGAGCTGGCGACCGTGGGCAATGAAGTTACGCTCACCATCACTCCGGCTGCCGGCGCGCCCAACATTGCTTCCAACACGCCCGCACCGAGAGCGGGACACCGCCGCTCCGTTCCCCCGGCAGCCGCTAGTGGCGTTTGGCTTGACTTAGGGAAGACGGACAACACGGGATCCGGGACCACAACGGTAAGCATTGCGTTGCCTGCGCCACCGGCTTCACCTGGTTCAGCGGCAACGCCTGCCACGACTTCACCCAAGCCCGCTGCGCCCTCACCAGCAGCGACTACGGTGCCGGCGGCGTCTGTGCCTGCAGCGCCCACTGCGAGCGCATCTTCGGCCTCCGCCGCGTCCGCGCCCACACCCACACCGCCTGCCTCCGTCCCGTCAACTTCACCGGCCCCACCGGCAGCAGCCACGCCAGCGTGGCCACAATCAACGACATCTTCGGCAGCACCGGCGACGCCAGCGGCCACAGTGTCTTCGGCTTCTCCGCAACCAGCGCCGGTGGAGCAATCGCTACCAGCGCAAGCGGTCTCGCAGGCGTCCCCGCAACCGGCTACGCCAATACCTCCCACTGAGGTGCAGCCCCCCGTGACTGCGACGCCAGCGACTACGGGCGGTTCCAGCCCGAATTCGGCCAGTGCAGCCGGCAGCACGGAACCGCAGCTATCTACACGCCCACCGGCAACGCCCGCCAACCCCAGCGACGAAGCAGCTTCACCCTCACTGGCGAATTCAGACATCCGCACCGTGTTCCGCGTGAAATACGTGGCGGACGGGGCAGTGTATCTGGATGGCGGCCGGGCAGATGGGTTGGGAGAAGGCGTGGCGCTGGTGATCAAAGATCAGCAACCACAGGCGCAGGCGAGCAGCACGCCGGGTGGCGCGACGCCGGCGACTCCACCCGCGGCCGCCGGAATCACGGCCCATCTGAAGGTGATTTCGGTTGCGCAAAACTCGGCGGTGTGCGACGTCAGTTCCTCTACTAAGGAGGTCAAACCGGGCGACCTGGCTTATCTGACGTCGGCGGACGCAGAAGCCCTGGTGCAGCAGCGGGCCTTGAGCAGCACGCGCGTGTATCCGCAGGTAATCACGTTTACCCAGGGCGATCCCATGGATGAAGAGGTGCGCGACGAGGTGCCGCGGCCGCCGCTGCCGGAGATCAACCGCACGCGTCTGCTCATTGGGCTCGACTACGGCGGAATCAGCAGCCGGGGTTCGTCTGCCATGAGCAGTTCGCAATACGGAATGGTGATGCGCACCGACATGACGCGCATCGGCGGCAGCTATTGGAACCTGCATGGCTACTGGCGCGGGGAGTTCAACTCGCAGTCGTCGGCCGCGCAACCCACCATGCAGGACATGATCAACCGCACCTACACCATCGGGCTGACCTACGACAATCCGCAATCGCGCTTTGTGGCGGGCGTCGGGCGTCTGTACCTGCCGTGGGCGACCAGCCTGGACGTGATTGATGGCGGATACGGCGGCGTGCGCTTCGGCAAGCACGTGACTACGGGCCTGTTCGCCGGCACTTCGCCGGACCCGACCTCGTGGTCCTACAACCCGGACCGGCGCATTGCCGGCAACTTCGTGAACTTTGAAGGCGGCAGCTACGAGGACCTGCATTACACGGCGACCACAGGGGTGGGCATCAGCACCCTCCTGTGGACGATTGACCGGCCCTTTGTGTTCTTGGAAAGCGGAGTTTCCTATAAGCGATTTATCTCCGTCTATGAGGCGATGCAGGCCGATAAGCCGCGGGGCACGCCGGCTACGCCCAGCCCGGGAGCGGGTGTGAGCCGCAGCTACGTCACTGTGCGAGTGCAGCCCATTCAGCGGTTGTCGCTGGACTTCAATCACAACTACTTTCGCGACGTGCCCACTTATAACCTGAGCCTGGTCGGCACCGGCTTACTCGATACCGTGCTCTTCCAGGGCTTCAGCGCGGGCGCGCGCGTCGAAACGGTGAAGAAAATCTATCTCTATACCGAACTGGGGCGCAGTACGCGCTCGGGCGATACCAGCAGTTCGCTGAACCAGATGTACGGCATCACCTTCGGCAAATTGTGGAACACCGGCCTGCACGCCGACCTGCATTATGCGAAGTTCAACAGCGCTTTTGCGCGTGGAAATTACCGGGCCATCTCGCTTTCCCGCAACTTCGGCGAAAGGTTTCAGGGACAGGTGCAGGTGGGCAAGCAGTCGTTTGTTTCGCCGTTTACTACCGACAACGGTTCCAAATTCCTGAACACGACCCTGGAGACGCAAATTGGAGCGCATTACTTCTTCGCCGGCGGGTACAACCTGCAGCGCGGCCTGGTGCAGAACTATGACCAGTGGTACTTCACGCTGGGCTACCGCTTCGACAGCCGGTCAAAATTGAAATGAAAATACCCGCACAATTCGAGCGTTCCACGGCGTCACGCCGATTCATCCGCACCGGGATTACTTCCTTCGTCTTGACCGGCCTCGCCTTCGCACAGCAAACGGCGCAGCAATCGTTTGATGACTCGGTGCTGCAACAGCAATCCATGAAGGCGCTGGTGGAACGCGCCGGAGAACAGACTGCGCGCTTCCTGGAACAGTTCTCAGACGTGAAGTGCACCGAACTGGTGACGCAGGAAAAGCTGAACGACAACGGGAAAGCGGAGGCCAAACAGGAGAGCAGCTTCGACTACCTCGCCATCCTGACCAGCGCCGGCGGCAATTTGAGCCTGAGCGAGTCGCGGCTGCCGGTCAAGCAGGGCAAGAAGGTAGACAAGAACGTTTCCATGCTGATCAGCAACGGCTTTGCCACGCTGTTCCTGGTTTTCCATCCTTATTACCAGGGCAGTTTCCAGTTCAGCGCGCTGGGCGACGACAGCATCGCCGGCCGGCAAGTGGCGCGCGTAGGCTTCCGCCACATTCCGGGCACACGCTCGCCGATGGCCATGGTGTTACGCGGACGCGAATACCCGCTGGACCTCGCCGGCACAGCCTGGATTGACCCTGCTTCCGGCGCCATCGTAAAAATCACCGCCGGCCTGGAGAATGGCTTACCCGACCTTGGGCTGCAGCGACTGCAGACCGAGGTGCAATTCGCGCCTGTACCGTTCCACGACATTTCCCAAACCTCCTGGTTCCCAGTGGTAGCGACAATTGACGTAGAAACGCCCAAGCAGCATTGGCGCAACGTGCACCGCTTCACCGATTACAAGCGTTTCTCCGTCAGCACTGAGGAGGCGGTTTCGAACAAACAATGAATGCGAATGTCACTATCGCGGCTTCCGCCTTGCCGGCACAGCGGCAGCGAAGCGGGTTTCGTTCTTTGCTGATTGGCGGCTATTGCCTGGCGGGAACGCTGTTTCTGGCGCTCTCGCTCTACGGTTTCGACTACTACACACTGGGCGCAGCCCAGCGGCCGCTTTCCCCAAAGTACGACCTGCTGCGACCGAGCGGCGCCATTGGGCTGAAGTTAGGCATTCTGGGGCTGGCGATGTTTTTCGCCATTTTTCTCTATCCCATTCGCAAGCGCTGGAAATGGCTTTCGCGCCAGGGCAGCGCCCGGAATTGGCTGGATGCGCACGTGCTTCTGGGGCTGACCGCGCCGCTGGTCATCGCTTTCCACGCCTCCTTTAAGTTTCGCGGCATTGCCGGCATGGCGTTCTGGATCATGGCCGCGGTGGCATTGAGCGGCGTGGTGGGGCGCTATCTTTACGGTCAGATTCCGCGCAGTCTGAGCACGGCCGAGCTTTCCTTGAAAGAATCGCAGGAGCTTCAGGAAAAGCTGATGCGCCAACTGGCGGCTCAGCGGCTGATTTCACCCGCGCAATTGCGGCCGCTATTCCGTTTGCCCAGCCCGCAGCGGGTAAACGAATTGCCGGCCCTGGTGGCGTTGGCCTACATGCTGGCGCTGGATTGTGCGCGCCCGTTCCGGGTGGTGCGCCTGCGGCAGCGCGCGCTGGGATGGGGCGGCGCTTTCAGCACTCTGGGCGGGCTGTTGCCCGGCGGCCAGGCGGAAGTCGAAGGCGTAATCCACATTGCGCGCGAGCAGGCCGCGCTTTCCAAGCGCATTCTGTTTTTGTCACGCTCACAGCAGGTGTTTCATTTATGGCACGTGGTGCACCGGCCGTTCAGCTATTCCTTTGCCGTGCTGGCCTGCATCCATATTGGAGTTGTGCTGATGCTGGGCTACATGTGAGGCCGGATCATGGGAAACGTATTTGCATTTCTGATCGCCGTGCTCGTCACGCTGTTTTTCATGCGCGGCTATCTGGTGAAACTGGCAAGAAGGGAAGCGCGGGCGCGTGAGGCGGCGGAGAAGGGCAAGCTTTTTTCCGAGGGCCCCAAAGCGCAGCATCCGCACATTGATACCGCTGCCTGCATCGGCTGCGCCACCTGCACCTCGGTGTGCCCGGAAGGCGACGTGCTGGGCATGATCGGCGGCAAAGCCGCCATCGTGAACGGGTTCAAGTGCATCGGCCACGGCCTCTGCGCCGAAGCCTGCCCGGTGGGCGCCATCACCATGGTGATGGCCAGCCCCAGCATCGGCGCCGACATGCCCTTCCTCACTCCCGAGTATGAGACCAGCATTCGCAACCTGTTTGTAGTGGGCGAACTGGGCGGCCTGGCGCTGATCAAGAACGCGGTAAATCAGGGCCGCTCCTGCGTGGATACCATCGCCGGACGCCTCGCCGGCGCTGGGCGGTCTGCGGAAGTTTTTGATGTGCTGATTGTCGGCGCCGGCCCAGCCGGCATCAGCGCCTCGCTGCGCGCCATCGAGCACCAACTCAACTACGTCACCATTGAACAGGACGCGGTCGGGGGCACGGTGGCGAAATACCCGCGCCAGAAGCTGGTCATGACCAGCCCCGTGGAATTTCCCATGTACGGCAAGTTTAAGAGCACGGAGCTCTCCAAGGAAAAGTTGCTGGCCTTCTGGGACAAGGTCCTGCATCGCGCCGACTTCAGAATCCGCAGCGGCGAAAAAGTCGAGGACATTAAGCGTGCGGACGGCAATTTCCTGATCGTTACCAGCAAGGCCCAATATTATGCCCGCGCCGTGGTGCTGGCCCTGGGCCGCACCGGCACACCGCGTAAGCTGGGGGTCAAAGGCGAAGAACTGCCCAAGGTGATGTACCGCCTGATCGAGGCCGACCACTACATCAACAAGAAGATTCTGGTGGTGGGCGGCGGCGACAGCGCCGTGGAAGCCGCCATGGGCCTGGCGCATCAGAAGGGCAACGAGGTCACGCTCTCCTATCGCGGCGAGCAGTTCAGCCGCATCAAGGAGCGCAACGTGCAGCGTCTGCAGGAATGCGTGCGCGGCGGCAAGGTCAGAGTGGTGCTGAGCTCTAATGTGAAAGAGATCCGCGAAGGCTCAGTCCTGCTGGAAGCAAAGGGTGAGTTGCGCGAACTGGCCAATGACTTTGTGTGGATATTCGCGGGTGGCACACCGCCCTACGATTTCCTGAAAAAAATCGGCGTGCAGTTCGGGGCGCGCGACCTGACGCTGGAAGCCAGCAAAGAGGCAAAACAGGCGGCCGCGTTCCGGAACCAGGCCAACCTGGATCTTCGCGCAGAGGCTGCGTTTAACCGCGGATAGCGGGCGCGATTTTCGCGCGGGAAATGATCCTTCTCGGATGTCGTGACCGAGACGCTGCAAGCAATGTCTCTAGCCCGGTGCCTTTATGCTCACCACCACTTCACCGACCGGTAGAGACGGAACTTGTTCCGTCTGAGATGGCGAACGCGCCCACGTCATAGCCCCGCGCCGTACACCGGAATCACCGCCCCGGTCACATCCCTGGCCTGGTCGCTCGCCAGCCACACAATCAGGCTGCCCACAGCAGCCGGCTGCACCCACTTGGAAAAGTCAGCATGAGGGTCAGACGCGCGATTGGCCGCTGTGTCCATGGTCCCGGGCAAAATCACATTGGCGGTGATGGCCGCGTCTCTGTTCTCCAGCGCCACCGTTCGAATCAGCGAGACCAGCGCTGCCTTGGAGGCATTGTAGGCGGCAATGGTCGGTCCCGGGTCCACGGCTGCCCGGCTGCCGATGGCGATTATCCGGCCGGTTTTAGCCCGTCGCATGTGGGGAATCGCGGCCCGTAGCACAAGGAAGGCGCTGTTCAGGTTGAGATCGAACATGCGTTGCCAGGTGGCGTCGTCAGTCTCGTCAACCCGCCGGCCGCCGGCGAAGCCGCCTACCAGGTGGGCCAGGATGTCCAGTTTTCCCAGCCGGCCAACGGCGGCATCCACCGCGGCCTTGGCGGACTCCATGCTGGAGATTTGCGCCGCCAGCGGAATGAATGAAGGATGAGAGAAGTCCGATTGCTGAATTCGCGGCGCCAGCCCGGCCACC
>DASYWT010000316.1:0-10876 GCA_035935775.1 Terriglobales bacterium
AAACCACGTGCACCCTGTGGCCCTGCCGTTGCAGGTGCGTAATCATTTCCTTGGCCCGCGTGGAGTGCCCCGAGCCTTCGCCGTTCACACCATAAAGAATGTTGGCCATGTGTTAAGGCTGATTGTAGGTGGAAGGACGAGTTGAAAGCTATTAGGAATCAGGTGGGCACAGGCGCCCTCGCCTGTGTGCGGGCGAGCATGGCTCGCCTGGCTGCCCGACGTGCGCAAAGCCTTGTCCGAACCTGGGTCAGTTCGGGACAGGCGGGTCACCTGTCCTGCACATCTACTTGCTTTGATCGGCGCGGACTAGCGGCCGGCGCCGGCGGCTGCGGCAGCCGCTTTCTGCGGGGCCAGGGAAGCTATCGCCTCCATCAGCTTTTCCGGCGTGTAGGGCGAATCAATTTCCTTGTCCACGCTGGGATGGCCGTGGGTGGAGTGCAGCACCAGCACCTTGGTCGCCTGGTTCGCCTTCTTCACCATGTACGGCAGGTGGTGGCGATCGTTCTTGCTCAGTGTGTCGCCCAGGATCACCAGGTCATAGGCCTTGCGGCGCACCGACTCCTCCACCGCTTTGCGCCCCGTCACCTGGTCCACCACGTGGCCGGCCTTCTGTATCTGGGCCCCCTGTGAGGCCAGCAGTTCAAGGTCATCTTCGGCGTACAAAATGGAAAATTGCGCTGGTTTTGGCATGGCTTGGTTTTTGGGGAACATCTCCGGGAGGCACAGTACCAAGCGCGCACCACCTCGGGAACGTCACCAAAGACCAAGCCCCGCAGGGCTTTCGCAACGTCTTAGCACTCAGTCACTTACCACAGTTGTTTTCTCTTCATTTGTCATCCTGTTAGGCTCCAGCCAAATCTGCGAGAGCTTGCCCTGAGCCGGGCCGATGGACGCGAGTCGAAGGATCTGTTCAAGCTGCTCCGAAAACAACCACGTCTGTCATGTTGAGCGAGGGCGGATGCCCAAGTCGAAATTGAGGCGCTCAGCGGGGCGTGAGCAAAGCGGGAGCCCGCTGCCGAAATCCTGAGCGCAGCGAAGGACCTGGGACATCAGCCCCGGGTAAGCGGCCTTTTGCTTGGTCTCTCGGCAGGCGTCATCCCGAGGGCCTTCAGGCCCGCGGGATCTCGCGGGCATCGCCATTGCTGCTTGCTCCTTCGCGAAGTGCTACCCCATCACCACCTCAGCCCGAAGGGCCTGCCCTAAGCCCAGTCGAAGGGGCGAAACATCTTTTAGCCCAGGGCGTCAGCCCCTGGGAAATGGGACAAAAAAGGGGAGCCCCGTAGGAACCCCCACGCTGAATTGAAAATACGCAAGTTATTGATATCACAGCATGCAACAGAGTCAACTCCCGTAACTCCCGCAGCGTGATGCCCCTAAAGTGCCCGAGAAACTGGGTAAGGCAACGCAGAAAGTATTATGCGTAAATGTCACGTTGTACTTACGAGTGGTCAAGCCTAATTGTCAGAATTTTGGCTTTTCTGCTTGACCCCGAGATTCAATACAGTAAGTGCACCTTCATGCCGAAGCACCAATGGAGGCGAGATCAGTTGAGGGACCACTCGCACCATCAGAAACAAAACGGTAAACGCAATTGGAAAACCTAATGCAAGTACTGCCACAAAACCAACCAAATCACCCAGACTCGCGATTAAGATTTTCGGAAGATGAGCAACCCACGGCAACCCGAAGCCAAGCACACTACTGGTCAATATCAATACGCGCGAATAGGTTTCGGATACGAGTAAGCTCGCCCCACATTGTTGGCACACGAAATCCCCGTTCCAGACATGGTTGTCAAATACTATTCGCACTTTACACTGAGGACATATCATTGTCTTCTGCTAAACCTTACGTTTTTAACACCTGCTAGGGCGACTAGAACTGGTTGCACACTCCACCCGCCGCGTGCCACCCATTGACGGCTGTCGCCACGGCTGCGTTGACAAGGCCTGGTTTGCCAGGTGCACTGCCGAAATCATACAACCAACTTAGAGCTCTGTGGATCAGTGTTGGGTAGTTGTTCGCGGCAGCAGCAGTAGCTTGGCCATTTGCCACCGCCACACCCACTCCTCCGACGACACCGGCAGCGGCCGTCCACCCAGCATAAAGACACGGATTCTGAAGCGTCTGGACGCCCGTCCGATTTAAGGCTTGCCCAAGTTCGTTAACCCTATTATTCAGCGTTGTAACTGGGCTGTCCGTTGCGGAGGACACCGTCACCGAAGCTGATCCGGCAGGATTTAGCATGTAGCCGTAAACCGCAGTGTCAACGAAGAAATATTCATCGACGACGGGAAGCACACCCGCAAGGATCTGCAAGCTTCCAATTTCACCGAACGTCCAATCGCCCTCGGCTGCAATGTTGTTCTTGCTCGCGGCACCGATTCCGCTGCCCGGGTCGAAAGCAAATTCAAGACCTGCGCCGCCTTGACCGAGCACAAATCCATTGAAAGCCGTTTCTGATACCTGCACACCGTTAATCTCGTAGGTCGCACCTAATCCGGCGAGATTTGGGCGGGTGGCCCACCTTTCCTCCCGTAACCGCGCAAGTATATCCCATAAACGAAACGGGGTGCCCCACCCAACGCGCTTTTCGTTGGGTGGGTACAATTGTGGAAACTCCGTATGTTCGTCGACGGAACTGGTCGGCCCCGGCAGACGATTTTCAAACTTTGGTCCAGACCTCACGCCTCTGTTTCCAACCATTTTGCCCAAATCGCAAGGGGTCTCCCACCTTCTCTACAGAGCCGTCCGTGAGGGAGACTCCCACTCAAGCAAAGACCGCTTGAGTGGGCCACCCGCGACTATTTAGCCCGAAGGGCCTGCCCTGAGCCCAGTCGAAGGGGCGAAACATCTTTTAGCCCAGGGCGTAAGCCCTGGGAAATGGGACAAAGAAAGGGAGAGCCCCGTAGGGGCGGCACCATCAAACCACCCAAGGTGCGGTTTTGTTTTCGCTCATCCGGGCAGCGCCGCCCGAAGCACGTGCAGCAGCGGCGCCGGATAAACGCCCAGCCAGATCAGCAATAATGTCAAAACAACCAGCACGGAGGCTCCGAACGCCATGCGAGGCGCAACCTCAGCGGGCTTCTCCGGCGCCCCGGCATACAGGGCAAAGATCACCCGCAGGTAGTAGAACGCGCCAATCACGCTGCTGACCACCAAAATAATGAGGAGCGCCCAGGCGGAGGAAGAGGCGCCCGCCTCCACCACATAGAATTTGCCAATAAAGCCGGCGGTCACCGGAATGCCGGTGAGCGAGAGCAGCATGGCGGTCATAATGCCCGCCAGCGCCGGGCGCCGCCAGAACAGCCCGCGATAACTCTCCAGCGATTCGGCATCCTCGTTGCCGTTGGCAAGCACAGTCACCACCCCGAACGCACCGATGATGGTCACGAAGTAAGCCACCAGGTAGAAGGTGACCGCCTCGACCGCCAGCTCGCCGCTGGCGATGAACGCCACCAGCACGTAGCCCATGTGGGCAATCGAGGAATACGCGAGAATGCGCTTCACATTGGACTGCAACAGCGCCAGCAGATTGCCGCCCAGCATGGAGGCAATGGCAATAATGGTGAACACCACCACTACCGGCGCGTAGTTGTGCAGTTCCAGGCGGTAGAAGTAGCGCAGCAGCAAGGCGAACATCCCACCTTTGGAAACCGTGGCGATGAAGGCGGCCACTGGCGGCGGCGCACCCTGGTAAACGTCTGGCGTCCACATGTGGAAGGGGACCAGGGCCAGCTTGAACCCAATGCCGGTGATGATCATGGCCAGCCCGGGCAACAGCAGGGTGCGGCTTCCTCCCGCGGTTTCCATCATCAGCCCCGCCATGTGGCCGAAATCCATCGTGCCCACGGCGGCGTAAATCAGCGCCATGCCGAACAGCAGGAAGGCGGCCGAAGCTGCCGCCAGCACCAGGTACTTGATGCCCGCTTCCAGCGCCGTTTTCCGCGGATATAGATAGGCGTTCAGGGCGTACAGCGAGATGCTCAGAATTTCCAGTCCCAGGAAGAACGATACGAAGTGGCTGCTGGCGGCCAGCACCGCGGCGCCCAGGGCCGCCGTCAGCAGCAGAATGTAGAACTCTTCTTTCTCTACCGCGTGCTGCTCCAGATAGCCATAAGCCAGGCCCGCCACCGCGGCGGTGGCGGCAATGATCATCCCGAAGTAAACCAGCGCGTACTGGTCCACAACCAGCAGCGGGGTGACTCGCTGCGGCGCCGCCGCGGCAGCCACCCAGAGCGACGCGAACGAGGCTGCCAGGCCGAGCAAGGTCAGCCCCAGGGTCAGTCCATGGCTGCGCCGGACGGTAATCATGAGCATCAGCAATATGGGCGTGCCGGCCAGCAGCAGCAGCGGCAGAATCGCAATCAAACCTGCGCCGCTGATCATTGCTGCCCCCGTTCATACGCCTGGTACTGCTGGCTGGCGTGCTGCTGCAATTTCTCCATGGTTGGCGCGAAGGTATTCAGCACCGGCTGGGGGAAAAGGCCCAGCCACAGCAAAATCGCGATCATGGGCGCGAGGATCACCACCTCGCGGGCGAACAGGTCATGCAGTTCCCAGTGATGCACGTTGCTGCCATGAAAAGCACGCTGAATGAACTTCAGTCCGTAAAGGGTGGAGGCCAGCACCCCGATGGAGGCGGCTACGGTCAGCCCGACACTGACCTTATAGGTGCCCAGCAGGATCAGGAATTCGCCCACAAAATCGCCCAGGCCAGGCAGGCCGATGGAGGCCATAGCAAAAAACATGGCCGCCCCGCTGAAGCGCGGGATGGTCTGCCACAAGCCGCCCATGCGGTCCATTTCGCGGGTGTGAATCCGTTCCTGCAATCCGCCCACCAGAACAAACAGGGCGCCGGTGCTGATGCCGTGGGCAATGATGGTAATCAGGGCGCCTTCCAGTGCCAGCTTGTTCCAAACGAAGATGGCGAGCAGGACAAAGCCGAGATGGCTCACGCTGGTATAGGCCACCAGGCGCTTGAGGTTGGTCTGGGCAAAGGCCAGCACCGCGCCATAAATGATTCCAATGGCGGCAAGCGCCGCGGCGATGGGCGAAAACCAGTGCGCCGCCGCGGGGAACAGGGGCAGCACAAAGCGCAGCAGTCCGTAGGCCCCCGTCTTAAGCAGCAACCCGGCAAGAATCACGCTGCCCGCGGTGGGCGCCTCGGTGTGCGCGTCCGGCAGCCAGGTGTGCACCGGCACCATGGGCAGCTTTACCGCAAAAGCGATGAAGAAACCGAGCATCACCCAGATGGCCACATGCAGCGGCATCGAGGTGCCAATCAGTTCGGAGTACTCGAAGGTGTAAACACCGGTCGCGCTGTGATGGATGATGTAAAGCGCCAGGATGGCAATCAGCATCAGCAGCCCGCTGAGCTGCGTAAACAAGAAGAATTTGACCGCCGCATAGACTCGCCGCTCGTGCCCCCAGATGGCGATCAGGAAGTACATCGGGATCAGCATCAGTTCCCAGGCGAAGTAGAAGAGAAACAGGTCCACCGCCAGGAATACTCCGGTAATGCCGGCCAGCACCCAGAGCAGGTTCAAGTGAAAAAAGCCCACGCCTTCGCGAATCTCCGTCCACGAGGCGAGCACGGAGACGATGCCGAGAAAAAACGTCAGCACCACCAGCAGCAGGCTGAGCCCATCCAGGGCAAGGTGGAAGTGGATGCCGGCCTCGGGAAACCAGTTCCAGTTCACCTGCCGCAGCCAGTCCTGCTGCTGCAGCAGATTGACGGGGTAGTTCCGAATCCACAACACCATGCTTAGCGCAAAGTCCGCCGCCGTGGCGGCCAGCGCAATCCAGCGGCATGCGGAGGCGCTCCAGCGTGCCGCCACCCAGCAGGCGACTCCGCCAACCAGCAGGATCGCGATGAACCAGACCAGAATCATAAGAACAACACCAGAAAGACAAAGATCACGGTGCCGCCGACAATGCTGGCCGCGTACCAGCGCACACGCCCGCTTTCGGTCGCACTGAGCGCGCGGTAGCAGGCGCGGCTCAGGGCGGCCAGCCCGTCATAGAACTTGTCAATAAAGTCGCGCTTGTCCACCTGCGCGAACCACATCACCGGAGCAACCAACAGCTTGTCGTATGCGAAATCGAAGCCCCAGTCGGCAGACCAGAATTCGTGAATGGCGCGGCCGAGAGCGTTTTCCGTGAGCGGTCGCGTGGCTCCGCGGTGGCGCAGGTACAATCCATAAGCCACGATCAGGCCAACAACAAAGGCCGCCGTGACAATTCCCTCCGACCAGCCCTCCGTAAGCCACCCTGCCGGTCTTTCCGCGACCGCCGGCAGAGCGGTGTAGAGCAGATCGTTCAGCCAAAGCTTATTGCCGAGGTAAGACGGAAGATTCACCCAGCCGGCGCCGATGGAGAGCACGCTCAGCACAATCATGGATAGGTTCTTGGCCAGCCGCGGGGGATGTTCGACCGGAATCTGGGCTTCGCCGAAGAAGGCAACGAAAATCACTCGAAAGATGTAGAGCGAGGTCAGCAGCACGCCCACCAGACCGGCGATCCACAGCGCCGGCGCGCCTTGCGGCGAAGACCACGCACCCCACAGGATCATGCCCTTGCTGTAAAAGCCGGCGGTGATGATGGGCAGGCCGGCGAGTGCGCAGCCCGAAATCAGGAAGGCCCAGAAGGTGATCGGAATCATCCGCCGCAGGCCTCCCATCTTGAAAATGTCGTGCTCCTCGTGCTGCGCCTGGATCACCGCCCCGGCTGCCAGGAACAGCAGCGCTTTAAAGAAGGCGTGGGTCATGAAGTGAAAGATGGCGGCCGACCACGCGCCCACGCCCAGCGCGAGAAACATGTATCCGATCTGGCTGATGGTGGAGTAGGCCAGCACGCGCTTGATGTCGCGCTGGGTGAGCGCGCTGCACCCGGCCAGCAGCAGCGTGGCGGCGCCGATCACGGCCACCGCCAGCATCACCGGCGGCGCCAGGCTGAAGAGCACGTGCGTGCGAGCGATCAGGTAGACGCCGGCGGTCACCATGGTGGCGGCATGAATCAGCGCGCTGGTCGGTGTAGGGCCGGCCATGGCGTCGGGAAGCCAGGTTTGCAGCGGCAGTTGCGCCGACTTGCCCACTGCTCCCCCCAGCAGGAGCGCGGCCGCCGCGATGGCCACTGCCGCCCCCGCCGGCCATTGCAGACTGGCGCGATGCATCAGTTCCTGGATGTTCAGCGTTCCCAGCCGCTGAAATATCAGGAACAAGCCGATCACCATGGAGGTGTCGCCCACCCGCGTCACAATGAACGCCTTGCGCGCCGCCCGCCCGTTTGCAGGGTCGGTGTACCAGAAACCGATCAGCAGGTAGCTGCACAAGCCCACGCCTTCCCAGCCCAGGTAGAGCAGCAGCAGGTTGTCCGCCAGAACCAGCATGATCATGGAGGCGACGAACAGATTCATATAGGCAAAAAACCGGCTGTAGCCTTCGTCGCCTTCCATGTATTCCGTTGAATAAAGGTGGATGAGGAAAGCGACAAAGGTGATCACCAGCACCATCACCAGCGAGAGAGCGTCCAGATAAAAGCCGATATCGGCCTGAAAGCTGGAGACGCTCATCCACCGCCAGATGACTTCGTGGTAGGCCCATCCCGCCGGAGGCGCCGAAATAAAAGCGGCGGTAATAATCCCGGAGATGATGGCGCTGGCCCCGATCGAGCCCACGCCGGTCACCGAGACTGCGCGCCGCGCCATGCGCGGACCGAAGATGGCCAGCAGCAGGAAGCTGAAGAACGGAATCGCCGGTATGATGCCGGTGAGCTGGAGCACGCTATCCTTTCATCTCGCTGGCGCTGTCGGCATCGAGCACACCATGTTGCTGGTAAAGGCGTAAAAGCAAGGCCAGCCCGACCGAAACCTCGGACGCGGCCATGGCCAGAATAAAGAGGAACATCACCTGACCCTCGGCCTGGATCCAATGCGCGCCCGCCGCGATGAAGGCGAGCCCCGCCGCGTTCAGCATGATCTCGATGGACATCAGCGTGAACACCAGGTTACGCCGCACTAACAGGCCGATCGTGCCCAGCGCGAACAGTATCCCCGCCAGCAGCAGCCCGTGTTGCATCGGTATCGTCGGCATTCAGGTTCTCCACAGCTTTGGGCTTGCGATAGCCCAGGTGATAGGCGCCCACCAGCGCGCCCAGCAGCAGCATGGAAGCCAGTTCCACGCCGATCAGGTAAGGACCGAAAAGCGCCGGCCCCACTTCCTGCGGTTCCACAAACTCGATGGCATGGACCTCAACCGGCGTGCGCGACAGCAGGTACACCACCTCTGCAATCAGCACGGCCGCCAGAATCTCCGGGCCAATCCACATGCGCGGGCTCAGCCATTGGCTCTCCAGTTCCACCGCCCGCTGCCCCAGGTTCATCATCATGACCACAAAGATGAACAGCACCATGATCGCCCCGGCGTAGATGATTACTTCCAGCGCGGCGATAAACGGCGCGCCCAGAATGTAGAAAACCACCGCCACCGACAGCAGCGACACCACGAAGTAAAGCAGGGCGTGGATGGCATTCAGCCGCGTTATCGTCATCACCGTGGCGAAGATTGCGATCGCTCCCGAGATGTAGAACAGAAGGTACATATGCGTCTAAGGCAGCAGGCTGCGCAGGTCCGTGGGTGGCGACTCGCGCTCGGCTTCGCCCTTGTCCTTGCCCCCGATCTTCACCCCCGCGACCTGCCAGAAGCTGTAATCGGGATACTTGCCGGGACCGCTGATCATCAGATGTTCCTTTTCGTAAACCATGTTCTGGCGGTGGTACTCGCCCATCTCCGTATCCGGTGTCAACTGGATGGCATAAGTCGGGCAGGCTTCCTCGCAGTATCCGCAGAAAATGCAGCGCGAGAAATTGATGCGGAAAAATTCCGGGTAGCGCCGGCCGGTATTGTCTTCCGTCGCCTGCAGGGCGATGCAGTCCACCGGGCAGGCTACGGCGCACAGGTAGCAGGCCACGCAGCGTTCCCCGCCTTCAGGATCCCGGGAAAGGATGATGCGCCCGCGATAGCGCGCCGAAAGATAGGCCTTCTCCTCCGGATACTGGATAGTCACGCGCTTGCGGAAGGCGTGCAGAAATACGTCCCACAAAGTTCGAATAATGCTCAGCATGAATTACCGCCTTCCTTTCCGCCCATCTCCGCCTCAGTGAAAAAACGCCAGCTTCACTGCCCCCGTCACCAGCAGGTTGGCCAAAGCCAGCGGCAGCATGAGCTTCCAACCCCACGCCATCAGCTGATCAAAGCGCGGACGGGGCAGCGCCGCTCTCAGCAGAATGAAAAATCCCAGGAAGAAAAATGTCTTGATGAAGTACCACACAATGCCCGGCAGCACCGGCCCCTGCCAGCCGCCGAAAAACAGCACCGTGATCATGGACGAGATCAGCAGGATGCCGATGTACTCGCCCACAAAAAACATCCCGAACTTCATGCCCGAATATTCCGAGTGGTAGCCGGCTACCAGTTCGCTTTCCGACTCCGGCAGATCGAACGGCAGGCGCCTGGTTTCCGCGATGCCCGCAATCATGAACAGCAGGAAGCCCATGAACTGCGGTACCACGAACCACAGGTGCTGTTGCGCGTTGACAATGTCCACCAGGTCGAACGAGCCCGCCAGCAGCACCGTGCCCATGAGCGACAGGCCCATGAAAACCTCATAGCTCAGCATCTGTGCCGCCGCCCGCATGCCCCCCAGCAGCGCATATTTGTTGTCTGACGACCAGCCCGCCAGCACGACGCTGTAAACCCCCAGCGACGACATGCCCAGGAAGAACAGAACCGCGATGTTCAGATCACTGATGATCATGCCGGGAGCAAAGGGCACCACCGCAAACGACATCAGCACCGTGAACATAACGATGCCCGGGGCCACGATGAACACCCACTTGTCGGCGAAAGGCGGGATCCAGTCTTCTTTAAAGAACAGCTTGATCATGTCCGCCAGGGTCTGCATCAACCCGAATGGACCTACGCGGTTGGGCCCGTAGCGGTCTTGCCACAGCGCCAGCAAGCGGCGCTCCGCCCACACCAGCCCGCCCGCCATGGTCAGTGCGCCAATCAGCACGACGATGAGGGTGATAGCTGGGTAGGGGCTGATCATGCCGCGCGCTCCGATCCCCCGCCCACCGGAACTTCCGCGGGCTGCAGCGTTCCCCAGGCGGGCAGCCGAACCCCCGCCACCGGCGCCATGCCCACCAGCAGTGCGGCCACGCCTCGGGGCACATCCGCACGGATTCGCACCTGCACCCGATAGCTGCCGCCGTCCAACGTTACTTCGGCCAGGGATTCCGGCCGCAGAGCCAGGCTCTCCGCATCTGCCGGGTTCAGCGCCACGTATGGCTTGGGCGCCAACTCGGCCACCGGCGGCGAGTGCAGGCTTTGCTCCTCGCTGCCAAAAATGTGGTAGGCGGGAACCATCAGCCACTCATCTTTCCGCGGAGCAAATGCCGCCGGCACGCGCGTGAAATACCCGTCTCTACTCCCTGCCCCCGGTTCGATCAGGCGCGCTCCCGGATCCCCGCCGCGTAGCGGACCGGCAATTTCCTTCTGATAGAAGTTCGTAGACTGAATCGAGTTCCACCCCGGCGACCAGAAGAAGGGAATCAGCGCTGAGGGCGGCTGGTCTGGGTATCCCTCCATGGAAAATGAAAGCGCCGAGTCCGGATCATCGGGCGGCTTGGGCTCGTGCACGCTCAGGTTGGCGTGCATGGCCGTGCGGCCGCTGTAGCGGTGAGACTCGCGCGGCACTTTTTCACCCGCCAGCCTCATCCCGGAGAACGGCGCGGCGGCCACGATGCCCGCCAGTTCGGGTATGGCGTTGGAAAGCGCGACAATCACATCATCAAGGTCCCGCCACCCGGCCATTT
>DASYWT010000317.1:0-11487 GCA_035935775.1 Terriglobales bacterium
CAACCTGGTGGCGCGCCTCGGCGCCGACGACCTGAAGATGCTGCACCGCGCCGGGCTGCAACAGATATGCCAGGGAGCAGAGTCGGCGTCGCGCAAGGTTCTGGATGCCATGAACAAGGATTTTCAGGACCTGGAGTCCATTCACGAGTCCGCGGCACGCTGCCTGCAGGCGGGCATCCGGCCGTCTTACAACATCATTTTTGCTTTCCCGGGAGAGGGTCCGGAGGAGCGGCGGGAAACGGTGCGCTTCATGATGGACATGTGCCGACGCTATCCCGGCGCGGAGTTCTGGACCAATATTTTCACTCCCTACCCGGGGGCGCCGGTCATGGCCCAAGCCAAGGAGATCGGGCTGGAGTTGCCCACGTCATTCGAAGGATGGGCCGACTTCTTTCCCCGCTACACGGTGCTGCCCTGGCTGAAGGGCAAGGAGCACCGGCGCCTGCAGGTGATGCGCGACTACCTGCGCATGGCATTCGACCGCGTGCCCATCGCGGCGCAGCGCGATAACCGTGCAATCCACGCCCTGCAGCGGGCCATCAGCCTGCCCGCCCGCTGGCGGCTGGACCATGATTTTTATGCCCTTCCTGTGGAGCTGTGGGTTCATCGCCGTTTGAAACGCTGGAAGCTGGCGGTAAAGCCGAGTGTGGATGCCAAACGGCTCGAACCGGCTCCGGCGACTTGCTAGAGAAGGATCGCAGTGAAGAACAAGGTCGTACTCTTCTATCCCCGGTACGATGGCCCGCCATTGAGCGCGCCCTTGTGCTTGCTGGCGCTGGCCTCGCCCTTGCTGGACGCAGGTTATCGGGTAGCGGTGATTGATGCCGCCATCACCGCGGACTACGAAAGCAGAATTGCGCAGGAAATTGCCGATCCAGACACGGTGTGCCTGGGAATCTCCGTGCTGACCGGGCCGATGATTCGCGGCGCGATCCGCGTGGCCCGCCGGACCAAGCAGGAGCACCCGCAACTTCCGGTTATTTTTGGCGGTTGGCATCCCACGCTCCTGCCCGAGCAAACCCTGCAGCCGGATTTTGTGGATGCGATTGTTCGCGGCCAGGGAGAGGTGACATTCGTCGAGGTGGTGGAGCGGTTGGCACGCGGCGACGGCTTGGAAGGCGTGCGCGGCACAACGCACAAGAGTAGTGGCAAAGTGGTGAGTGAGGCCGAGCGGCCGGTGGTAAACATCAACCAATTGCCGCTGCCGGCCTACCACCTGGCTGAGCACGACGCTTATGCCCGTATCTGCGGGATTCGCAAGCTGGTCTACGCCACCAGCGTCGGCTGTCCCTATGCCTGTCACTATTGCACCGACCAGGTGTTCTATAGCCGGCGTTTCAACGCGCTGACCGCTTCGCGCACGGTGGCGGAAATGGTAGAACTGGCGCAACGCTATCGCGCCGAAGAGATCGCCCTTCTCGATTCCAACTTTCCCGTGGATGTGCACCGCGCGGTGGCCATCGCCCGCGGCATCTTCGAGTCCGGCGTGCGTTTCCGCTGGACCTTTCAGGCCTCCACCGATTTTCTCTGCCGCATGAGCGACGAAGAGGTCCAGGTGCTGGCCGCCAGCGGCGTGACGCACATGGGCTTCGGCACCGAATCGGCTTCCCTGGAAGTGCTGGCGCTGATGAACAAAAAGCACCAGCGCATTGACCAGATGTATGAGACCGCCCGCAAGGCGGAGAAGGCCAGCATTCATCTCACTTTCAATCTCATTTTTGGCTATCCCGGCGAAACAGAGGCGGACCGGATCGAGACTTTCCGCATCATGGGCGACATTGCGCGGCAATTCTGGAACGTGAGCTTTTCGCCCAACATTTTTACTCCCTACCCGGGTATTGACATCTGGCCGCAACTTCGGGAGTTGGGCGTGCGCGAGCCGCAATCGCTGGAAGAGTGGATAGACCTGCCGCTGGGACAGAACATTTTGCCCTGGCTGCAGGGTGAGGAGCTGCGGAGACTGCGCAGCATGCTGGAGTATTTCCTGCTCCATAACCAGATTCGCAAAGCGACAAAGAACTCGCGCTGGATGCGCGCTGGTTTGCGCCGCGTGCTGACCGCGCCCGTCCGCTGGCGGGTTCGCACCAATCACCTCGCGTTTCCCTGGGAGCTTTGGCTGGCGCGCGGAGCGGAGAAGCTGGTCACGCGCCGCTCGCTGCTGACCGGGCAGCCGTTAGGCCACAGCATGGATGAGGTGTGCTGATTCAGGAGGCAATGCTTGGTTGACGTGTTGCTAACTCACTCTTACCACCTGTTCTACGACAGGAAGCAGGTGCGCAAGATGCAACCCTATCCACCTCTGGGGACCCTCTATGCCGCTGCCTTGCTGCGCCAGCACGGCATCTCGGTGGCAGTCTTCGACACCATGCTGAATGACCCTGAGGAAGGCTTCGCCGCAGCCCTCGCCCGCCATCGCCCGCAGCTTGTCGCCGTCTACGAGGACAGCTTCAACTTTCTTTCCAAGATGTGCCTGACCCGCATGCGCGAAGTAGCGTTTCACATGATTCGCACAGCCAGAACGGCGGGAATTCCGGTAGTGGTGAACGGATCGGACGCCTCCGACAATGCGGCGGAATATTTGCAGCGCGGATGTGAATGTGTCTTGCTGGGCGAGGCGGAAAACACCCTGCTGGAGGTCATCCAGGCGCTGCTCGGCCCTTACTGGCCAAACTGGGACCGCATTCCTGGTATCGCTTTTCTGCGCGCGCCCGATGGCAACCTGGTGCGCACTGCGGCGCGGCCACTCATCCGCAACCTCGAGACCTTGCCCTTTCCGGCGCGTGACCTCGTTGACCTTGAGCCTTATCGGAAGGCATGGAAGAACGCGCACGGGCTCTTCTCGCTCAACCTGGTGTCCAGCCGCGGCTGCCCTTATCGCTGCAATTGGTGCGCCAAGCCGATTTACGGGAACGCTTTCCATGCGCGCTCCGCCGAAAGCGTGGCCCAGGAGATGAAGTTGCTGAAGGAGTACGGCGCTGACCATCTCTGGTTTGCGGACGACATCTTTGCGCTCAAGCAGCGTTGGGCGGGCGAACTGGCCGCCGCGGTAGAACGCCTGGATGCAGCTGTGCCCTTCAAGATGCAATCCCGCGTGGATTTGATGACCCGGCCCACAGTTTCGGCTCTGCGCCGCGCGGGCTGCGCCGAAGTTTGGATGGGGGCGGAATCCGGCTCGCAAAAAGTTCTCGACGCCATGGACAAGGACACGCGTGTGGAGCAGATCGTCGCCGCCCGCGAGAATCTGCTTCGTCATGGAATTCGCGCCTGCTACTTCCTGCAGTTCGGTTATCCCGGCGAGACCTGGAGCGACATCCAGAAGACGATTGAATTGGTGCGGAACACCCGCCCGGATGATATTGGCGTGTCGGTTTCGTATCCGCTTCCGGGAACCAAGTTCTACGAACGTGTGGTTGAGCAATTGGGAGCCAAGACTAACTGGTCGGACAGCGATGACCTGGCGATGATGTTCCGCGGCGCCTACCGGGATGAGTTCTACCACGCCCTGCACGACGCGCTCCATGCCGAGGTTGAAACCTGGAATCACGCAGCGGACACGGCTGCGCATAGCGCGCCCGCAGTGCAAGAACTGTGGGAGCGCGTCTTCTCCCTGGAGAAGACGTGCCGCAGCCAGACTCCGATGGCCGGTCCGCGTAGAGAGGTGATGGCCACTGCCGCCCAGTTCGCGGATTGACCCTGCATGGACCTCTTACTTACTCACGGCTATTTCTTGCGGGAGGATCCTAAGGAACTCCAGATCATGAAGCCCTATGTTCCTCTGGGCATCCTTTATCTCTGCTCCCACCTGCGCGAGAAGGGCTTCGCGGTCGAAGTGTTCGATAGCACGTTCGCCAGCTATGAGGACCTGCTGTTCGTGCTCGAAAATACGGAGCCCTCTGTCCTCGGCATTTACGCCAATCTCATGACCCGCGCCAACGTGGTGCGCATACTCAAAGCCGCTAAGCAGGCGGGCTGGCGCACCGTGGTTGGCGGCCCGGAGCCCGCATCCTACGTCCGCGAGTACCTGAGCGCCGGCGCCGATGTGGTGGTCATCGGCGAGGGCGAACTTACCCTGGAAGAACTGCTTCCCGCGTTGCGCCAGAATTCCCCCACGGCTTTGCAGCGCGTAAACGGAATCGGGTTTCGTCTTGCCGACGGCAGCATTCACGTCACGCCGCCCCGGACGCTCATCGCCAACATCAACCTGCAGCCCTGGCCCGCGCGGGAAGAGGTGGACGTGGAGCGCTACATCCAGACGTGGCGCGCTCACCACGGCCAGGGCTCAGTGTCACTGATAACCGCGCGCGGTTGCGCCTACCGCTGCCGCTGGTGCAGCCACCAGGTGTTCGGGCAGACGCATCGCCGCAGAAAACCAGTTTCGGTGGCAGAGGAACTGGAATGGATCCTCGGGCGCTATTCCCCGGACATGGCCTGGTTTGCTGATGACGTCTTCACCATTCACCACGGCTGGCTTTATGAGTATGCCGCGCTGGCGAAGGAGCGCGGGCTCCTGCTTCCGTTCGAATGCATCACTCGTGCCGACCGATTGAACGAGAAGGTCGTGGATACTCTGGCTGAACTGCGGTGCTTCCGGGTCTGGATTGGCTCGGAGAGCGGCTCGCAGCGCATTCTGGACGCCATGGAGCGCGGCGTTTCAGTTGCACAGGTGCAGCATGCTGTCGCCCTCTGCAAGGCCCGGGGCATCCAGACCGGCATGTTTCTCATGTGGGGATATCCGGGCGAAGACCTGAGCGACATTTTTGCCACCGTGGAGCACGTGAAACACAGCGACCCTGATGTTTTCCTCACCACGGTTGCTTATCCCATCAAGGGAACACCCTACTTCAATGAAGTGGCCAGGGACGTGGTGAGTTCGATCCCGTGGGACCAGGGCTCGGACCGCGACTATCGCGTGCGGGGACGGCACTCGCGGCGTTTTTTCCAATTCGCCGATGACCTGTTGCGCAGCGAGGTGGAACTCAGCCGGCTTCAGAGGCAGCACGAGGCCAGCACCAGCGCCGAACTGCTGTCCAAAATTGCAGCCGCTCGCCAGGGCTTGCAAACAACCTATGCGGAGACGGAGGCCTGACCATGGCGGCCACAGTGCAGCCCCAAGCGGCTCCGTTCGATGCGCTGGCGGAATCCTACGACCGCATCTTCACCGATTCGCTGATCGGCCGCGCCCAACGCAATGCTGTCTGGCGGCAACTGGACACTACATTTTTGCCCGGACAGCGTGTGCTCGAGCTCAACTGCGGAACCGGCGTTGACGCCCTCCATCTCGCCGCCAGGGGCGTGCGGGTGGAGGCTTTTGACGTGTCCCCGGCCATGATCCGCGTGGCCGGGCGTCGCCTCCTACAGGGCAATGGTCTGCCCGTCCGCTTCCGGGTGCTGGCCACGGAGCAGTTGAGCACGGTTGATTCCGTTTACGACGGCGCCTTCTCCAATTTCGGTGGGCTAAATTGCGTGGAGGATTTGCGGCAGGTGGCGCGCAACCTCGCCCGCCTGGTTCGTCCCCTTGGGCAAATCCTGCTGTGCCTGGCGACCCGCTTTTGTGTTTGGGAAACAGCCTGGTGGCTGGCGCACGGCAAGCCGGCTAAGGCTTTTCGGCGTCTGCGGAGGAGCGGTGTCACGGCCGAACTAAGTCCGGGCTCGTCAGTACACGTGCAATACCCGTCAATAAATGAGCTTCGCCGCCTGTTTGCGCCGGAATTTTCCCTGGTCTCGATGCATGGCATTGGCTTGTTTGTGCCACCGAGCTACGTTGAGCCACAAGCCAAACGGTTTCCGAAGCTGCTCTGTCTTGCCGCACGGCTGGACGCGCGCCTCAGTTCACTGCCCGGCGTTCGAGTGATTGCCGATCACGTGCTGCTGAAATTCCGGAGGGTGTCTCACTGAACTCCACCGTCAATCTCGTCGGTGTCGGGGAAGCGCAGCCGGCAGGCCCAGCTCTCCTGCTCGTCCGGTGCCCGGCCTGCACTCACATCATGGGCCTGCTTGATCCTTCGGAAATGTCCGATTATGCCTGCGGGCAGTGCGGCTTCGTGTTGCGGAATCGCGCCGGGGTGTGGCGGGCGCTCACTCCGGACCGGGAACCGCATTTTCGGCGGTTCATGCAGGAATACCAGCAAGTGCGCGCCAGTGAAGGGCGTGGGTCATCATCGCCCGATTACTACCTTTCCCTTCCGCATGCCGATGTGACCGGGCGCAATGCCTGGCAGTGGAGCATACGGGCGGTTACCTTCCTTTATTTTGTGCGCAGGCTGCTCCCGGGCATCGAACGGCGCTTTGCGAGGCCACTGGACATTTTGGATGTCGGCGCGGGAAACGGCTGGCTGAGCTACCGGCTGGCGCAGCGCGGCCACCTTCCAGTGGCTGTAGATCTGCTGGACAACGATGAAGACGGCCTGGGCGCTGCCCGACACTATTACAGCAGCCTGGGCTGGCTGTTTCCGCGGTTTCAGGCGGAAATGGATCGGCTGCCCTTCGCCGACGCCCAGTTCGATGTCGCTATTTTCAACGCCTCTCTGCACTACTCCGAAGACTATTGCGCCACGCTTCGAGAAGCAGTGCGCTGTCTGCGGCCAGGAGGCTGTCTCATTGTCCTCGATTCGCCTTTTTACCGGCGCGAAGAGAGCGGTCACAAAATGGTTAGCGAGCGCAAGCAGCAGTTCACGCAAAATTTCGGATTTCCCTCCGACGGCATTGCCAGCCGCGAATTCCTCACCACGGCGGCTCTCAACGAGATTTCTTGCGGCCTGCGCCTGTGCTGGAAAACCTGCAAGCCGTGGTACGGATGGAAATGGGCTACGCGGCCGGTGAAGGCGCGCCTGCTGCGCCGCCGCGAGCCCTCAAAGTTCTACATCTTCTGGGCGGAGGTGGCCGGATGATCATTCTCTTTAATCCTCGCGCCACCAGCGCCCGCAGCCGCCGCTTTCCTCTTTCGGTGCTTGCCCTGGCCGCGGTTCTGGAGGGCCGTGAAGATTACGTCATCGTTGACGGCAACGTGGACTCCGACCCTACCACGACCATCTGCGAACTCATCGCCCGCCAGAGGGTCGAATTGCTCGCCGTCACCGTCATGCCGGGGCCGCAGATGGTGGCTGCCATTCCCACCTGCCGGGCGGTGCGCTCGCGTTATCCCGCTGTGCCCATCGCCTGGGGCGGTTACTTCCCGTCCATCTACACCGAGGCCGCTCTCAATGCCCCTTACGTGGACTATGCGGTTCGCGGCCAGGGCGAAGAGACTCTGCTCGAACTTCTCGGCGTGCTGCGCGGCGAGCGTGCCCCGGAAACGGTTCGCGGGCTGGCTTTCAAAGATGCGCAGGGCAAACATCATAAGAATCTCGAGCGCGTAATGAAGGGGCCAGACTCGTTTCCCTGGTATCCCTACCACCGTCTGCCGGCGGACAAGTACGTTCTGCCGTCGTTTTTTGGCAAGCGCACGGCCGCACATCACGCCAGCATCGGCTGCCCCTTCCAGTGCAGTTTCTGCGGCGTGGTCCCCGCCTACGGAAGCCGCGAAAAGATGGAATCACCGGGGCGCACGGAAGCTGTGCTCCGCCACCTGGCAAAGGAATATGGTGTGGACTCGGTGCAGTTCTACGACATGAACTTTTTCCTGCGCGAGGACCATACCCGCGACCTGATGGAACGGCTGGCGCCTCTGGGCATGCGCTGGTGGTGCGAAGGCCGGGTGGACATTGTGGGGCGCTATTCTGATTCAACGCTGGATGCCATCCGCCGGGCCGGCTGCGCCATGATTTTCTTCGGCGCCGAGTCGGGTTCCGATTGGGTGCTCAAGGAAATGAAGAAAGGCATCACCACCAGCCAGACGCTGGAACTGGCCGCGCGCATTCGTCAGTTCGACATCATCCCCGAGTTCTCGTTTGTCATCGGCAACCCACACGATCCCGAGCGCGACACGCGCGAATGCCTGGAGTTCGTACGCAAAATCAAACGCCTGAATCCGCGGTCGGAAATCATCATTTATCACTACACGCCAGTGCCGCAACGCCAAAAGCACATGTATGGCGATGTGGACGGGCAAATTGAATTTCCCACCACCCCGGATGAATGGGCGACAGAGCGCTGGCTGAACTTCACCCTGCGCATTGATCCCAAAACACCCTGGCTGAAGCCACGCATTCGCCGCCGCATTGACAACTTCGAGGTGGTGGTTGCCGCACGCTGGCCCACCGTGCAGGACATTCGCATGCCGGCCTGGAGCCGGCGCGCTTTGCAGGCCCTAAGTTCCTGGCGTTACCTGGCTCGCGTTTATGCCGCGCCGGTAGAACTGCGCTGGGCGCAACGCTTTGTCGAAATGCGCAAGCCCAAGTTCGAGAGCGTTTGAATGCAAGACCTTCTAAGCTGCTCGGCAAACCCGCGGCTGTTGCCTGCTCGCGAAGCCTATCGGCTTTGGGCTCCCACTTACGATATGGAGCCCAATCCTCTGCTCGCGATGGAGGAGCGCGTGCTCGGCCCCATGCTGCTGGCGGCGGTGCCGGGAAGAGATGTGGTGGACCTGGGCTGTGGGACCGGCCGCTGGCTGGCACGCGTTCTCGGCGGGGGAGCGCACAGGGCTATTGGCCTCGACCAGTCTCCTGAAATGCTGGCGCGAGCCGCCGCCAAAGGGCTCAAAGGCGGACTGGTGCAGGCGGACTGCGCCGCGCTTCCCCTGACCGCCTCGTCCGCCGATCTTATTATTTGCTCCTTTGTGCTGGGCTATGTGGCGGATCTGGAAAATTTCGTGCGTGAGATCGCCCGCATCTCTCGCCGCAACGCCGATCTGTTCATCTCCGAATTTCATCCCGATGCCAGTGCCCGCGGCTGGCGCCGCTCCTTCAGTCATGAACGGCAGGTATGCCAGATTCAAACCTTCTCCCATTCCCGGGCGAAACTCTGCAGCTTATTGGCTCGTTACGGTTTTCATCTGCAGCGCTGGGAGGAGCCCGCCTTCGAGGAAGCCGAGCGAAGCATATTCGTGCTGCGAGGCAAAGCCGCACTGTTCGAGCAGGCCAGCGAATTCCCCGCGGCTTTGATTTGCCATTTCCGGAGCGATTCGGAACCACCTCGTGGTCGGCGTGCCGATGCGAGTCACGGCGAGGAGAGCGGCAGGCAGACGTTCCGCCTCACCGGCGCCCGCGTCGTGCTGGGCGCCACGGAAGCGGTGACAGCTGATGTGGAGATTGTTGCTGGCCGCATTGCCAATGTGAACACCCGGCCCGTTTCCGGCAAATCAGCGGTTGCCAGAGAGCTGAGTCTTGAGGGCTACCTGCTATTTCCCGGACTTATCAATAGTCACGATCATCTCGAATTCAGCCTTTTTCCCCGCCTGGGCAACGGTCCGTATAAGAATTTTGAAAAGTGGGCGCGCGACATTTACAAGCCGGAGCAACCGCCGGTGTGGAACCATCGCCAGGTTCCCAAACCGGTGCGGTTGTGGTGGGGCGGGGTTAAGAACCTGCTCTGCGGAGTGACCACAGTTTGCCAGCACAATCCGTACGAAGCGGAATTCGACAATCCGGCATATCCCGTGCGTGTTCTGAAGCCGTACGGCTGGGCACATTCGCTCACCATGGGTCAGGATGTTGCCGGCGCCTTTCGCGCCACTCCCCCGGATGCTCCGTTTTTCATTCACCTCGGGGAAGGCGTTGACACCCGCAGCCGCAATGAAATTTTCAAGCTGGACCGTCTGGGGTGCCTGAACCGGCGCACCGTACTGATTCATGCGGTTGGGCTGGATGCCGGCGGCTGGCGCCTGGTGCGGGAGCGGGGTGCTTCCGTGGTCTGGTGTCCTTCCTCCAATCTGTTTACCCTTGGCCGCACCATGGACATTGAGGTAGCGGAGGCGAATCCGCGGGTCATCCTGGGTAGCGATTCTCCCCTCACCAGCGCCGGCGACCTGTTGGATGAAGTTCTTTTTGCGCGGACTAAGCTGGGGGTCCGCCCGGAACTGATCTACGAGATGGTCACCTCCCGGCCGGCCGCTGCCCTGGGTCTGTCCAATGGTGAGGGAAGAATCGCGCGCGACGGCATCGCCGACCTTTTCGCGGTGGCCGATCTGGAAGGGCGCGCGACCCCGTCCGAGGTACTGGCGCATTCATCCTTCGCACGCGTGGAGATGGTATGCCTGGGGGGCGAGGTGCGTCTGGCTTCGCCGGAGATAGCCAGGCGCGGCGTTCCCGAATTCAGCGATGCTTTTGCCAAGATTCATGTCGAGCAGAATGAGCGCTATCTTCGCGCTCCTCTGCCCTGGTTGTCCGCCCAGGCAGCGCCTCATGTCCGCAACCTCCGCTTGGCGGGAAAGCACGTGCGCCTATGACCTCTTCCCTGGTCCAGCTCTCTTCTCCAGGTGTGAATGCCGAGGTTCACCGCATCCGGAGCTTGCCCGTGCTGGTGCTCTTTCCCCACAATCGCTGTAACTGTCGTTGCCTGATGTGTGACATCTGGCGCATTCGCCAGGTTCGAGAGATCACTCCCGCCGACCTCGAGCGTCAGTTGCAATCGCTCCGTGACCTGCAAGTACGCTGGGTTGTTTTGTCCGGCGGCGAACCGCAGCTGCACTCTGACCTGGCTGCTCTCTGTGGGCTGCTGCGGCGGGAAGGCGTGCGCATTACCCTGCTCACGGCCGGCCTGCTGCTGCGTCCTCAGGCCGAACTGGTCGCTGCCATGGTGGACGACATCATTGTCTCCCTGGATGGACCGCCCGCCGTGCATGAGTACATTCGCCAACGGCCGCGCGCTTTTGAGCGGCTGGCCCAGGGAATTGCCGCTCTCCGCCGCTTGCGCCCGCAACTGCCCATCAGCGCTCGCTGCACCGTACAGAAGAGCAACCACCGCCATCTCTGCGCCACCGTGAGCACAGCCAAGGCGCTTCAACTCAACTCCATTTCCTTTCTGGCCGCCGATTTAACTTCTGCCGCCTTTAACCGAGCCGCCGGCTGGAGCCCGGAGCACGCGGCAACTGTCGCTCTCTCCTCCAGTGAAGTTGACGAACTGGAGCAGGAGTTCGACCGCATGCTGGAAGAGTATGCGGCAGATGTATCCTCCGGTTTTATCGCGGAAAGCGCGCAAAAGCTGAGGCGTATCGTGCTTCATTTCCGCGCTCACCTGGGACAGGCGGAGCCGGTCGCGCCGATGTGCAACGCACCGTGGGTATCCGCCGTTGTTGAGGCGGATGGAACCGTTCGGCCATGTTTTTTCCACCAGGCGCTTGGCAATCTCTCCGCCGGCTCGCTGCAGGAAATTCTCAATAGTGAGTCCGCCAGGGCATTCCGGCAATCGCTTTCCATTGCCGATAACCCTACTTGCAGGCGTTGCGTGTGCTCCCTGCATCTGCCACTCGAGAACGTGAGCGGACAATCGTGAACGCGGACCTCACTTGCGACGGCCCGCAGCATAGAGGCCAGCAGGGCTATTGGGCGACAGCTCTCAAATGCTGGCGAACGCCGGCCTGGCCACAAGTCGCCGGGGAAATTTCTCTGGCGG
>DASYWT010000318.1:0-4828 GCA_035935775.1 Terriglobales bacterium
GAACGGTGAGCTTCAGGCCCTCGGAGCACTCCACCTGGAGCAAGTCGGTGGCGCCGTGGAAAGACTGGGTGAGGATGCGGGCGTGGAAGCAGACGGCCTCGCCGGAGGGCGTGGAACTTGCCAGCCGGATGTGCTCCGGGCGAAGTGAAAAAACGGCCGGGCCATCGGGCGCGCCGGTGCGAAACTCCAGGCCGCCGCAGCGCGCCAGCCCGCGTTCCACGCGGCAACGCAGCAGGTTCGTGTGACCGATGAACTGGGCGGTGTAGGAGGTGGCTGGCCGGCTATAGATTTCCCGCGGCGTGGCCACCTGCTCCAGGCTGCCGTTGCGCAGCAGGGCAATGCGGTCCGACATGACCATGGCCTCTTCCTGGTCATGGGTGACAAAGACGAACGAGATGCCCACCTCGCGCTGCAGCGATTTCAGCTCCAATTGCATCTGGCGGCGGAGGTTGGCGTCGAGGGCGGAAAGCGGCTCGTCCAGCAGCAGCAGGCGCGGGCGGTTGACCAGGGCGCGGGCGAGAGCGACCCGCTGCTGCTGGCCGCCGCTGATCTTTGCCGGCTTGGAGGCGGCGAAGGCGGTCATTTTAACCATCGCCAGCGCTTCCTCTACGCGCTTCTCGACGTCACCGGCGGCAACTTTCTGCACACGCAGGCCGTAGGCGACGTTGTCGCGCACCGTAAGGTGAGGGAAGAGGGCGTAGCTCTGGAACACGGTGTTGACGCGGCGACGATAGGGCGGCAGCAAGTCGAGACGTTCGCTGGCCATCCAGATTTCGCCCGAGTCGGGGCGCTCAAAACCGGCGATAAGCCGCAGCAGAGTTGTTTTGCCCGAGCCGCTTTCGCCCAGAATGGTGAGGAATTCACCTTCGTCCACGTGCAGGGATATGGCACGGAGCACGGCGAGCTTGCCGAAACTCTTGGCCACGGAGCGGATGGAGAGCAGGGGCTGCGGTGAAGTGGCGGGTTGGGGCGTAGAGGTCATGAGAACAAGGGGTCAGGAGTCAGGAGTCGGAAGATGACGGGAGGGGACGCGGAATTAATATTCGCGACTTTCATGATTGTTTCAGCCGTTCCCCTTACCCGCCGCTAAAGTGACGGGCAGTTTCCAACCGCCACTGCGGGACCGGAACTCCAGCGCCGTCAGGGAAAAAGCAGGTCCTTCGCGGCGCGCCCTCGCAAGGCTCGGTCGCGCGGCTCAGGATGACAATTCGAGAACGCTCTGTTCGGCAGCTGAAGCTTCGCCCTTCCGAAAGCCTCGGCACGGGCGGAGGCGCGCCTTTCCCAGAGCCTCGGCACGGGCGGAGGTGCGCCTTTCCCAGAACCTCGTCACGCCCGAAGCGGTGCTCTTCCTCCGCATGCCTGAAAAAGCCGCAGCTTGCTGAAAGCCCCATCCTGAAAATAGGTCTAAAGTACCCTCACGCGCTGTGCATCAGCCACGATTCCTGACTACCGACTACCGACTCCTGACTACTGGTCTATTGCGCTGCTTTTACCTCGTTCCAGATTTCGTTGTACTTGGCGCGGCGAGGCACATTCTGCCAGAAGTAAATGCGCTTCTGGTAGGCGTCCACGTCGTCGAGATGCAGGTTCTTTTTCTCCTCCGCAGTCATGAATTGCGCCGCCTGCGGGTTGGCGGGGATGTAGCCGGTAACATCGGCGACCTTCTTCTGGGTCTTAGCCTCGATCATGAATTCCAGGAACTTGTAGGCCAGGTCCTTGTTGTCGCTGGCGGAGGTGATCATGAGGTGGTCAATCCACCCCGTGGTGTTTTCCCGGGGAATGGTTTCACCGATGGGAAAGTTCACCTTGCGGAGCTGGTTGGTCATGAGCGGCCAGCCCATGCCGGCGACGATTTCGTGATTCTGAAACAGGTTGGTCAGCTCACCGCCGGTGGACCAGATCTTGCGGATATTGGGCTTCAGCGCCAGCAGCTTGGCTTTCACCGCATCCAGTTCCGGGTCGCTGAGGTCGTAAAGGTGGCTGGGGTCAGGCTTGTCGTAGCCCAGGACCTGGGCCGCCATGTACACGGTGGAAAGCTCGTCCCAGACGGAAATTTTGCCGCGATACTTGGGGTCCCAGAAGACGCTCCAGCTCTCGGGCGGCTGCTTAAAGACGGTGGTGTCGTAGAGCAAGGGGTTGGGGCCCCAGGTGAAGGGGACGCCGTAAACGTTGCCGTTGGCCTTTACCAGCGGCATGGAAGTGAGCTTAGGCGAAAGCTGGGCGTAGCTGGGAATGCGCGAAAGGTCGAGCGGCGCGGCCAGGCCGGAGGTGGCGATCATGGTGGCGACGTCGCTGGAGGGAGAAATCACGTCGTAGGTGCTGGCGCTGCCGCCGCGCAGCTTGGCCACCAGTTCGTCGTCCGAGCCCATGTAGGAAGCGGAAACCTTGCAGTGGTATTGCTGTTCGAAATCGTGAACGTAGGAGGGGTCGGCGTAGCCTTCCCATACCAGTAGGTTGAGGCTGGGTTGCCTTTTGGAGCAGGCGGACAGCAGGAGGGTGACTGCGAGCAATATGCTGAGCAACAAGGGGCGCGGGCAGGATGCCCGCGCGACGGCCGGCCAGTCACCCCATCGCGCCAAAAGCGGGCGCGCCGGGGACCCCGGCGGGACGCCGGCGCTACGGAAAGCTGAGACGCCGGCGCTACGGATTCTTCTCATTTTCCACCTGCCGGCGCGGCCTTGGCGGAAAAATCGAGCGCCTGGTACACGACTTTGCCGCCATGGTGAGCAGCACGAAGAAAAAAGAGGGCGAGCAGTGAGCGCAAACGGGCAGGTGCAGTGGATGGTTGCATGCGTTTCTCTTGTCCGTTAGAACGTGGGCGGCGTATTCACCCACATCACCCAGGTCTCGGACTTGCCGGGATTGGACCAGGTGTGCGGAGTAGCGCTTTCAAAATAGAAACTGTCACCGGGTTTCAGCAGGTATTCTTCGCCTTCCAGGGCGATTTTGAATTGTCCTCGCAACACGAAAAGAAATTCCTCGCCTTCGTGAGAATAGGAGTCACCACTGCCGGCCTTGGCCGCAATGCGGAACAGGTGCGGCTCCATGACGGTATTGCCCCAGGCCAGCAGTTCCATGCGCACGCCCGGGCCGGCTTCCAGCACCTTGCGGCGTTCGGGGCGCACCAGGTGAGGATTGGCCTCGTTGGGATCGAAGAAGTCGAGGATGTTGGTTTTGTAGAAGCGCGCCAGCTTGCGCAGCGTTCCGATGGAGGCGCTCATCTGGCCGCGCTCGATGGCGCTGAGGAAGCCGACGGAAATGCCGACATTGCCGGCCACGTCGGCCAGCGAGAGATTACGGCGCAGGCGCAGATTGCGCAGGCGCAGCCCGATGCCGCCGCCGGCACCATCGTGCGAGGTGCGCAGCAGGCCGTTGCGCTTCAGCAGTTGCACGATAGCGGGCGCATTCAGGCCGCGCACCCGGCGCAAAAAGCGCGCGCGCTTGAGCAACTTTACATCTTCGCTGCTGTAGAGCCGGTACCGGCTGGCGGTGCGCTGAGGGCGGGTGAGGCCCAGGCTCTCCCAGGAGCGAATGACCGAGGGCGAGACGCCGACGATGCGGGCCACATCGCCGATTTTCAAGTAAGGCTTGGGTTTGGCGGCATCCATTTTCGCTATAGGGGAAAAGGCGCTATCTCGCCCCGCAACCCCACGTTTTCGCTTGACAGCGCGAGGTAGGTTCCAATAACCTTGCGCGATTATAGCAAGGTTTGGAGTCTGCGCAAGCTCATTGTTGAAGGCACGTTATTCAACTCTTCTCCTGCAGTCTGGAGGTTGCATGCATCCCCGCAAAACTGTTAGCTGGCTGATGGTGTTGTGTTTTGGAGTTGCGTCCACGCTGTTCCTTTATGCCCAGGGAACGGGCGGCAGAATTCTGGGTAACGTGAGCGATCCTACCGGCGCGGTGCTGGCCGGTGTGCAGGTCAGGCTGGTCAACGAGCAGACCGGTGTCGCCCAGAACACGCAGACCGATAAGGCGGGCTACTACGAGTTTCCTGCGGTGCCGGTGGGCAACTACCGCCTGGAATACGAACAGAACGGCTTCAAGAAGGCAATCAAGAAGGGGCTGACCCTCCAGGTGAACCAGGTCATCACCATGAACATGACCATGCAGGTGGGTGGGGCGCAGGAGGTTGTGGAAGTGACCTCGGAAGCGCCGCTGGTGGAGACCACCAGCACGCAAATGGGGGCTGTGGTCAACGACCGCTCCGTTGTCCAGTTGCCACTGAACCAGCGCGATACTTATCAATTTCTGCAACTGCAGCCTGGCGTTCAGTCGGTCATCGGTTCCAGCGCCACCCTGTATTACGGCAGCGACCGTGCGGGCGCAGTCTCGGTGAATGGGGGCCGCGGCCGCTCCAACAACTTCAGCGTGAACGGCGGTGATGCTAACGACCAGTTCGTTAATCTGCCCACGGTGCAGCCGACCCCTGACAGCATTCAGGAATTCCGAGTGCTGACCAACACCTTTGACGCGGAATACGGCCGCAATTCCGGTGCAGTGGTGAATGTGGTGACAAAATCCGGCAGCAACCGCCTGCATGGCGATGTGTACGAATTTTTCCGCAACAAAGTCCTCAATTCGCGCGGCTACTTTGATAGCGAGACACCCGATTTCAAGCAGAACCAGTTCGGTGGAACGCTGGGCGGGCCGATCATCAAGGACCGCACTTTCTTCTTCGGTTCTTATGAGGGCCGGCGCGTGCGGCAGGGTATTCCTTCCCCGGTGGTCACGGTGCCGACCGCGGCCGAGCGTAATGGCGATTTCTCAGGGGACTTGAGCAGCGGTCAGTTCGGCGGAACTTTAAACAATGCGTTTGCGCTGAACC
>DASYWT010000319.1:0-14573 GCA_035935775.1 Terriglobales bacterium
TGGCCCTTGCCGCAGTTGGGCGTGCCCCACAGCGTCCACTGGTCGCGGGAGCAGATGGCGTCCATGGAATTCCAGAACTCCGTTGTGATTCCGGAATACGACGGATTCTTCAGCATGCGCCCCAGCTTGCCGCCCTTGATCTCCCAGCCAATCTCGGTACCGAACTGGAAGTTGTAGCGCTTGTCGTCAATGGACCAGGAGCGGTTGGTCTGCATGAAGATGCCTTTGTCGGTGTCAGCGATCAGCTGCTCGAGCGTAAGCGGTTTTTCGCCCGGCAGGATGCTGATGTTGGTCATGCGGATGATGGGAATACGGTTCCAGCCTTCCGCCCGCATGGTGCCGCCAGAGCGATTGGAGCCAATGGCGTGCGCGGTCTCGCGCGACGACAGGTAGCCGGTGAACAGGCCGTCGGTAATAATGGGCGTGCACTGCGCGGGCACGCCTTCATCGTCGTAGGCGAAGGTGCCCAGGCCGGGACCGTGGTTACGGGTGGCGTCGGCCACCACGTTCACCAGGTCGCTGCCGTAGCGCAGGGTGCGCAGCTTGTCTAGGGTGAGGAACGACATGCCGGCAAAGTTAGCCTCCATGCCCAGCACGCGGTCGAGCTCGATGGGATGGCCGATGGACTCATGAATCTGGAGGCCAAGCTGGGAAGAGTCGAGCACGATGGTGAAGGCGCCCTCGGGACACTGGTCGGCTTTGTGCAGGGCCACGCATTCTTCGGCGATGCGGCGCGCGTTCTCCACCAGCTTAAGCTCTTCAATCAGTTCGTAGCCTTTGTTCTGGTACTGGCCGCCGAAAGAGTTGGGATAAGAGCGCTTGTGGATTTCGCTGCCGGCGAAGGCATAGGCGGTATAGCCGGCGCCGGTGGTGATCTTGATTTCGTGGATGTGGGAACCCTCAGAGGAGAAGAACCACTGGTCGTAGCGGCGGAAATTCATGTTGGTTTCCGCCAGCGTGATGCCCGGAACGGGGCGCAGCTCTTTATCCACGCGCAGCAGCAGGTCAATGTTCTGCTCCACCGAGGTGGAAAAGGGATCGGTTTTGCAGGGCGTGATCCACTCGTCGGTGAAGGGCTTCTCCGGGGCCAGGCGCACATCATTCTGCTTGACGCGGGCGGAGGCCCGGGCAATCTCCACCGCTTTGGCGGCGGTCATCTCCACCGCGATGCGGGTGAGATCTTCGGTAGAGGCGAAGCCCCAGGCGCCATCGGCCAGCACGCGAATGCCGATGCCCAGGGAGGAGGAATCGGAGGCGTGACCCACGCGGCCATTTTTGGTGGCCAGGGCGCGGTTGCGCTCGTCCACGATGCGCACGTCGGAGTAGGAGACGCCGTGCTGGTCGGTAAGATTGAGGGCCCACTCGGCGATCTGCTTCATGCTCATGGCAAACAATGATGATAAATGGTGGGGAGCGTTTTGTGGGGAAAGCTGTTAATTTTGCCGGCCCGCCGGCTGCGGGTTAGCGTGGCAGGAAAAGAAGCAGACTGGTTGACGTCCGACCCCAAGTTGGTCAAAATCTGCTGAGCACCGAAGTGGAGGTTCGCATGCTGTCGCGGACAGTCGCGTTACTCACCACGTTCGTATTTCTGGCCGCAATCAGTTCCTCAGCGCAGACGAAAGCGGATCATGCCGACAGCCTGGTCGCCCGGCTGTCCTACCAGCGGGCATACGCCATCAATCTCCAAGAACTGGAACAGCATTCTCCCCGAATCTGTTTCGCGCTTTACCGCAGCGGATATTATCGGATTTCGAAACTGACGGTGAGCGGCGAAGAGAGCCTCCAGGGAACGTTATCCGAAGCTCAGTTAGTCAGTCTGCGGAAGATGCTGAACGATCTCGACCTCAAGACCAGCAACGGCGGCGGGATTGTCTTACAGGGCTCGGAATCTTTTCTGGCAGAGCTGGTGAGCGACCAGAAGACAGTTGACCACCTCTGGTTTGATCCTGACCATCAACGGCCGTTTCCGGCTTCCGTAGCCAGCGTCGTGAACTGGTTACAAAGCTTTAAGCCGGTGGGCGCCTCTCCACTCAGTTTACGGGAAATGAGCGAGCAACCGGTTTGCCCGCCTGCTTCCACCAAGCCTTTGCAGTCAGTGGCGGCGAATGAGAATGGCCCGGCAGGTAACTGCCCAGGCCGGTAGTTCGGCGCGGCATGGCTGTCATTGTTTTCCTGCGCGGCGTCAATGTGGGTGGGCACAGAACGTTTCGCCCAAGCATCCTTGCAAGGGAGCTCCGCGGCTATGATGTGGTGAACATCGGCGCCGCGGGCACCTTCATCGTTCGTAAACCTCCATCTCGAGCCAAGCTCCGCGCTGAATTGCGCCGCAAGCTGCCCTTCGAAGCGGAAGTTGTGCTCTGCGGCAGCGGCGATCTTATCCGCCTGGAAGCGAAGAATCCGTTTGCCGCTGAGCCGTCATCGCCGGATGTTGTCAGGTTCGTGAGCATCCTCTCGAAAGCCGGCGGCGTCCGAGCGCCGCTTCCAGTCAGGTTTCCCTCAGACGGGGAGTGGCTGGTGCGGGTGATGGCGTCGGAAGGGCAATTCGTCTTTGGGATGTACCGCCGTCACATGAAGACGATCGGCTATCTTGGCCAGATTGACAAGCTCTACGGTGTGCCGGCGACGACCCGCAATTGGAACACGATCATGGCGATCGTGCGGATTTTGAAGGGCACTGGTTGATGATCAGCACGCGGTAAACTTAGCGAATGGAAAGGGCTAGGGCGTCTTCGCGACGATTGTTGAAGTTTGGGCCAGGTGAGAGCCGCTATAATTGAGCCAAAGGAGGCCATATGCGGGTCCTCTGCCTCTTTCTATTTTGTTGCTTTTCTGTTCCACTTTTGCATTCCCAGACAAAACAACCATTTGACTTCACGTCGCCAGCCATTCAGCCTGATGCTCCCCGTACATCCTGGCTTTTGCATGGGAAAGAGACTCTGAACTCTCCGCTAACGCTGAATCTAACTCCTTTGGTTCAACAGTGGGCCATTGCAGAGCCACCAACTTGCTACGTTATCAGCCGGTATCGGGTGCAACGTGTATTAAAGGACTCCGACTCCACTCGGATTGTGGGACATTCGAATTGCATCCCGTCGCGCAACATCGAACTCTTCGTTGGCCCTGCGACGTTAGCGCAGCCCGCAAAAAGCCACTGAAGAATTCACAGGACCGGCCGACACACATATTCAAGGTGACGATCTCCGACTTCATGCCCAGAATGCCGGCTGCCACGAAGCACTCGGCCGGTGAGAGTAATCCAGCACTGCTTAGGAGGCCTCCGCTTGACAGAATCACGCCAAGTGTTGCAATAAAGCACCTGGTATAGGAGGTGCATCGTGGCGAGAGACCCCGGACGCTTTTCCTCGATTGAGCGCAGCGTGAACATGATGTGCAAGAGCACAGCCGTCCTGATGCTGCTGTGCGCTCTGGGGCAAGCCCAAAGCGCGTTTGTAAGAGTTAACCAGGCAGGTTATGTCGCGGGTGGGACAAAGCGCGCCTACCTGATGGCGTCAGGCGCGGAAACCGGCGCCACCTTTATCATCAAGAACGCAAGTGGCTCCACCGTATTCGGGCCAGCGGCACTCGGCGCCAATCTTGGTTCCTGGAGCAACGGCTACCCCGATGTTTATGCCCTGGATTTTGACAGCTTCGTCACCGCCGGGAGCTACACCATCAGCGTGAGCGGTCCGATTGCGGCCTCCTCGCCGAGCTTCAAAATAGATACGGCCACAAACCTGTACACGCCGACCCTGAGCAACAGCTTGTTCTTCTATCAGAACGAGAGGGATGGCGCGAACTTCATCGCCACTCCCTTGCGTACCGCGGCCGGGCATGTGAATGACCAGAGCGCCACCGTGTACGTCACTCCCAAGATGAATAGCAACGGGCGCTTCTCGGGCAGCCTGACTCCCGCGACGTTCAACGGCTCTCAAGTCGTAATAAACGGCATGGGAGGATGGTGGGACGCGGGCGATTACATGAAGTTCGTGCAGACGCACAGCTACACGGTGGCCCTGATGCTGATTGGGATTCGCGATTTTCCCAGCCAGATGGGCGCAACCGGGGTGACGCAAAACGGCTTGCACTTCACCGACGAAGCCAAGTTCGGCCTGGACTGGCTGCAGGAAATGTGGGACGACCAGAACAAGATCTTTTATTACCAGATGGCCATCGGAAACGGCAATTCCCAGACCACCAGCGACCACGACATCTGGCGCCTGCCGCAGGCGGATGACACCTTCGGCGGATGCGTTTTCCGGTACCGCTACATCTGTCACCGGCCGGTGTTCGTCAATCCGGCCGCGCTGAATTCATCGGGGCAGATACAAGCTGGCGCGTCCATCAGTCCCAACCTGGCGGGGCGGCTGGCGGCCGCCTTCGCCTTGTGCTTTCATGAATACCAGACAAGCAATCCCGCGTACGCGAACCAGTGCCTGTCTTCCGCCGAGCACATCTTCGACCTGGCCAACACCGCGCCCAGCGGCAACTTGCTCACCGTCGCTCCCTTCAGCTTTTACCCGGAAACGGAATGGCGCGATGACCTGGAATTGGGCGCGACCGAACTCTATTTCGCGGTGCAGGCATGCGGCACGAGTTGCCCCATCAACCTTCACCCGGCCTCCTACTACCTGCAGCAGGCGGCTATCTGGGCCAACGCCTACATCACCGGGCCGAATGACGCGGCCGATACTTTGAATCTGTACGACGTCAGTGGGCTGGCGCATTTTGAGCTCTACCGCGCCCTGGCACTGGCGGGCAATCCCAACGGCACCGGGCTGGCGACCAACCAAACGGCTCTGCTGGCCGACCTGCAGAAGCAGTTGAACAAGGCGATTGCGCAGAGCGCGACCGACCCGTTCGGCTTCGGCTTTCCCTGGGCCACCTACGACACCACCTCGCACGGTGGCGGCCTGGCGGTGATGGCGGCAGAATACAGTTTTCTGAACGGCCCGGCCCTGAACGGCGGCACCAGTCCCGCGGTCTATGCCTACCGCCAGCTCTCCAACGTGCTGGGCACTAACGCATGGGGAACGTCGCTGATCGTCAACGACGGAACCACGTTCCCGCTCTGCATGCAGCATCAGGTCACGAATCTGGTGCCCATGCCGCCCAACGGCCCGCCGTTTTTGTCGGGCGCGGCGGTGGAGGGACCCAATTCCGTGACCTCCAACGGGACGCTGAGCGGAATGGTGGCGTGCCCGCCGAACGGAGTGGACGTGTTCGCGCAATTCAACAACACGAAGGCTGTGTACAAGGATTTCGTGCAATCCTTTCCCACGGTGGAGCCGGCCATTGACCTTACCGCGTCTTCGTTTCTGGCGTTTTCCTGGCAGATGGCAGGCGCGCCGTCAGGAACGCCGTAGCGGGATGCGAATTCTGCCGGGAGGGGCGCGGGGCAATTAGGTGCGTTAACCTCTCGCGGTTTGACCTGAAAACAGGAACGGACCGCGAAGGAGAGCAGATTCTTGCCTCTATGGTGGCGGAATTTGGCTATCATAAGTGACGCTCCCGCTCGCCATCCCTGGGTTTAGGCTGGGTACCGATGCGATCCGTGCTTCTGCTATCGGTTGTGGTCACGGCGGCGATTATCAGTGCGGTGGGACAGGCCGCAGCGTCCCAAGCCGACCAATCCAAGCAGAACCTGTGCACTGTGGCCGGGCGGGTGGTGACGGCCGCCGAAGGCACCCCGCTGAAGTCGGTGCAGGTGATGCTCACGGCGGAAAACCCCGGGCGCGAGCGCAGGACCTACGGCGCCACATCCGATGCCAGCGGCGTTTTCGTTCTGAAAAATGTACCTCCGGGCCGTTACCGGCTCTTCGCTGAGCGGACCGGCTACGTCAGCCAGCAATACCACTCCGCGGACACGCAAAGCGGCGCCGTTCTCGGCCTGCAACCCCGGCAGCAGGTAAGCGACATCCTGTTTCGCCTTGTCCTGGCCGCGGTGGTCACCGGGCGCGTGACCGATGATGATGAGGAGCCCATGGCCGGCATCCGAGTCATGGCCCTGCGACGCCCCACGGAAGATGAACGAGAAGACGAGGAAACCTTCGGCTCCCGCAAGGCGGACCAGCTCGTTCCCGCAGGCTCTGCTCTCACTGACGATCGTGGCCAGTATCGCATTTTTGGACTGAAGGCCGGCGATTACTACCTGCAGGCCACCGAGTCGCTGCAGCCTCCCCAGGATTTCCCCGCCGGTCAAGACTACTTTTTGCGGGAGGCGCTGGGAGCGGAATTCGCTCCTGTCTACTATCCCGGCGTGCTGCAGCGAGGCCAGGCGGAAACGATTGCGCTCCGTCCCGGAGACGAAGCGCAAGTTGATTTTTCCATGCGCCACGTAAAGACCGTGGAGATTTCCGGTCGCGTGCTCACCCCCGGCGGTAAGCCAGCCAACGCGATGGTGGAACTGCAGGACGCCGGTGTAGAGGATTACTTTGAGGGTCACAATACGAACACCGATGCGGAGGGCAAGTTCCAATTGAAAGGGGTGCCGCCGGGCAGCTATGTCCTCATGGCGTACCAGCAAAGCAGCGATAGTGCTTACTACCCGGCGGCCCGGCAGGAACTGACTGTCGGCAGCGACAATATTGAGTCCATCACCATCGCTCTGAGCCGCGGCACCGACTTCACGGGGAAGGTCACAATGCAGGGACTGGCGCGCCCCTATTACCTCAATGTCTCCCTACGTGTTATAGGCGAGAAGGACTGGAGCTACTACGGAGACCAGGTAAAGCCGGATGGAAGCTTTGAACTGAAGGGTGTGCCAGAGGGCAATTACGCAGTGATGGTCTCAGGGGAAGATGAGAACCACTGGTATGTGAAATCCGCGCGTCTCGGGACCGACGATGTTCTCGAGCATGGGCTGACGGTGGAGAAAGGAGCCAGCGGAACCTTGGAGATTGTGATTTCGGCAGCGAGGGGGCAACTGGAGGGCACAGTAATGCAGGACGACAAACCGGCGGTGGGAGCCCGCGTGCGCGTCGTTCCCGATCCGGAAACACCTTACAACCGAATGCGGCGCCGCGACACAACCACAGACCAGAACGGGCAATTTGTGCTGCCAGGTATTGCACCAGGAAAATTTCGGGTGACCGCCCGATCGCCCGCCGACCCTACAGGTGAGGAGGCCAAGACCGACCCGCAACTCGTGACGCTTTCAGAGAACGAACACAAGACCGTACAACTGAAGCTGGTTGCGGCTCAGAACCAGTAACACCGAAACGAGCGCCCCTTACGAGGTCAGCTCCAGTCAGGAGTTGCTCCCGGCGTCTGCCTGACCTGCGTGAGCCCTATCTTCTGCAGCATCTTCGAGGGGATTCTCTGCCAGAAAAACATGGAAGTCCGTCGCCTGTGGCTCGGCGCCTAATTGCCGCATCATCAGAGCGACCTGGCCTCGATGGTAGGTGGAATGGTTCGCCACATGCTGCATCAGGCGCACAAGCCTGACCCGCGTGGCGCGAAAAGGCAGCGTTTGCTGCAAGGATTCGTCAGTCAGGCGATTCACGAATTCTCCCTGTTCCCTCTCGAATTCCACCCACTTTTGACGCACGGCGGCGGTAGTGGGAAATGCATCGGGATTGAACAGAGCTTCGCGTCGCACCTTCAAATCGGACAAAAAGGCTGCGGTAGGCGACGATCCCTTCCAGTACATGAGCCACACCCACTCGCCGCTCAGGATGTGCAGGAGGGTATCGCGGACGGAACGGAAGCTGCCTCCCAGATCTCGCGTGAACTGCTCAACGCTGAGCGTGGAGGCGGCTTGCAATACGCGGGCGTTCGCCCAGCGGTCGTATTCGTAGAGAAGCTGAATGTCGTTCCTGTTCATGGCGGAGAGAGGAACCTTTCTTTAGAAGGATCTTAGCTTGCCCCGGCTATTCGGCAAACCTGGGCTGCAGTTGTGCCGAATAACGGTATAGTAGGTGCGTCACGTGAGGGTAATGTGAGCGAAACACCGCAAAATGCACAAGCGACATCGCAGGATGAGCGCAGCATGGCCACGCTGGCCCACATTCTGCAGCTGGTGGGCTGGTGGATCGCGCCCCTGATCATTCTCTTGCTGAAACGCGAATCCCGCTTTGTGTCTTTCCATGCACTCCAGGCCTTGCTGCTGCAGATCGCTTACGTGTTTCTGATTTTCATGGGCATGGGGCTGTGGTTTGTTTTTTTCTTCCTGACGCTGGCGCAGCACCCCGCTAGTCAGGGCGCGCCCTCACCGGCCATGTTCGTATTTTTTCCCCTGGTTTGGGTGGGCGTCATGGGAGCGTGGACGTTCATGCTGGTGATTGCGATTGTTTATGCCATCAAAGCCGGACGCGGGGAGTGGGCGGAGTATCCGGTGCTGGGGCGGGTGTCGCGGAAGATCCTGAAAATCGGGCCGGGCGGAACGGCTGCCGCCGTCTAAGCTGCGATGGCTGACGATTCTGCGTGCGACGGAAGTCCGCACACGGCAGTCTGCTTCGCGGTCAAATCCGCATAAGTTTGTTCAGGTCTGCGGTCACCACACTTCGTTCCAGGAAGCTGAACTGGCCGTTGTCTTTCACCTCACGGGCGGCCTCCAGCAAGCCCGTCATGGCGGCGCGATAGAGGGAAGTTGCCAGGCTGATGCGCCGGACTCCCGCGTCGGCCAGTTCGGCCACAGAAAACGATTTGCCCTTGATTCCCACCATGAAATTGACCGGCTTCGATACCGCCACGCACAGCGCTCGCACCGCGGCAAGGTCAGGAAGGCCGGGGGCGAAAAGCACATCGGCTCCAGCTTTTTCGAAAGCCTGCAGACGGCTGATGGTCGCGTCCAGGCTCGGGTCAGCATAAAGAAGATTGTGCGCTCGCGCCGTCAGCACGAAGGGGAAGGGGAGTGCGCGAGCCGCTTCCGCTGCGGCGGCAATCCGTTCCACCGCCAACGGGCCATCGTAAAGTGGGTGGTCGGGGTTGCCGGTTGCGTCCTCGATGGTGCAGCCGACGAGACCCGCCTGCGCCGCCAAGCGGATGGTTTCCGCAACCACCTCGGGCGCGTCGCCAAATCCTTTCTCCAGGTCGGCAGAAACGGGCAAATCGGTCGCACCGGCAATCAAGCGGCCGTGCAGCAGCGCCTCATCCCGGGTCAAGCCGCCATCTTTTTTCCCCAGGGCCGAGGCGGCGGCAGCGCTCGAGGTAGCCAGGGCCTGGAAGCCAAGACCGGCAAGAATGCGCGCGGAGCCAACATCCCACGGATTGGGAATTACAAAGACGCCGGAACCTTGGTGGAGTGCGCGAAAGCGGACTGCCTTTTCGTTTTGGCTGACGCTCACGGGGAAGACCTCCTGAATCTTTTTCTAACACGAGCCCGCTTAGCCAGACCTCATGGCCAATGCTTGCTAATGGTTGGACGAATCTTGCAGGATTGGGTTGCGAATTTTGATGACCCGGAGGATTTTCTCGCGTACGTCAGCCGCGACGCACCTTCCCGCTTTCCGTTGACTTGCCTGCGCCCCCCGCCTAACATAACGCCGCGCCATGATTGGTCAAACCATCTCCCACTACCGCATCCTGGAAAAGCTCGGCGGGGGCGGCATGGGCGTTGTCTTCAAGGCTGAAGACACCCGCCTGCACCGGCTGGTGGCGCTGAAGTTTCTGCCTGACGAGGTGGCGCGCGACCCGCAGGCGCTCAGCCGCTTCCAGCGCGAGGCGCAGGCGGCCTCCGCCCTGAACCATCCCAACATCTGCACCATTTACGACATTGGCGAGGAGGGCGGCAAAGCTTTCATCGCTATGGAATACCTCGAGGGCTCCACGCTCAAGCACCAGATCGGCGTGCGGCCCATGGAAATGGAGACGCTGCTGGCGCTGGCCATCGAGATTGCCGATGCCCTGGACGCGGCCCACGCCAAAGGAATCATCCACCGCGACATCAAGCCGGCGAACATTTTCGTGACCGACCGCGGGCACGCCAAAATTCTCGATTTCGGCCTGGCCAAGATGGAGTACGCCGGCCACGGAGCACAGTCCGGAGCAACCTCCGCCCCCACTGTGGTCAGCGAAGAACACCTGACCAGCCCGGGCTCGACTCTGGGGACAGTGGCTTACATGTCGCCGGAGCAGGCCAAGGGCAAGGAGCTTGACCGGCGCACCGACCTGTTCTCCTTCGGCGCCGTACTCTACGAAATGGCCACCGGCAAGGTGGCGTTTCGCGGTGAAACCTCGGCGGTCATCTTTCAGGCGATTCTCGACCGCGCGCCCACCGCGCCCCTTCGTCTCAACCCCGATATTCCGCCCAAGCTGGAAGAGATCATCAGCAAGGCGCTGGATAAGGACCGGGAGCTGCGCTACCAGAACGCGGCAGACATGCGCGCCGACCTGAAGCGGGTGCGCCGTGAACTGGAGTCGGGACGCAGCCCGATTCTGGAGATTGGCGAAGAAGCCCCACCGGCGAAAGCGGGCAGCGGAGCGGCCAGCGCCCACCAATCAGCCGCGAGCATGGCCGCGGCAAGTGGCGCCGCTGCCGTAGCCGTAGCCAGCAGCAGCCGGGTGTCCGCCGCCGCATCCGGCAGCACGCCCGCCGGCTCCTCATCGTTTGTGGCATCGCCTTCACGTCCCAAATGGCGGCTTTACGCGGCGGTGGGTGTTTTGGTTCTGGTAGCTGCCGCCATTGGCTTTTTCATTTATCAGCAGCGTGCGCAAGCCATCACAGAAAAAGATTCAATCCTGGTCACGGACTTCGTGAACACCACCGGCGATGCCGTATTCGATGGCACGCTGAAAAAGGCGCTGGCGGTAGACCTGCAGCAGTCGCCGTTTCTGAACGTGGTGCCCGAGCAGCAGGTGCAGAAGACCCTAAAGTATATGGGGAAGGGACCGGATGAGCCGATCACCAGCGATATCGGCCGCGAAATCTGCCAGCGCGACGGCATCAAGGCCCTGCTGACAGGCTCTATCGCGCTGCTGGGAAGCCAGTATGTGATCACGCTGCAGGCGGTGAACGCCTCCACCGGCGATTCTTTGGGGGAGGCGCAGCAGCAGGCGTCGGGCAAAGATTCGGTGCTGGGCGCGCTGGGCAACGCCGCCAGCAAGCTGCGCGGCAAGCTGGGAGAATCGCTGGCCTCGGTGCAGAAGTTCGACAAGCCGCTGGAGCAGGCCACCACCTCCTCGCTCGATGCCTTGAAGGCTTTTACCCTCGGCGATGCCCAGCACAACAAGCTGGAAGACATCGCCTCCATGCCGTTTTACCAGCGGGCCATTGAACTGGACCCCAACTTCGCGCTGGCCCACCTCCGCCTGGGTGTTGTGGCCGGAAACACTGGTCAGTTCGACCTGGCAACCAGGGAAGTCTCGAAGGCTTTCGAATTACGCGGCCGGACCAGCGAATACGAAAGGCTCTACATTACTGCGTACTACTATTTCGACACCGGGCAGACAGAGAAATCAATACAGGCCTGGGAATTGATGAAGCAGACGTATTTACGCGACGAGGTCTCGCGAATCAATGTCGCCGTTGACTATCAGCAAAGCGGGGAATACGAAAAATCGGTGGAGAACTGCCTGGAAGCCATCCGCCTTCGGCCCGACACCCTGAATTGCTACCTGGTGGGAGCTACGGCCTATAGAAGCTTGGGCAAGCTGGATAACGCCGACGCCCTGCTGGCCCAGGCACAGCAGAGAAATATTCACGGCCAGCTGCTTTATGTCACCCTGGCAGGGTCGGCCATCCTGCGGGGAGACAGCGCCGGCGCGGCGCACATGGAGGAACTAGCCAAGGCGAGCCCGGAGGGAGAGTTGCGCGTGCTCGGTCAGGAGGCAGCGCACGCCGCCGCGCTGGGCCAACTGAAGCGGCTCCGCCAATTGAGAGCGCAAGCCGTCGAACGGGCCAAAGGATTGAATATGTCCGACGCTGCCGCGAGCCGACTGGTGCAGGAGGCGACGGCCGAAGCTGAGTTCGGATACCGTTCCCAGGCCGCGGAAGCGATTGATTCCGCTCTGGCGCTTTCCCGCGATCCGTTCCTCCTGGCGCAGATGGCGGATGCCAGTTCGGCTGCGGGGCAGGACCAGAAGGCCGAAGCTCTGTTGAGCGAAGCCCGCAAAACGCGTCCGGACGACACCTTCCTGCAGAAGGTCGTCGTCCCTCGCGTCGAGGCCCGTTTGCAGATGCGCCAGGGCAAGGCCGCTGCGGCGGTGCAGACACTGGCCACCGCTCAACCTTACGAAGGCGGCGTCTGGTTCCAGACTCATGTGCTGCGTGGTCAGGCTTACCTGGCCAGCGGAGATGCCGGCAACGCGGCCGCGGAGTTCCGCAAATTTCTCGCGCTCCGTGCCAACGCGCCGTTCTCTTTTTATTACCCGCTGGCGCAGCTCGGCTTGGCGCGCTCCCTCGCGGCACAGCATGATGCAGCCGGGGCCCGCACCGCCTACCAGGATTTGTTCGCCATGTGGAAAGACGCCGACCCGGACCTTCCTGTCCTGAAGGAAGCCAAGGCGGAATACGCAAAGCTGCAGTGAAGGAGTTGCGCCGTATGACCTTCCGTGAAAAATGGGTCTGGCTCGTGGCGCTTGGCATCGCATGCCTGGCTCTCCTTATCCCGACCGTGGACAATTTATTTTACGGTTTATCCCACATGTAACTTATCCGAGGTAAGGCAACTCTTACGCGTAGAACGAACGATGATTATTCACTTGACACAAATTAAGATGATAAAGAAGCCGGGTGCGTGGGGTCTAAGCCGTTCTTGCTTCAATTAGAGATGCAAATTTGGGTGCTTGTAGGCGGTCTTTGAGTCTGGTAATAATCTGAGTCCTTTCGTTTCTGATGGCCGCTGCTTGAGCATCGAGTTTATCTAGGACTCCTGCCGCGAATGGCTGCAGCTAGTACGTGTCGGTCGTTTTCGTCGGGGATACACGTCAATGCCGGTGGCAATCCAGGAGGCACACCCACCAACGCTTCCGGGAAAAAATCCCGCATAAACGCAATCCTTCTATCCCGCTGAGGTTCGGAGACTCTCAGATGTCGTATGAGTGAAGTACCGACCTCTGCGAGAATTTGTTCGCTCCACAGAGGCCGGTATAAAGCTGGTTCTTCTGCCATTCGCAGCAAAATATCGCAAAGCGGCATAGGAACCAGCACACACGAATCAAGCAGTACGGCGTACTCGTTGTCTGGCGTCAGGATCATCTGGCGTTTTGTCGTAGATCCCTTCGTCATACTCGGCGCGCGCTAGGTCATCGAGCGCCTTTCGACGTGCGGCATCCCGCTTTGCCTTGTACGCCAGAACATCGCGGGCATATATACGCCTGTGTGTCCCAACTAGGTGAAATGGGATCTCGCCTTTCTCTAATAGGTTGACTAGGAATTGTCGAGATGTTCCCAGCATTTTGCTAGCTTCCATGGTTGTGAGCTGAGCATTGCTCTGCAGAATAGTCACAGAATTCCCGGCTCGTAGGTCCGCAAGTAAACGACACAGGAACGAATACAAGTTGTTTGGCAAAACCTGAGTCTTGCCATCGGGGCCGACAAGCTTCGCAGCAGCCTGCCGTAGTTTTTCGTACAGCTCTTGCACCTCCTCTTGGTCCTTGCAAGAAATTGCTACTTTTTCAGCCTCGGTCGTGGTCACGGCGGTCCTCCTTCCTGGCGCTGGTTTTCGCCAGTCTCCCACTTTTTGCGCTCGTGGCACACATAGAGCATACGCTACAAACGCTACATATGCTATAACTATGCCCGATTACCCGAGTAACGGACAAGAGGGTGACCCTGGTGCAGAACCGAGGTACACAATATAGTGGGTTTCTAGGCAAACCCACCATATATCGAGGTTCTTGAAACGCGGTTTGCTTATACTGCCGCCGTAGTCAGACAGCCGGTCCCCATTGAAGAGCCCGCATGCTGGCTTCTGACTACTTCTTGTTGGGTAGCTGGAAGTTGAGGCGAATGTCGGTTTCGACCTCGACCGGCTTGCCTTTGAGTTCGTAGGGACGGAAGCGCCAATGCTGGACGGCGTCAATGGCGGCGGCGGTCAACTCCTGCGGTCCCTCCAGGGGGCGCAGTTCGGCGATGGTGCCGTCTTTGCCGATCACCGCCTTCAGCACCACCTGTCCCTGCACGCCCTGGCGGCGGGCTTCCTCAGGGTATACGGGCAGCACCTTCTGCAACAGCATCGCCGCTAAAGCGGAGCCGTTGGGAGCCTGCCTTGAAGGCGCGCCCGCGACGCTGCTCTCGGTTGCGCTGCTGCTCTCCGCGGCACCGCCGTTCTCCGCAGCCCCGCTGCTCGCGGCCAGCGAGTTAGTGGCGGAACTGGAGGAGGCCGGCGCACTCAATGCCGGTCTGGGAAGGGAGGGCGCACTTTCTGCCCGCGCGCTGTTTGCCGGCGACGCGTTCGAACTCGAATTCGAAACTGACTGGCGAGCGCGCGGCCGGCTGGTTTCAGCCGCGGCACTGCCGGGCGCGCCTACCACCGGTTGCTGCTCTTGAGGCGATGCTTTTCCGATCACCGCGGTGACAACGGAGCTGGCGGCCGACAACACGGCAGATGATCTGGACCGGGCGATGGCGGTCGCCTGATCAACGCTGCCGGGCACGGGACGGAGAAACACATTCTCCAGTTCCACGGTGACCG